>JAFDYE010000532.1 GCA_018267585.1 Bacteroidota bacterium
AAGGCCCAGGTCTTCTCCGAAGGCACCGACGTATCCATCTTCGCCTGCGGCCACCTCGTATGGAAGGCCATCGAAGCCGGCAAGATCCTCCAGGAAAAAGGTATCTCCGTGGAAGTGATCAACCTGCACACGATAAAACCACTGGACACGGCGGCTATACTTAGATCAGTTCAGAAGACCGGTTGCGCCGTAACAGCCGAAGAGCACAATATCATCGGAGGCCTTGGCGACGCCGTTGCACAGACCGTAGCCCGCAATACCCCGATCCCGATCGAATACGTAGGCACCAACGACACTTTTGGCGAGAGCGGCACCCCGACCGAACTGCTGAAGAAATACGGCCTGGATACGCCAAATATCGTCGCTGCAGCTGAGAAGGTTATTGCCAGAAAAAACAAATAAATGGGTGTGAGCATCCAAGATACCGAGCTGCTTCTGCAATTCCGGGATCCTGCGACGAAAGAAAAGGCATTCACTGCTATTATAAAAAAATACCAGGAGAAGCTGTATTGGCATATCCGCCGAATGGTCGTTGAACACGAAGACGCCAATGACGTATTGCAAAATGTCTTCATACGAGTCTGGAACGGCCTGGAGAACTTTCGCGAGGACTCCCAGCTCTATACCTGGCTCTACCGGATAGCGACCAACGAATGCCTCAGCTACCTGGAACAGCAGAAAAGAAAGGCGGCCCTGCCCCTCGATGAATCCGAATCCGGCCTTAGCAACAAGATCATCGCAGACAAGCAGTTCGACCCCAACAAGCTGGAATGGAAGCTCCAGCTTGCCATCCAACAACTTCCTGAAAAACAAAGAGTTGTCTTTACCCTGCGCTACTATGACGAAATGCCCTACGAAGAAATGAGCCGGGTGCTGGATACCTCCGAAGGCGCCCTGAAAGCATCCTATCACCACGCCGTCAAAAAAATAGAGGATTATATCCTCAATCATTAAACTTTGATTAATGAAAGGGGTCTCAAAATAGATGCAAGCAAGGAATGAAATATTAGAAGAATTGAGGTTGCTGAGCACCACCGTCAGTACCATCAGCCGGGAAAATCCCTACCAGGTCCCGGCCGGATACTTCGATGGGTTCCCCGCGCAGGTGCTTACCCTGACCGGGGAGGTTCCTTTTTTTGCAGGATCTGGAGATAGACCCCTGGCTTTCAGCGTCCCCGATGGCTATTTCGACGGTTTCGCGCAAAACCTGCTCAACAGGATCAAGGCGGGACAGGCCGGACAAGGCCCGATCGGCGAATCAGCACATCCCATGAACACGGCGGCATCGGCGATACCGGGGTCCGGCCGGTTGGCCGCGTCCTCCACGCAGGAATCCGGCCTGCCCCTCGCGGCATCCACGCCGGAATCCAACCAATCCCCCGCGTCTGCAGAATCTGCAAGCCAGGAGATCACCCGGCTCTCCCCCCTGCTGAACGGCATCACCCGGTCCGTCCCTTACCAGGTCCCGGACAACTATCTTGAACAACTGAGCCCGATGCTGGCCCCATTGGCCGGTCTTCGGGACAAACCCCTATATACCGTTCCGGAAAATTACTTCGCCGGAGTCGCCGATAAGGTCCTCGCCCGGATAAAAGACCAGGCCGTCTCCACAGTGAACGCGACCAGCGACAAGGTGGCAGACCCGTCGGGCATGACGGCGAATCGAACTAGCGACACGGCAATGCCGGCGATCGAGACGGCAAACCCAGCAAGCGACACCGTGAACACGGCGAACCCGGTGAAGCAGGATCAGCCGGCCCGGATAATCTCTCTGGACCGATCGACCGGCTCAAAAAATGGATCCCGCCAGGCCTCCCGGTTCATGCCTTCGTGGTTGAAATACTCGGTGGCAGCCGCCATCGCAGGCATCATCATCACCTTCGGCTGGCTGCGCCTGAGTGGCCCTTCCGGACATCCGAAACAACCCGTAGACCCGCTGGCAAGCGTCAGCGACCAGGACCTTCAAACCTATGCAGAGAGCAACAACGATCAAGCGACTACGGAATCTATGAACAGCACCGCTACCCTGGATATTAATGACAGCGATGTTAAATCTCTCCTGGGAGATGTGCCTGATGGTGATCTTAAACAATACATGGAAGAACACGGAGGGGCAGTTGACATTGCAACGAATTAGAAGCAACAATGAAAAAATTATTTTCCGTATTGGTGATCTTCTGTTGGCTGGCCCTACCCGCCAAGTCTCAAGACGGCCCCAAAAGACCTATGCTGGAAGCCTATAAAACGGCTTTTATCACGCAACGGCTCAACCTTAGCCCTGAGGAAGCCCAGAAATTCTGGCCCATCTACAACATCTATATTGCCGAAGTACGACAGGCAAACGCCGACTACCGCCGCAACGGCGACGAACTCAAACACGAAGAAGCCCGGCTCAACATCAGGAAAAAATATAGCGTAGAATTTCTAAAGGCCATCTCACCCGGCAAGATCAACGATTTCTTCAAAGCAGAAAAAGATTTCGAAGTCCTCGTCATAAAGGAGCTGAGAAGAAGACAAACACAGCAATACCCCAATCGACCCTAACATTTCGGCAATTGACCGAATAATTTTATTATAAACTAACCGATATACGATATTTGAACTTGGTGTTTTTCATAGGTTAGCAACGGCCGGCTCTTTCCAGGGCAGGCCTTTTTTCTTTGTAGTACCCCGCAGTCTCCCGGGGAAGCTTTAATCCCTTTTTAATGTCGGCGTATTCACGTCATGGTAAAAAAGGAACGTCCACCCTTCTTCACCCCCGCGCTCCCACCACTCCTGCCTCAACTCCATCGCCCGCTTGCCATCATAGTCATATTTCGCGACAAAACGGCTTTTCATCTGCTGCAGCTGCGGCGCAACATCCCCGCCAAAAAAAGCAGTCTCACCACCATCCACAACCCAGAATACCTGATGATACGGACAATGCGCACCAGTCACGACATACCGGATATATCCGTCAATGACCCCATCCCCATCGAGCAGGGTCACCCGCGGAGAATCCTTCAGGCAAAGCAGCTCTTCCGGGATATACGAAGTGGGACCTTTTTCAAAGGCATAGTCCAGCTCTTTCCGCTGGACATAGTATTGTGCATTGGGAAAGCTTAACTCCCGGCTAGCCACAACCGAAGACCGTGCACCGCCGGAGAATGAGCCGCCGGTGATCGACGCACCTCCCGCGCCCGGGGCGCTGCCGGCGATCGACGCACTGTCCCCACTTATCCCTCCCGCATGATCTTTATGAAGATGGGACATCAGGACCTTGGTGACACGGCCGGGGTCAATCCCCGCCCTCCGCAGATTATGATACAGCTGCAGCTCGCCATTGACGCTAAAGCCAAGACCCGTATCGATGAGCAGAATATCTTCTGAAGTGACGATAGCGAAAGGCTGGATCTCGACCAGCAGACTGCCCACAGGGCGCTCCTGCAGGTCGTCCTTTCCGGTATCGAAAGGCACGAACCGCTTGGTCCTGTCTATCGTAAATGCCCCTTCGGACAGTGGAATGATTTGCATAATGTAAATGTACGTATTACCGGCGCACCATCTGCCGGTCCGCATCGAGACGCACCAGAATGAATAACATGACGCTAAACGTGAGCAGCGAGTTGCCGCCATAGCTGATAAAAGGCAGCGTGATGCCGATCACCGGCGCCAGACCGACCGTCATACAAATATTGATCACGATATGAAAAAAAAGCACACTGGCTACACCATAGGCATAACACCGGCTGAAGACGCTTCGCTGTCGCTCGGCAATGGTCACGATCCGCATCAGGAGAAGAGAATAGATACCCAAAAAGACGATGCATCCAAAAAAACCAAACCCCTCGCCGATGGTGCAGAATATAAAGTCCGTCTTCTGCTCGGGCACGAAATCATACCGCGTCTGCGTCCCCTTGAGCAATCCCTTACCGATAAAACCTCCCGACCCGATCGCGATCTTACTCTGCTTCACGTTGTAGTTGTCATTTCCCTTCTTCCCGCTCTTCCTCTGCTCACTCTCCAATGCCGCCTCATCCGCCTGATCCTTGGGAACATAGTCCTTACCGATGGCGTCATAGATACGCTTGACCTGGTAGGGCTTGAACACATGGTCGAACGCAAAAGGCACGACGAACCGCTGGACGCCAACACAGACAAACCAGATGCCTACCACAAGAAAAAGCACACTCCGGTTGCGCTTGATCGACTTACGAAGGAAGTAGATAGCGGCAATGGCAATACCGGTTAGGACCAATGCAAGGGTATTCGGTTCCACCAACAGCGTCGCCACCACCAGGACGGCAAAAGAGAATCCGATGACCAGCACGGAAGGCGGCAGGCCTTCCCGGAACATCACGAGAAAGAAAGAGAAATAGACCAGCGCCAGACCCGTCTCCCTCTGCATAATACTCAACATCGCCGGCGCCAGCGCAATGACCGTTGCGATCAGCTGCGACCGGGGACGCGTAAAATTGGTCTCCACCCGCGACAGGTATTTCGCCAGCGCCAGGTTTACAAAAAGCACACAAAGGTCTGCCGGCTGCAACTGAAAAGCGCTGCCAAAACGGATGATCGACTCGGTCCCCTTTACTTTTGAGTGGAACGGAAATACGAGCAGCAGCAAAAAAAGCCCGAACGCATAGCCCAGGTTGGCCGTCGCGGTAAAGAATTTACTGTCTGTCAGCAGAATGAACGTAACCAGGATGCCGGATAAGACAAAAAAGAGCAGCTGCCGGCTATACTCCGTCTTCAGAGAGATAAACCCCTGGAT
>JAFDYE010000533.1 GCA_018267585.1 Bacteroidota bacterium
TCCCGCTGCTGACCAGGTCGACAATGGCGTCCGCAAGCCCGATACCAGGAGCGATCTCCACCGAACCGCTGATCTCATGGATCTCCGCACGGATGCCATTCTTGTCGAGGAACTGCCGCACCAGCGTAGGATAGGTGGTCGCGATCTTCTTCCCGTTGAGATATTCCACCCCTTCATAAGCCTCGCTCCTGCCAACCGCCACCGACAGCCGGCACTTCCCAAAACCCAGCTGCTCGACGATCTCGGCCTTCTTGTTCTTCTCGTATAGCACATTCTCGCCTACGATGCCGATGTCCGCAACAGCATCCTCCACATACTGCGGGATATCGTCATCCCGCAGAAAATAGATCTCCATAGGAAAATTGTCACACTCCGTCTTTAGCTTGTTGACGCCGTTCTTCAGGTCGATTCCGCAATCTTTCAGCAGCTTGACCGAGTCATCGTACAGCCGCCCGGACTTCTGAATAGCGATCTTTAATTTGTTCACGATGCTGTTTTTAGTTCACAAAAAAAGAGGGCTTACCACCCGGTAAGCCCTAAATCAGTTTTATTCTAAAGACAAAACATCACCGGCCTACCGCTGCGGTAAGAAATACATGATGGTGATGATGTTGCCTGTTGTTCTTCATTTCGGTGCGAAGATAAATCGCCAAAACCAAACAACCCAAATTTTATTTTATTCCAACTTCTTCCCCAGCTGCTCCTCCAGCTGCTGAACATGCCTTTGCGTATGCCGGTATTCAAGGAAATAATAGATCGAAAGCGCCAGCAATATCTTGGAAAGGATGAATACGATGATAAAAAAGGTCCTCCAGCGCTTGTGGACCCGGATATAAGGCGTGCTGACCTCCACAGGGATATATTCTGTCGCTCTCTTCTCCCCGCGGGCCCGACCGCCTTGCGCTCTCTTCTCCGGCGCCACCGGCAATTCCCGGATACGGTCCTTTATTTTCTCCCGCAGCCCGGGCGGCGGCGGCACCTCATTGTCGATGGAAAAAAGTTCCAGATGATATTCAAACTCGGATAGCGCCTCCTGCAGCTCCGGAAAATGAGGCAGCAGCTGTTCAAATTCAGCTACCTCGAACGAAGTGGCCAGCCCCAGTGCATAGCTTTCCACGATCCCGCTCTGTATGTACAGCTCGATGTTCACTCCCCCTAAGATATAGAATAATTACCGCACCAGCAGATTCAACAGCAAAACCCCCGCCAGCCCCACGAGTGAGACGATCGTCTCCATCAACGACCACGACCGGATCGTGTCTTTTATCGAAAGATTGAAGTATTCCTTGAAAAGCCAGAACCCGCTATCATTGACGTGCGAGAACATCAGGCTGCCTGCCCCGACGGACAGGACCATCAGGTTGGGGTCCACGTGCATCTTCGTCATCAGGGGCAGGATAATTCCCGCAGCAGTCAGACCGGCCACAGTAGCCGATCCCAGACAGACCCGGATGATGGCGGCCATCAGCCATCCCAGCACCAGCGGGTGTATCGGCCATTGCTGTAAAAGCGCGGCGATCTCCAGGCTGACGCCACTGTCGATGAATACCTCCTTCAGGGCGCCGGCGCCAGCCACGATCAGCAGAATGATCGCAATATCTTTTACCGCATCCTCGTAGATCTTCATGATCTTCTTCATCTTCATGCCACCGCATATACCCAGGCTATAGGTGGCCAGACCGATTGCCAGCAACAGGATAATGGACGGGCTCCCAAAGAACTCCACGATCGCCTTTGCCTTCGGCGGCAGAGCAAATACCAGTGGGACGATCGTGGTGAGCATGAGAAGTATCACCGGCAGCAGCGAAGACAGCAGGCTGTTCCCGATGCCCGGCAGTTCCGACTCCGGACGCTCCGGAGCAACAAGCCCTTCCAGCGGAGTGGCTACTACCCCCTTCAACGTACGGCTAAAGACGGGCCCAGCCAAAATGATCGCCGGAATAGCAATGCATATCCCATACAACAACGTCTTTCCCATATTCGCATGGAACTGCCCTACCAGTGCGGCCGGAGCCGGATGCGGGGGCAAAAATCCATGCGTGACCGAGAGGGACGCCAGCATTGGCAGCCCGATATATACCGCAGGCAGCTTGTATTTGTATACCACCGAAAAGATCAGCGGCACCATCAGTACAAAACCAACATTGTAGAACAACGGAATACCAATGATAAAACCCGTCACCATCAGCGCCCACTGAATATATTTCGTCCCGAAGGCATTCATGAGGGTCGTAGCGATCCGCTGCGCAGCGCCGCTCTCCGCGACTATTTTGCCCAGCATCGCGCCGAGGACGATCACGATGGACAATTCTCCCAGCGTGTCCCCGATACCCTTGTACACGCTCTTCGCAATACCGCCAAAAGGAATGCCCAGCAAAAGACCGGTAAAAATTGATACGACCAGGAATGCGAGAAATGCGTTCACCTTGCCCCAGGAGATCATCAACACCAGCAACAGAATACCGAAAAGAACGATCAAAAGATTCATAAGCAGTTGTGTGTTAAGCCGTAGTTTATCAATGCGAATCCCTGCTCACCTGTGACCCCGATCCCCCGACCAGAAAATCCAGGTCAGCACCTTTGTCCGCCTGCTGCACGTGCTGCACATACAAATGCACATATCCCCTGTCGGTACCCGGCACGGAAGGCCGGACCCACTCGTTCTTCCGCCCCGAAAGCTCTTCGTCAGGCACATCCAGGTGAAGCCTGCGACCCGCGACATCCAGCTCGATCCAGTCGCCGTTCTTTACCAGGGCCAGCGCCCCGCCTACCGCCGACTCAGGCGATACGTGCAGGACGACGGTCCCATAGGCCGTCCCGCTCATCCGTCCATCGGAGATACGCACCATATCCGTCACGCCCTTGTCCAGCAACTTCTTGGGCAGGGCCATATTCCCTACTTCAGGCATACCCGGATAGCCCACCGGCCCTACGTTCTTCAGGACCATGATACAGGTCTCGTCGATGTCGAGAGCCGGGTCATCGACCCGCGCATGATAATCTTCGATATTTTCGAATACCACCGCCCTGCCCCGGTGCTGCATCAGCGCAGGGCTGGCGGCAGAAGGCTTGATGACCGCGCCATTCAGCGAAAGATTCCCCTTGACCACGGCAATCCCGGCATGGGGTATCAATGGTTGCTCCAGGGAGGCGATGACCTCGCGGTTGTAGCAGGTTTCCCGTCCCTTTATATTCTCCCTGTGCGACTTCCCGTTGACCGTGACCACATCCATATGCAGCTGCTCCTGCAGCTCGCTGAGGATCACCGGGAGACCGCCGGCATAATAAAAGTCTTCCATCAGGAATTTCCCCGATGGCATGAGATTCAGCAGCAACGGCACCCGACTCCCCAGCCTGTCAAAATCGTCCAGCTCCAGCGGCACCCCCATCCGGCCGGCGATAGCCGTGAGATGAATGATCAGATTCGTACTGCCGCCGACGGCAGCATTGACCTTTATAGCGTTCTCGATTGCAGGACGCGTCAGTACCCTGGATAATTTAAGGCCCTCTTTCACCATCTCCACGATCCTCCTGCCCGACAACTGCGCCAGCACCTTCTTGCGCGAGTCCACAGCCGGTATAGCCGCAGCCCCCGGCAGCGTAAGCCCCAGCGACTCGACCATGCAGGCCATGGTGGATGCAGTCCCCATCGTCATACAATGCCCGGGGCTGCGGGACATGCAGCTCTCCGCCAGCAGATAGTCGGCGTCGCTCATCACCCCCTTCTTCCGGTCTTCGTCAAACTTCCAGACATGCGTCCCGGACCCGATATCGTGGCCCTGGAATTTCCCGTTCAGCATCGGCCCGCCCGGCACAACAATGGTCGGCAGATCGACGCTGGCGGCCCCCATGAGCGTGGAAGGCGTAGTCTTGTCACAGCCCGTCAGCAGCACAACCCCGTCCAGCGGATTGCCCCTGATCGACTCCTCTGCGTCCATGCTCGCCAGGTTGCGGAAAAGCATGGCCGTCGGCTTCAGCAGCGTCTCGCCAAGTGACATCACAGGGAACTCCAGCGGGAATCCGCCGGCCTCATACACGCCACGCTTTACCGCCGCGGCTATATCTCTCAGGTGAGCATTACAGGGAGTGAGCTCCGACCAGGTGTTGCAGATACCAATGACCGGCCGGCCATCAAACATATCTTCGGGAAAACCCTGGTTCTTCATCCAGCTGCGATAAATAAAACCCATCTTGTCAGTCTTCCCAAACCAGTTGCGGCTTCTTAGCTCTTTGTCCATAGTGTATCAAATATACACTAATCGCCTTTAATATATTGCTTGTAGCTGTCATTGATGTAGACGAGGATGTCTACATTCGCCGCCCGCCGGCAATAGTCATAGGAAGGCCGGTACTTGGTCATGAACTGCTGGAGGCTGTCCCCCTTCAGACGCGTGATCTTCGTGACCAGGTCCTTGTTATAACGCGAGTCGACATAATATTCCTCTTCTTCCTTTGCCAGCCGCTTCTCCAGCTTTTCCCGCTGCTTCTCCTTCGCAGAGGCATTCCGGAAGATATTCAGCGTGACCCCTACCCCGTCCCCTTTCCGCTCGTGCTCGACACGTGGCGTATTGCCATGATCATATACCCACGCATACTCCTTCCGGCGATCCATAGAGTCCAGCTGATAGTTGGAGAACTCCCCCACCCTTACAGCCTTCAGCGTCTGCGCCCTGACGTCGAGGTATACAGGGAAATCGCCTGTCAGCATCGCCGCCGTCACCGTAACCGTATCCGCCATATAGCCCACCGAAGAAAAGGAAACATGGTCCCCCGGAACAACCTGGATACGATAGCTGCCATTCTCCTCCGACAGATCATACCGCTGGGCACTGATATTGTGGATGCTTACGGATACCAGCGCCTCCGTACTGTTCTTCTTGAAAACTTTACCGGTAAGGAATTGCTGAGCGCTGGACCTCAGCGAGGACAGCAATGGAAAGGCCACTAAGAAAATAATTAGATGTCTCATAGATCGATCAGGAGGTTGTAAAAATCGTATTATTGATTGGTATTCAGTATTGAAAACGGTCAAGTTTTTGTTAAAACAGCCTAACTTCTTACATTTATCGTATCCAAATTGTTCCAGATCATGAAAAAGCTGCTCGCCGTCGCCCTCCTCCTTTCGATATACAATGGCCTGTTCGCACGTTCGACCAAACAGGAATACTATTCCATCCGCATATACCAGCTAAAGAATTCGGAGCAGGAGGCTCGGGTGGAAAAATTTCTCCAGACCGCCTTCGTCCCCGCCATGCACCGCCTCGGCTTCTCCGGGATAGGCGTCTTCAAACCCGTCGGCAACGATACGGCCGCTATCCGGAGAATATATGTCCTCATCCCCGCCCGGACGATGGAACAGCTGGCCACCCTCCCACAGGCCCTCGACAAGGACGCTCAATACCAGGCCGACGGAAAAGACTATCTCGACGCCGCCTGGGACAACCCGCCCTACCTCCGAATGGAGTCTATCCTCCTCCAGGCCTTCCCGGATATGCCCCGCCATAGCGTCCCCGCCGCCCTCCGGGGCCCGCGCGACCAGCGCGTCTATGAGCTGCGCAGCTACGAAGGACCCACCGAAAAATATTTTGCCAACAAGGTCAGAATGTTCAACCAGGGAGGAGAGATCCCCCTTTTCCAGCGCCTCGGCTTCAACGCCGTCTTCTACGCATCCGTCATCAGCGGCGCCCATATGCCCAACCTCATGTATATGACCAGCTTCGACAATATGGCCGCCCGCGACGCCCACTGGAAGACCTTCGGTAGCGACCCGTTCTGGAAACAGCTGGTCGCAGCCCCGGAATACCAGCACAACGTCTCCCACGTCGACATCGTTTTCCTCCATCCTACAGCCTATTCCGACCTCTGATATGTGCCCGGGATTCGCTTCCTCAAAAAATAGCGAATCCCGGGCAAAGCTCTAATGATTGTCCTCCGGACGAGTTCCCTCCGGGACCTCTGATAAGTGCTTATACTTACGATTTATTACAAAATTGTAGACAGAATTGGTATATATCGGCCGGGAATTGGCCGTCCTTTCCCTTTTTTACACATTTTTGCAACAACTTTCCCTGATTAAGAACACTACACATTTCTCTGGTTAAGAACTCACGCTCAATTTAAGGCTGGATTAGTACACTGGTTTCAACTCTGCCAACCAAACCATGCCTCTATCTATGTTTTCTTTAACCAAACACCCGGCAAACGGAACACTATCCGTAAGGCCTGTTAACAAAGACACAGACCGCTCTGTCGTCCGCGAAATATTCCGGAGAGAGTTCTATGGCAATACCAGGACCCAGTACCCGGACGAAGGGCTGTGGGAAATATACGACAGGATGGATACCGGCGGCGCCTTCGGCGCCTACCTGGTCTCGCAGTATAACCATATCCTGTTCTTACTCGAAGTTCACCCTGCCGTACAAATGGACCTGCGCAGCGAATACCTCTCGGCGCCCGGGACCATCGGCATCTACTGTTTTTATCACAATTTCCAGGAAACGCTCAACCTCCCCGCTTTCCGGGCCTGTATCGTCTCCCTGTTCAGCGACCCGTCCATCGGTTGCATCCTCACGACGCTCAACCATATTGGTCCCGGCGACCCCAGGAGTATCCTCCTCGAAAAAACCGGGTTCAGAAGACTTTCAGGAAATACCGACCGCAACGCCGGCTATTCCTGCACCCGCGACAGCTACCACCAGGCCGGACTCCTCGCCGCCGCATTCGATGAGGGATCCCCTGTACACGCGTAAATCTTTCGGACGCGCACATACTATTATTATTTTGTCTGTCGTTTATCGGATAATCTCCCCTGTTAAAAATCGACAGTATGAAAAACGCAGACAAACCCTTCATCGGGATCATGATCGCCTCCATCGCTATCCTGTACACCGTCATCGCCATCCTTAGCTAGCCCCCGCACTTCATCCACCGTCCGGGCGAACCCTGTTTTCGGTGCCCCCCGACCAGGCCCTTCAGCCGCCGGATCCTCCGGACCGCATATCTTTGCAGCATGATTTTTATAAGAACGATCATCCCTGCCGACGATCCCACTGTCGCATCCATCATCCGCAATACCCTCACCGAATTTGGCGCCAACAAGACGGGCACCGCATACTATGACAAAGCCACCGACGAAATGTATTCCACCTTCCAGCTGCCGGGCAGCCGGTATCACGTGGGCCTCATCGACGGCCGGATCGCCGGCGGAGGCGGCATATATCCATCTGCCGGCCTGCCGCAGGGAACCTGCGAGCTGGTAAAAATGTATCTCAACCCGGAAGCCAGGGGGAGAGGGCTGGGCAAACAGCTGATCGAGCGATCGCTGTCCTTCGCCCGCGACTACGGATATAACGAGGTGTATATCGAGACAATGCCCGAATTGCAGAAAGCCATGGCCATCTATGAAAAATTCGGTTTCCACTATCTTGACGCGCCGATGGGCAATACCGGCCACCATGGCTGTTCCATCTGGATGCTAAAAAAGGTATAGGTCGAATTAAAAACGGGCGATGACCAACAGTTCAGCTCGTCTGTCAGATAACGAAACATTCCATGGATCAGGTAACAGCGAAGGTTATAGTAAGGGGGGACGATCTACGACGCCGGTCTTACTTCGTAGATTGGACTGAAAAGATACAATTTTCCCGTGGCTAGTTCCATACATTGGTATCTTTTTCTCAATTTTTTTCCTTTCCGGAACACACGTTTGTCCTCCAGGCTAAAACACGCCCCCTCGGGGATCTGTTCCACCAACAGGAGATCGCCCGCATTCTCGTCATACCCCCGGAGCACCCGCATCAGCCCCTCATCCGCACAGCTGCTGGCCGGCAGATCGTGCAGATTCTTCTTCAACGCCGCCAGGATATCCGACGGGAAAATGGAAAGCCGGATGAACTCCTCCAGGATCTTCCGGTAGATCGCCTTCCACTCCTTCCCGTGCGACTGCACTTTGTTGCCATACTCCATAAAGGTCACCAGATGGGCCAGCTCATGGATCAACGTGATCAGGAAAGACCAGGAGTTCAGATTCCCGTTGACGCTGATCCGGTGGTTCTGGTCACGGGTAGCATGCCGGTAATCACCCAGCACGCTCTTCCGTTCACGGGTGATGGTCAGATGTACCTGGTAATGGTTGAGGTATTCCAGGATCAATGGCGCCGCCGCACCGGGTATCCAGCGTTTGAGATAGTCTAAAGGAGCTTGTTGCTTAGGCATTTTTCCGCTTGCTTAACCCCATCAGGATCTTTACCTCAAAAAAGGTATAAAGAATATAGAGCACAAAACAGCCGAGCACCCCGTTGCGGTTCACACCTCTCCCGGCTACCGACGCATAAATGAACGTCGCGATCAGGCAAACCAGCATTTTGATCAGGAGACTGCCATACATGACCCTGACGAAGGCATGTACATTGGCGCTGCGTAATGCCTTGGAATACAGGCCGTAACTTATTAAGGTCACCAAAAAGAGAAGAATATTCCCCCCCGCCAGCACCAGGGGGTCCGTCTTCCAGTCTGCGAGCATCCCGCGACCCAGCCAGATTAAGAGACTGGCTCCAATAAAAATGATCCAAATTGGCGCAAACGCCCTGCCGGCTCCGGCCTTTTCCTTATTTCCCATTTTTTTTCCTGGATCCTTCTTTGATCAGATTGATAATTAAAACTACAATTACCAGCAAAGGTAAGCACCAGGAAAGGATTGGAAAAGAAACCTTCAGCCATTTGTCCGCCTTTACCCCCAGGAATACGGCAATCCCTATCGAGGCCACTACCTCGGAGGACAGCCCCGCATATCGCATCAGCTCACGCCGCCGGTCAGCTGAGTCACTGCCGGCCCGGCCGCTGCCCGCGCCATCACCATTATTGTCATTTACATTATCCCGCCGCGGCAATTTCTGCGTGTTTAACTTCCTTCTTTACGTCAGCAGGTTTGCCGTTTCCGGAAGGAGCGCTGCCGACAGCTGCCTGTGTCATATGACACTCACCATTGAAGTTGGCCGTAGGCTCGATCTGCAGCTTGGCCGCCTGGATGTTCCCGTTCACCATGCTCCCACCCTTCAACTGCAAAAGGTCCTTCACCTTGATGGTTCCCGTTATCTTACCCATGATATCGGCTTGCTGCCCGTTGATATCCCCCTGAACCACACCATTCGCGCCAATCACCACCTTTGCTGTACTGTGGATATTCCCAACCAGGGTGCCGTCGATACGCAGGTCGCCATTGCTGGTGATATCTCCTTTCATGGTAGTTCCGGCGCCGATCAGGCTCGCGCTCGTACTGACGGGCGCATCTCCGCCCACAGAAAAATTGTCAGATTTGGTTTTGCCGTTAAACATAAATATGGATTTTAATAAGTTTTCATGATAGTAGATCCTGCCGGTCCCCTCCCCTAATCCGTGCTCTTCTCCGGCTTCGGTATGCTCAACGTGCTCGTATCCAGCTTCACGGTCGTATTCCCCTGCAACACGCTCCGGATGCTCTGCAGGTATTGATCCTTATACCTCACCTCCTGCTCTAACGAATCCGTACGTATTTTTAGTTCACGCAGGTCCTTCGTGTTATTCACATCCCCATATCCCGGAATATACAGCTTCAACGGCGTGAAAACGATCAGCGCCACGGTCAGCCCGGTCAACAATACAAATATCGTGCAGAGAACAGTGTATACGCTAAGGCGGGAAAGTTTGAATGTCACTACCTCTTCATATGTATCATCATTCATTACCACCAGCCTGTACCGGTTCTGAAGACGTTTTAAGGTAGAATTGGCATCGAATTTGGCCATAAACGGAAAATTGGACTTGATTGCCATAAAGATAACAAAATATTTGGCGCTTTTTTGAGTTTATATTCCGGACGACCGGCGTAGTTTTGACGGCAATCGAAAAAGGGATATTGGTGACCTACTTCAGGATAATACTTTTAATGGTATTTTCATTTATTTACCTGAGCTCCTCGGGCCAGGTAGGCGTTGACTATACCCTCGTCAAACCCAAGAAATTCGAGAACAGGACCCTGGCATCCGAAAAATCCAACAACGGCAAAAAACTCAAAAAAAGCCGCCGCTTCATCCAGAACACCATCACCCATTACAATTACTGGTGGAACGCCAAGGAAAAGCTCCGGATGATCCTCGAACGGGCCAAGTCCCAGTTCCGCGACGACTACACCCGGTTGCTCCCCTTCTATAACTACACCCTCGACGCAACCCTCTCCCAAAAAAGAGAGCTCGATTCCATCATCTATAAATGCACCGCCGGCATTCTGATCCATGATACCCGCAACGACTGGATCGACAACCTCTACCTGCTGATCGGTCAGACCTATTACTTCAGGAAAGACTTCGATTCTGCCTATATCACCCTCCAGTTCCTCAACTATGCCTTCGCCCCCAAAGAAAGCGACGGCTATGACAAACCCATCGGCAGCAACGCCAACGCCGACGAAGGCGGCAACGCCAATATCGTCTCCACCGTCGAGAAAAGGAACCTCGTCCAGAAGGCCCTGTCCCTTCCGCCCAGCCGCAACGACGCCCTGGTCTGGAAGGTGCGCAACTATATCGCCCAGGAGAAATACGGCGAGGCCTCGGCCCTGATAGAGGTCCTGGTCCATGATCCGGAATTTCCCGACCGCCTCGAACCCAGCCTCAACGAAGTAAGGTCGCTCTGGTTCTACCGCAAAGCCATCTACGACAGCGCCGCCATCTACCTGGAAAAGGCCCTTCCCGCCGCGTCCAACCATGAAGAGGTCGCCCGCTGGGAATACCTTATAGCCCAGCTCTATGAACGCGTCGGCCGGTCATCCGACGCCAGAACATTCTACGAAAGGACCATCGCGCATACCTATAACCCGATACTCGAGATCTACGCCCGCCTCAACGCCATCCGGCAGAATAAAGAAGGGGGGGAAGACTTTATCGCCCGTAATATACAGGCCCTGGTGCATATGGCGCACAGGGACCGCTACGAGTCCTACAGGGATATCATCTATTATACGGCCGCACAAATGGAGCTCGAAAGGAATAACAAGCCCGGCGCCGAAAGCTTTCTCCTGCTGAGCACCCGCTATACTTCGCTGGCCAACAGCCTCCAGCGCAACCGGTCCTTCCTCGATCTGGCCAACATCTCCTTCGAAGAAAAGAAATACCGCGCCGCCAAGAACTATTACGACAGCCTCACCATCGGCGCCTCCGACGCCGCCTCCATGGGAGACCTCAGCTGGCTTCCGGACCGCAAGGCGGCCCTCGCCGTTATCGTCGCCCAGCTACAGGTGATCGACCGCCAGGACAGCCTCCAGCGCATCGCCGCTATGCCTGTCCCCCAGCGCGACGCTTATATCAAGAGACTTGTCCGGACCCTCCGCCGCCAACAGGGCCTCCGCGACGAGAGCGACAGCACGTTCAACGGCAACATCACCGGCGCCAACAACGCGGCCAACACCGACATGTTCAGGTCCGGCTCCGGCACCGCTGATTGGTACTTCAACAACCCGTCGCTAAAAGCAAAAGGATACACAGACTTCAAGACGAAATGGGGCAACCGTCCCAACGTCGACAACTGGCAGATATCCTCCGCCATGAGGCTCGGAGCGGCCAGACCGGTTCAGCAGGGCCCCCTGGTGCCCAATACCCTCGCCGGGGCCTCCAGCACCATCGACTTTAAAACCTTGCTGGCCAACCTCCCCCTGACACCGGAAAAGATGCAGCACTCGATGGATTCGATCGAAGCCGCCCTCTTTACCATGGCTAAAACCTTCCAGGAAGGCGTACCCGACTACCTCTCCGCCGTCAACACCTATGACAGCCTGCTGATAAAATTCCCCGGGACCAAACGTGAGGAAGTGATCCTGTTCAACATGTACTATTGCTATAAGAAATTAGGCGACGACGCCAATGCCGCCCGCATCCTCGAACGCCTCAGGAAGAAGTACCCCGGAGGCCGCCTCACGACCCGGGCCGCAAACCCCGACTCTACCCTCGAGGCATCCGGCAGCCTCGAGGCCAACGCGACCCACCAATACGAAAAGGTATACCTGGCATATATAGAAGGACGATTCGACGAGGCCGAATCAGGGAAAAGAGTCGCCGACAGCCTCTATGGCGATAAATACTGGACGCCACAGCTGCTCTACATCGAATCCGTCTACCTCATCCGCGCCCGCCGGGACGCACAGGCCAGGTCGATCCTTAGCCTCGTCCAGGCGAAATGGCCAAAGACCGCAATGGCCGCCAAGGCAGCAAATCTCCTCGACGTCCTCAACCGTCGCAAAGAGATCGAAGACTATCTCACCCGGCTGCAGGTCACCCGCGCCAAAGACGAGGACTCCATCGTCGTAGACAACACCAGACCGACGCCGGCGCCCGACAACCGACCCCGCCTGGTTCGCAATGACTCGAACCTGCTCGTAAGAAATAAGCCCGATGCCGGCAAACCCGGTGCCGGAATAGATAAGCTGAAGACGGACTCGGCCGGCATGAACAGGATCGTCATGGATTCCAGCCGGATCACCCAGTTGCGACAGCTACAGGACTCTCTGAAAGCAGCAGCCATCAGGGCGAGCAACGACTCGGCCAAAGCTGCCGCCATCCGGCATGCAACCGACTCCATCAACGCCGTCATGGCAAGAATAAAGGACTCCACAGACCGATTGGCCGCAAATTTGCGTTCTCTTAATTCGGTCTTCTCCCTTACGCCCGACAAGCCCCATTCGGTGCTCATCGTCTTGAATAAGGTAGACCCGGTCTATGTGAACGAGACCAAAAATGCCTTCAGCCGCTATAATACAGAAGAATATTACAGCCAGCAGCTGACGACAGCCGGCTCGGACCTCACAGACAGCCTCAAAATGGTGGTCATTGGCAGTTTTGGGAACGCCGACGACGCCCTCCAATATCTCCAGAAAGCCAAAGCCCTGGCACCCAGACAGATCGTCCCCTGGCTGCCGGCCGGAAAGTACAGTTTCCTGATAATATCGGGTCCCAACCTTGATCTGCTATTGAACAACAAGGACTTGCCAGCCTATAGAAAGTTCCTCCAGGCGGCCTATCCCGGGAAATTTTAACAAACCGCCGGACACACCGTACCCCGGCAACAACAACTAAATCATTAAATTGCGCTATGTCGTCCTCTGCGAAGAAATCGAATAGATTCGTCCGTATTTTCTGGAAAATATTTTTCTACACCCTCGGGGCCTTCATCCTGTTCCTTATCCTCATCAATTTAGGCGTCTTCGGCTCCCTCCCCTCGCTGAAAGAGCTCGAAAACCCCTCCATCACCCTGGCCACAGAAGTCTTCGCCGAAGACGGCACCCCCATGGGGAAATACTATAAAGACAAAGGCAACAGAAGCAACGTCGAATTCAAAGACATCTCCCCCAACGTCATCAACGCCCTCGTCGCTACCGAGGACGAACGCTTCTACGACCACTCCGGCATCGACGGCTTCTCCGTCATGCGCGCCGTTATCAAACTGGGCCGCGACGGCGGCGGCAGCACCATCACCCAGCAGCTCGCCAAGAACCTCCTCGATCAGGGTTCGAAGAACTTCGCCCGCCGCGGCATAGAAAAGCTGAAAGAATGGATAATCGCCATCAAATTAGAACGCAACTTCACCAAACAGGAAATACTCGCCCTCTACCTCAACGAAGTCCCCTTCGGTGAAAATATCTATGGCATCCGCAACGCCTCCCGCACCTTCTTTCAGAAAGAACCCGACCGCCTCAACGTCGACGAAGCAGCCGTCCTCATCGGCATGCTCAAAGGCAATACCATTTATAACCCGCGCAGAAACCCCAAAATGGCCATCGAAAGACGCAATACCGTCATGGGCCAGATGGTCAAGAATAATTACCTCACCGCCGCCGACTACGCCAAGCTGAAAGTCCGCCCCATCGACCTCAGCAACTATAAAAAGGTCGACGAGAACAACGGCCTCGCCCCCTATTTCCGGGACGTCCTCCGCTCAGACCTGCAGAAATGGTGCAAAGAACACAAGAACCCCGCCACCGGTGAGCCCTACAACCTTTACCAGGACGGACTCAAGATCTATACGACCATCAATCCGCGCATGCAGCTCTACGCCGACGAAGCCGTCGCCAAACAGCTGCCCATCCTGCAACGCGCCCTCGCCTCCCAGTACAGCATCCGCAAAGGCACCATCTGGAAAGACCACATGAACGTCCTCGAAGCCGCCATGCACAATAGCGACCGCTGGCACAGCCTCGAAGACGACGGCCTCACCGACGCCGAAATACGCAAAACATTCTTTCACCCCGTCGCCATGAAAGTCTTCGCCTGGAACAGCAAAAGAGAAAAAGACACCGTGATGACCCCCATGGACTCCATCAAATACAGCCAGGCCATGCTGCAGACAGCATTCATGGTGATGGACCCGGTCACCGGCGCGGTAAAAGCCTGGGTAGGCGGCATCGACTTCAAGACCTATAAATACGACCACGTCAATATCAATACCAAACGCCAGGTCGGCAGCGCCATCAAACCCTTCCTCTACTCCCTGGGCATCGAAGACTATAACATGACCCCGGAGACCATGTGCCAGACCAGCCAGCAATACTTCCCCGGCTTTGGCAACGTCCCGGCTCGCATGGATAAATACGAAGGCGGCTCCATGACCATGGCTAACGGGCTCGCATGGTCGGTCAACGGCGTCGCCGCCTATATCATGAAACAGGTGGGACCAAAAAGGTTCGCCGACTACGTCAAACAGATCGGCATACCCACAAAGATCGAACCCTACCCCTCCATGGCGCTCGGCGCCTGCGACCTCTCCCTCTTCGAGGTGATGTGGGGATACACCATGTTCCCATCCGGCGGATTCAGCACGATGCCCTATTATATCTCGCGCATTGAGGACAAAAATGGTAACGTGCTCGACCGCTTTGACACCAAACGCAAAGAGGTCATCAGCCAGGCGACCGCATATACCATGGCCCGCATGATGCAGGGGCCCGTCGACTTCGGTACCGCCGCCGGCCTCCGCAACCGCCTCGGCGTAGCCGAAATGGGCGGAAAGACAGGTACCACCAACGACAATTCCGACGCCTGGTTCATGGGTTATATCCCCCAGCTGATGGCGGGCGCATGGATAGGCTGCGACGACCGTTTCATCCACCTCGAAGGCGGCCTCGGCTATGGCGCACAGGCAGCCCGCCCCATCTGGGAATACTTCTACGCCAAAGTCCTTACCGACAAGACCCTCGGCATCGAACGCAACGCCAAATTCATCCAGCCGGAGAATATGCGCCGCGAAATGATGTATGACTATATGAACCTTATCGAAAAGACACCGCCTCCCGGCGCTGAAGGAGCCAACCAGGGCAACGGCCGCGCCAACCAGTACCTCGATACCAGCGCACCTACCGTCCCCGTCGACTCCAAACTGTCTCCCGAAGAGCAAAAGATCCTCAAAGAAGCTACCCGCCAAAAGGAAAGTAAAGAAGGAGCCATAAAGATCACAGTGACTGATACGAAACCCCAGGAGCCCCCGAAGAAAAAAGAAGGCTTCTTCAAACGCCTGTTCGGCGGCAAGAAAAAAGATCAATAAAAAAAGCCACCCGATAAAGAGTGGCTCTGATCGATTTCACGACCTTCCTAAGCAAGATGCGCACGCAGGAACCACGCCATCTGCTCGTGCGTCTCCATCAACCCCGTGATAAAATCGCTGGTTCCCGCGTCACCGTAATCATTTGCAAACTTATTTATATTCTCCCTCAGGAAAATAATGATATTCTCGTGATCCACAAGCAACTCCCTGACGAACGCAAGGCTGTCATTTCTTTGGTCGGTTACCTCCGTGAGATGCGTCAGATTCAAAAAGCTCTTTAGCGTAGCAGGCGCAAAATGGCCCAGCTGCCGGATCCGCTCGGCCACGCTGTCCATGATCTCATCTAATTTTTCATACTGCTCTTCAAAAAAAATATGCTTCGCGTGAAAGTCCGGTCCCTCAACATTCCAGTGCGCATTCCTCGTCTTGGTATAAAGCAAAAACTCATCCGCCAATAACTTGCTCATTTCTGTTGCTACTGCCTGAAGATTCGCCGGGCTGATTCCAATGCTTGCTTTCATGTGTGTTATAATTTAAAAATTAAAAATCGTCCATTTGCGAACAACCAAACGTCCGGTTCCGTACACCGCGTCCGGCGAAGCTTCCGGCCTACCCTTCACAATCAATACGTTACAACCTGTAACCTGTTTGGCATTCCATTGGTCTCATATAGAACAGCTAGCTATTATAGAACATTTTGGTAACTCACAAAAACGATACGATGAAACATACAATCATTGCCGCTATATTGTCAATAACTTTTTACGGCACAACAATCGCAAATACAGGCGTCAGCAACGGTCCCGTCACACCCCACGCCACCGTCGCCCCGTCGATACCTCACTTCAAAGGTATGGAACATTTCCTGGAAAAATTTCCCCAGGCAACGGACGTAGATTGCAAGGTAAAGGGACAATTTACCGA
>JAFDYE010000534.1 GCA_018267585.1 Bacteroidota bacterium
ATTCAAATTTTATAGTGTAGGTTTGTACGCAACAAGAAGTTGCCAATACTTTATGTATCCAAACCTTTATTTCGCTTTTAAGGATCTGTTCGGAATCAATCTTCATTTTTTATACTTCATCAATTCCTTTGGCTTCTTTGTGGCCCTTTCCTTTATATGTGCGGCAGTGACGCTGACCAGGGAATTGATCCGCAAGGAAAGGGAAGGTCTGCTGCAATACCGGGAGCAAATGGTTTGGGTGGGGAAGCCGGCCAGCCCCAGCGAGCTCGCCGTCAACTTCGTCATCGGCTTTTTGCTGGGGTTCAAGCTGATCGGCCTGTTCGTCAGCTCGAGTCCGTTGACGGCCAATGTCCAGGACTTTATTCTTTCCAGCGAAGGCAGCCTGCCTGCCGGCCTGGCCTTGGGTCTACTCCTCGCGGGTCTGAAATGGTATGAGAAGAACAAACAAAAACTGCCCCAGCCACAGGAGAAGAAAGTGCGTATCTGGCCGCATGACCGGGTAGGGGACCTCACGATATTTGCATTCGTTTTCGGCTTTGTGGGCGCCAAGGTCTTCAACAGCCTGGAAACCTGGGATGATTTCGTACGGGACCCTATCGCCTCCCTTTTTAGTTTCAGCGGGCTGACCTTTTATGGAGGCCTTATCTGCGCGGCGCTGGCGATATGGTGGTACGCGAAAAGGAATGGTATCGGCTTCTGGCACCTGAACGACGCTGCTGCCCCCGGCCTCATGCTGGCTTACGCCGTTGGCCGCATCGGCTGCCAGGTCGCCGGCGACGGCGACTGGGGGATCCTCAACAGCGCCTATATCACCAACCCCACCACCTCTAAGGCGGTACTGGCGAATCCGGGCGACTACGAAAGGATCACCCATCAGTACAGTCAGCTATATCTGCCTCAGTTCGGCAGTCTCGACAAAATACCTCATCTAAGCGTCAAGGCGCCGTCCTTCCTCCCCGACTGGCTATTCGCCTTTCCCTTTCCACACAACGTCATCAGCGAGGGAGTCAGGATACCCGGCTGCGACGGCCAGAGCTACTGCAGCCAGCTGCCGATACCCGTCTTCCCAACGCCTTTTTATGAGACGATCACCTGTCTCGTCCTATTCTTCGTCCTCTGGTATTTCCGCAAACGCCTTACCATCCCCGGGACGCTTTTTGCTCTTTACCTGATCGTCAACGGGATCGAACGGTTCTTTGTTGAAAAGATCCGGGTCAACACCAAATACAACATCTTTGGTTTCCGGCCTACCCAGGCTGAGCTTATTTCTGCGGGCCTCGTTCTGTCAGGGATCGCCATCTGGGTATCGCTAAGACGAAAAAGGGGGCAGGAACCACCGGTCAAGGCGTCCTCAGGTGGGCCAAATCCGGATCCGCAGGTTTAGGGTGCATAGCCATCATCGTGCGTAACCGCCTTTTTTGACCGGCCACGGGCCCTACCATTTATCCCCCTATTTCATCCTCTTATCAATCGGGCTGGTACCTCCTGTAACCTGCCTGGTCCATACTGCGTCATACTTCGCGAAAGTCCAGACGTCACCAAAATCCGATCCCAGGTCAAGTAAACTTTCCGGCCATCACCACCCCTGATAGCTTTGTACCGGATATGAATAACGACGGACGATCTATGCCGGACGAAGCGCTTTTTCACATTTTTGAACCAACCCATTCAAGGGCGGCTACCAATTATCAGTAAAATTGGCCTCCCAACATAAAACAATGTTCTATGCAATGCAAAGTACCAATCTTTGTATTGTAATTATCAAACGATAGTACTAACATATAATAGGAACCTGATATGAGAAACACATCCACATTATTAGCTGCTCTTTTATTAACCTCGGCTTCCTTCCGCGGTCTGGCCCAGACCGGAAGCCGCACAACGGCCTCCAAAGACAAGGTCGCCGCGACCGCCGGAGTATCGAATGCCATCGCCAACGGGAGCGCCGCGACCACCGGCATATCGAATACCGCCACCAACGGACTGGAGACGACAACGCCCCGGGTAGGGGCGCCGGGCACATCCGCCACCGGCGCCAGTGCCGAAGACCCCGGAAAGATCGAAGGCAAGGTCGGGTCATCCACGGGGCAACCCATCGAAGCCGCCACCATCGCCCTGCTCAATGCAAAGGATTCTTCGGTTATTAAGGTCACGTCCACGAACAAGTCAGGACAGTTCCATTTCAACAATCTCCCCGCTGGGAAGTATATCATCTCGGCGACCTCGGTCGGCTATGGCGCGGTCCTGTCCCAGTCCTTTGAAGTGACGGAAGCCCGCACCAGCCAGACCCTGCC
>JAFDYE010000535.1 GCA_018267585.1 Bacteroidota bacterium
CTTTTTATCCATGAATTCAGCCAGGGTGAAAACCTGTTTCCACAGGCGATCCGCGTCCTCGTCATGGGGAAAAAGCGCCCGCAATTCGTCACGGAAAACAGCCACGCAGCTCGGTTCGAGACCCATAATTGGCGTTTCGGCGCGGATTTCTTCTTTCAGTGTCTCGAGTATCTCCTTCAAAAGCCGTTTGGCAGTATTGAGCATGCCGAAGTCATAAAGAGGCCGGCCGCAGCAAAGCATTTTTCGGGGCACCATTACCTCGAATCCCGCTGCTTCCAGCACCTCGGTAGCGGCCACAAGGGTTTCGGGAAGGAAAAAATTATTGAACGTATCGGCCCAGAGGATCACCCTCGGCCTGTTAATGCCGTTGCCTGACGCAGCCATGAATGGCTTTCTGTCCTTGAACCATTCCCTGAACGTCCGACGGGCAAAAGCCGGGATCTGCGACCGGGTGTCAATTCCCGCCAGCTTTTTGGCAAGAAACCCTGTTACTGGGTTGCGCGACAGGAAATTGACAATCGCAGGCGCCATAGAAGCCAGGCGCGCCCACCAGTAGATCAGACCGAAAGCATACGCCGGACGAGGTCGTAGACGCCCTTTGTAGTAGTGCGAAAGAAATTCAGATTTGTATGTCGCCATATCCACATTCACCGGGCACTCTCCCTTACAGCCCTTACAAGCCAGGCATAGGTCCAGCGCCTTCTTGACCTCCTTGCTTCTCCACCCGCCCCTTATCTCCTCTCCCCGGAGCATCTCGAACAGGAGGTGCGCCCTTCCGCGGGTGGAATGTTCTTCCTCCCGCGTCACCATATAACTGGGACACATCGTTCCCGCGTTCTGCCGGCGACATTTTCCAACGCCGACACAACGCAAGGTCGCATGCGCGAAATTGCCCTGGTCTTCGGGGAAACTGAAATGCGTCGTCAATGCCGGAGGCGCGTAGTCCGTACCCAACCGGAGGTTGGCCGTCTGCCCATAGGCATCGATGACCTTGCCGGGATTCATCTTCGAATCCGGATCCCAGAGCCGCTTGAACTCCCGGAATGCCTCCATCAATTCGGGTCCGTACATCATTTCCAACAAATCCGCCCGGGCCTGGCCATCCCCATGTTCCCCGCTCAGAGAACCATTGTATTGCAGCACGAGCGCTGCCGCCTCAACAGTGAATCGACGGTAAGTCTCGACCCCCTCCTTTGTAAGCAGGTCAAAGTCGATACGGCAATGGATACACCCCTGTCCGAAATGGCCGTATAACGCGGCTTTATACCCGAACTTATCGAAGAGCTTCCGGAGATCCTCCAGGTAATCGCCAACCCGGTCTGGATGAACTGCTGAGTCTTCCCAACCCGGCCAGGCGGCCTTCATGCCCGGTACGAATGCTGTGGCGCCAAGGCCTGACTCGCGTATTTCCCAAAGCTGCTTTTCCTGATTGGGGTCGTCATACAATTTCATTGCAGGGTGATCCTTTTCCTTCCTCAGCTCCGCCATTAGCCCACGCGACTTATCGTCCGCCTCCTGTTTGGTCTCTCCGCCGAACTCCACCAGCAGCCATCCTTTCCCATCGGGCAATAGTGTCAGATCATCGGTATTGAGTCCTTTTTTCTTCATGAAATCCAGCAGCTGATCGTCAATACCTTCCAGCGCAATGGGTTTATGCTTCATCGCCAAAGGGGCATGCCGTCCCGCAGCGAAAACATCCGGGTAACCCAGCACAAGCAGGCTTCGGGCCTTTGGCTTCGGCATCAGCTTTAATGTGGCTTCAAGGATAACTACGCAGGTACCTTCTGTTCCCACTAATGCCCTTGCAACGTTAAAACCATTTTCCGGCAGCAGCTCGTCCAAATTATACCCCGACACCCGACGGGGGATCTGCGGAAAGCGCTCCCTGATCAAGCCTGCAAACTTATCCCGAAGCTCTCTTAACCGCCTATAGATATCCCCCTTTCTTCCGCCTTCCGCGATATATGCTGCCAGCTGCTCTTCCGATGTCGGCCCAACCTCCATCTCCAGGCCATCGTAAGTCAGCAACCTCAGCCGTTCGGTATTGTCGGATACCCGCGACCCCGGCCCGAAGTTGGCTGCCATCACCGAATGAGAACCACAGGAGTTGTTTCCCATCATGCCTCCGATTGTACAGTGGCTATGCGTTGCAGGATCGGGCCCGAAAGTAAGATCATATTCCTCTTCCGTGACCTTTTTCATTGCATCCAGCACGATACCCGGCTGTACAGTCACCAATGCTCCCGCAGGGTCTACTTCAACCACCGCATTATAGTATTTCGACATATCCATCACCATCGCTACATTGCAGCATTGACCCGCCAGGCTTGTGCCCCCTCCCCTTGAAAGGACCGGCACCCCATGCCGGTGACAAATGTTAACCGTTAGAATAATATCCTCTTTACTCTTCGGCACGATGACGCCGATCGGCACTTGTCGGTAGTTGGAACCATCGGTAGCATAGGCCGCGCGGCTCCCCTTATCGAATCGCACCTCTCCCGAAACACAATTGCGCAACTCCTCTTCCAGCGATGAATGAATCATAAAAGATCGTTTTACAAGATTCTGTATTTGTCCGCGTCCTGTCTTTTTAGCTCGAGACCGAGACCGCCAGCCGAAAGATCGGGCGTCAGTATTCCATTTACCGGGCTTCGCACCCCGTCGAAGAACAACTGCTCGATACGAACATGATCATAGAAATATTCCCCTATAAAAAATGACGGGAAGCACAATGCGGGATGTAAATGCAAAGCAGGTGCGCAATGGAAGGAGAAGGGCTTATGGAAGGCATGGCTGAGTATAGCCGCCTCCAGAATACCGGTGACACCGCCGCACCGCGTAGCGTCCGCCTGCAGTACATCGACAGCCTCCGTCTGCAGCAACCGGAGGAATTCGTCTTTCGTATACGCATATTCTCCGGCCGCCACCCGCATGGAAGCGGGTCCGTTTTCCCTGATATGCTTCAGCCCGGAAAGATCGTCCGATGACACAGGCTCCTCGAACCAGGTCACTCCTTGCAGGGCGAACCTGCCGGCAAGCTCTAAAGCCTGCCTCAGGTCGTACGCGCCATTGGCGTCGATAAAAAGACTTACATTCGGCCCGATGGCTACCCTCGCCCTGCTGACGCGGTAGACATCCAACTCGGCTTCCCGTCCAACTTTCATCTTAACACGATTGAATCCTTCCTCCCTCCACCCCGTCATCTGTCCGGAAAGCTGTTCGTCCGTATAAGATGTGAATCCGCCGCTGGCATAGACCAGCACTTTGTCCCTTGCCATGCCGAGCAGCCGACACAGCGGAAGACCGAGAATCCTGGCCTTCAGATCCCAAAGCGCCGTGTCTACAGCCGATATCGCCATTCGTGTCAATCCAGCCTGTCCCTCGTTGCGAATGTCCGCGGACAGAGCGGCAACGATCCTTGCAATATCGTTCGGATCTGCCCCTATCACCCGCGGTTTCAGCCGATTGACTATAAAATCAGCGATACGGCTGTCTCCATATGTATAACCGATACCAGTCCGCCCGCAAGCTGTAATTTCCACCAGCACCATCGTCGTGCTATCCCATTCCAGCGTACCATCCGACTCGGTCGTATCAGTAGGTACGCGGTAAGCGGCAACGGTAAGATTAACGATCCTGTCTGGCATCGGCGTCAGCCTTTATGAGGTAAAACATTCTCGATAATATCCTTGAAAGTGCTTTTGATCACCCCTGCCTCGTCCGGGTCGCCTTTGAGCAAAGTTCGGCTGAACCTAACCATTTGATCGAATGTGATATGAGGGGGGATCGTAGGCACGTTGGGATCCACAATAACTTCCAGTACGGCCGGCCGGTCGGAAGCCAACGCCTCCTTCCATGCAGATGAAAGTTTTTCCGGGTCCTCGATCTTTAACCCTTTCAGACCCAGCATTTCCGCATATTGCGCATAGGGGAAATCAGGTATGTTCTGGGAAGCCTCAAACTTCGGATCTCCGGTCATGATCCTCTGTTCCCAGGTCACCTGGTTCAGATCGCCATTGTTCAGCACGAGGATCACCAGTCGAGGGTCACTCCATTGCTTCCAATACTTCGAAATAGCGATGAGACAGTTGTTGCCCAGCATCTGCATGGCCCCATCGCCGACCAACGCAATTGCCACACGCTCCGGCCAGGCGAATTTGGCGGCCAGTGCATATGGAACGCCCGGACACATAGTTGCCAGCGTCCCTGAAAGCGTGGCCATCATCCCCTGCCTGATCTTCAGGTCCCGCGCAAACCAGTTGGCGGCAGATCCGGAGTCCGAAGTCAGGATACAATTATCTGGCAGCTGCGGCGATAGCTCCCAGAACACCCTTTGCGGGTTGATAGGTTTGGCCGCATTCATCGCCCGCGCCTGCACTACCTTCCACCATTCCTGTATGTTGTGCTCAATGGTCTTCCGCCACGCCCGGTCCTCCTTATGTCGCAGCAGGGGGAGCAATGCCTCGAGCGTCTGCCTGCTGTCCCCAATAAGATTTACCTCCATGGGATAACGCAGGCTGAGCATCTTTGGATCGATGTCGATCTGGACACCTCTCGCCTGTCCGTCTTCCGGCAAAAATTCGCTGTATGGAAAGCTGCTGCCGACCATGAGCAGCGTATCGCAATCACGCATCATGTCCCAGCTTGGCTTTGTCCCGAGAAGCCCGATAGACCCCGTCACATAAGGCAGATTGTCCGGCAATGCCGCCTTGCCCAATAATGCCTTTGCCACTCCCGCCCCCAACGCCTCGGCCACATCCATCAGCGCCCTGCCGGCCTGTAACGCTCCGGCCCCCGCCAGGATGGCGATCTTATTGCCGGAATTCAACACATCCGCCGCCCGCTGTAACTCCGACAACTGCGGCACCAGACTCAGCTTACCATGTCCCACACCAGTACGAACACTTCCATGCTTCATCGGCGGCTCCATTGCCTTCAGCTCCTGCACGTCGGTCGGCACGATCACGCAGGTCACCGTCCGCTCTGCTTTCGCAATCCGCATCGCCCTGTCTATCACCGGTCTGGTCTGGGCCGGCGACGTGATCATATGCACATACTCATGTGCAACGTCTTTGAATAAAGAGATCAAATCCACTTCCTGCTGATAATTGCCCCCCATCGCCATTCTCGGCTGCTGGCCGACAATTGCCACGACTGGCTGATGATCCAGCTTCGCATCGTACAGTCCGTTCAACAAATGGATAGCTCCGGGTCCGGAGGTCGCCATACAAACAGCCACCTCTCCTGTAAATTTGGCATAGCCGCAGGCCATAAATGCTGCTACTTCCTCATGAGGTACCTGGACAAATTCCATTTTTTCTTTCGCCCGGTTGAGCGCGCCCATCAACCCGTTGATCCCATCACCAGGATACCCGAATATGCGCGTCACACCCCATTGATGCAATCTATCCACGAGGTAATCGCTGACTTGCTGAGCCATAACGGTAGGAATTGTAAAGTGAGTGAATGATTATTCCGCCGAAATTTTTATGCCACCGGCTCAAATAAGATTCTAACAATTCCCCAAACCTCCTCGCACAATTTCTGCATATAAAAAGCCGCCCCGAGGCGGCTTTTTACTGATACACCGATCATCTCATCATCAGTTCGCATGTAATTTCTCGTAATCCACCCCAAGGCTTTCGAACAATTTGGCAAACAAACCCCTTTCGGGACCAACGTACTTTATCCGGTCTATCTTATCCTCTTTCAGCGAGAATTCGAGATCCACGATCACGCCTTCAAGTTTGCGGTGGAGATGCAGGCAATGTGCTGACACCGGCCTGCATCCAGGCGCTCAAACATCCTCGTATCAAGTTAACTTAGTGCGGAGACAGTATAAAGTTAGTAACAGATGCGGTTGATCGATCCAGATGATCTCGATTTCAATAGAACTTTCAAAGTAGCGCTATCGCCTTTTTTTTACATCCGTTGATGTTCATCCGAGCTGTTTTCATTGGCAATTGACATTAGAATTTCATTAGAAAAGTGTGGCGTAGAATATATTACATCGTGAGGCAATGCGTCCCCAGGACTAATGAATACATTAAGTGTGGGCTATCTCGCATAATTCCTGCATATTCACTGGTATGGACCAGCAAATGGATACTGCGGAAGGCCTGCGCATGCATCACGCTCAAACGCTTTGGATGTACTGGATATTGGTCATCCTCGGATGCTGGCTGGTCCTCATGCCCGCCACTTTCAGTTATGACAAGGGCCTTACCGCCATCAATGAAGCGCGCCGCCTTTGGCTCGACCTTCCTGCAAGGGTTACCGCCTGCGAATGGTCCGACCGGATCAGCGGCCTTATATTGATCTTTTTTGGGCTAAGATCGATCAAACCCGATCGTCCGGTCAGCCTCTGGATCTGCTGTCTCGCCGGAGTCTGGCTCAATGCGGCGCCGCTCCTCTTCTGGGCACCCTCGGCATTGATCTACGCAAATGATACGCTTATCGGTGTGCTGGTCATTGCCTTCTCCGTGTTGACACCCGGCATGCCCAATATGATGGCCTTTATGAAAATGGGCTCCGAAGTGCCGGATGGCTGGAGCTACAACCCGTCCAGCTGGGACCAGCGCTGGATCATGATCGTGCTGGGTTTTGCCGGCTGGATGGTCTCCCGTTATCTCGGTGCATGGCAGCTCGGCTTTATCGATAAGGCCTGGGACCCTTTTTTTGGCGGTGAGACGCAGCGGGTACTGAACTCCGCAATGTCCCGCAGCTGGCCCATATCGGACGGTGCCCTTGGCGCGTTTGCCTATACCTTCGAATTCCTGATGGGCTGGATGGGCGGCCCGGCCCGGTGGCGTACAATGCCGTGGATGGTTACCTTCTTCGGGATCCTTGTTATTCCCCTGGGACTCGTACATATTTTCCTCGTCATGTCGCAACCCATCGCCGTCGGATCATGGTGTTCGCTCTGCCTGCTCGCAGCGGCCATCATGCTGCCAATGCTGCCACTTGAAGTAGATGAGGTAATTGCCATGGGTCAGCATATGGTACAGGCAACCCGGAATGGCGAACCTTTCTGGCGCGTATTTTGGCTGGGTGGACAACCCGTAGAAAAGAATGAGGACAAAAGATCCCCGAAGGTATTATCCTTTGCCGATCAACCCCGGAAAATAGTCAGGGCCTCCGTCTGGGGCATGAGTATCCCGCCGACGTTAGCCGTGGCGACAGTCGCAGGCATCGCCCTATTGTTTGCGCCGGGAATCTGGCATATTCCGATCGGAACAATGGCGGCCCATGTCTTTTACATCACGGGAGCCTTGATAGTGGTCTGTTCAGTGATCAGCATGGGAGAAGTCGTTCGCGTGATCCGGTGGGTAAATCTGCCTGCGGGACTGACGGTAGCTGTTGTCCCCTGGTTCTTCGACGCCGGCAGGAATTTAGGCGTCACCGGTAGCCTGATCGGCCTGCTGGTCTGTCTGCTCTCGGTTCCGCGTGGCCGAATAACAGAAACCTACGGACTGTGGCAAAAGTATATTCACTAATAAATAAATTGATCGTCTATGCATCGGAATTATTACAGGAATAAAGTCGTCGTCATAACAGGCGCAACAGGCGGGGTCGGACGTGCTACCGCTCATGCCTTCGGGCGGCATGGGGCAAAAGTGGCCCTGCTCGCCCGTAGTTCTGAACAGCTGCAAGCGACAAGACAGGAAGTGGAATTGGCGGGAGGCACAGCGATAGGTATCCCTACCGACGTGTCCGATCCGCAACAAGTAGAGGCGGCTGCGGACCGGGTAGAGAATATTTTGGGGCCAATCGACGTCTGGGTTAACAATGCTATGGTCAGTGTCTTTGCTCCGGTATCCGAAATAAAACCCGAAGAATACCGCCAGGTTACGGAGGTCACCTATCTGGGCCAGGTGTATGGAACCATGGCAGCCCTCAAGCGAATGAGACCTCGCAACCATGGTTCCATTGTCCTCGTGGGATCCGCCCTTGCTTACCGCGGCATTCCGCTACAATCCGCCTATTGTGGTGCCAAACACGGCATAGAAGGCTTTTATGACTCGCTCCGTTGTGAATTGAAGCACGACAGAAGCCATATAAAGACCTGCATGGTTCAACTGCCCGCGATGAACACCACGCAGTTCGGGTGGGTACTAAGCCGCCTTCCCCGCCAACCCAAACCCATGGGAAAAATTTACCAGCCCGAGGTAGCGGCCAAGGCCATCCTTTTTGCAGCCGCGCACAACCGGCGCAGCATCTGGGTAGGCGCATCGACCTATGAGGCGATCATCGGAAATAAATTTTCTCCTTCTTATGCCGACCAGGTACTGGCACGATCGGGATATGCAGGCCAGCAGACCGATCAGCCGGAAAATGAACATCGCGAGAACAATGTATGGAAGCCGGTGGAAGGAGACAGGGGGACTCATGGCGGATTTGCAAATAAAGCTTCGAACAAAAGTCTTACCCTTTGGGCGGCGATGCATCGAAATGCCTTGCTGGTAGCCGCCATTGGGATCTCTGCAGCCGCCTGCCTGCTGACCAGTAGAAAAGCCGGGAGTCGCTAATCCGGGCCAAGGTCTATTCTTTCAAATACCTCTTGGCGGCCGCCGACGGCAGATCGAAGACCCTCTGTTGCCGTAATGAAACGGTCAATTTGATGTATTCCGCCTGAGCCCAGGTCAGAGGCATGGCTGAGCCGGTATAACGTCCGCGATACAAGTCTTTTTCGGGTATATCTGCAGCATCCCAGACCTGCTCCGGGAACAATCCGTTATGGCTGAAGGATTCCATAGCCTTTAGCAACTTCGATGCCTCTTTGAAATGCCCCGCAGCAATCTCGTAATGGGCGCGCTCTCCTGTCAGCAGCGGCCAGCACCGCCCAGTTCCAAATTCCCCAAGAGGATCCCCGGTATCAGTCTCCCCATATCCGTCATAAGTGAACCGTCGCCAGCAGGGGCCTTCCGGCAGGTCCCTCCTCAGCTGGCTGTCGATCACCCGGATCGTATCCAGGATACGGGGGTCGTCGGCCCGCCGCAGCCCGAACCGAACGAGGGCCAGCGCATCTACCGATACCACTTCACCAACCGGCATCTCGGCTTTGCCTTCGGGATGGTGATGGAGCCTTAACGGCTTTTCTTTTACATCCTGCGCAGGCGCAAGAAAAGGGTTGACCCGGACGTAATAACCCCGGACGCCGCAACGATGCGCCGTATCGGTCCCCTCAACAAACGTCCAGGTCTCGATTTGCGCATTCCACAAATCTGCTCTTTTGCGGCATTCCTCTGCCATTGGAATATCGCCCGTCCTTTCTAACAGTTCCGCAGCCGATATAAGCGCAGCGATCTGGGCTGCCAGTGAAAAAGTGGAGAGGCCGCTTTGCTGTTCCCACCGGTCTTGCTCGCTTGAAGGGCCGAATTCAAGCAAATAGGCGGCTGCGCGGTACAGACCAGGCCGGTATCTAAGCCATCCTTCCCGATCAAAAAGGCCCCTATGATAGCATGAATAAAGCAGCAGGATGGGCAGGGCGACCTGGTCCATCTGGATCTTAGGCAGGCAGGGTCTGCCGTCCAACCACATATTTTGCGCCCATTTCCCATCGCCGTCCTGGGTGGTAAAAAGATAATTGAGGATGCGCAGCACCTCTTCCTTTGCATTCAGCGCCAGAAACCCCCAGGCGCTTTCAACCAGGTCGCGCGGCCACACGAGGTGATAACCCAGTCCGCCATTGACGCCATGCGATTGACCCCAGGGAATGGACAGACTGGCGATGATTCCGCCCGGGTATCTTCTGCTTTCCGCGATCCGCAAGGCCGCAATGCTTTCAGGCAGCCAGCTGGCTTCCACCGTCTGACCTCTCCACTTTTTTCTAATTTTACGTTGCCACGCCTTCCATTCTTTTACATAACGGTTCCATACGGATGCAAATCCTTCCAGGAGACTCGACCGTGCATTAAATGCCGCCTCGGCCGGAGAAAGGCCAAAACCGATGGCGATAACCATTTCTTCGCCTATAACAGGCCTCGCGCAAAGCTGTGTATTTCCCCAGCCGGCATAATCATATAGCCTGGTGAACTTCTTGTTTTTCTGCAGATCCGCATGCCCGTCGGAAACGCCTATAAATCCAACCGTAGCTTCCTCCCACCCCGTGCTGCACGCCATCGCCACCGCCAACCCCTCGCAGGCCGCGAAGATCATTTCCATATCCTTATATCTCGCGATCCAGCTTTCATTGTTGGCTCCCTGGTTATGCAAGTGCGGTGTGAGGGCGACGTACAGTTGCAAACCCTTTAAAGACGGGTTGAATCGTACGCGCTGCAGCACTGCGCTCCGCTGAATATCTGCCACTATTTCCTTGTCGAGAACATATCCGTTGTCGGGGCACCGGTTCCTGATTAAAAAGGCGGGTATTCCCCGACCGGCGCTCTTATCGATATCCCGCATGGCGCAACGTTCGTCAGAAAAATAACCCTTACCATCCGCAACAAGGAAGATACATTCCCGCATGCACGCTATATCTTCCTGCGGATAATATACTTCGTTGAGCACCCCTCTTCCGATCGTAAAACTAACTGTATTCGTCTCGTTGGCGGCCCGGCCGATGCCAGTCTTAGCTCCCGACGTCCACGGAGAATGGATGCCCGGCGCGCCGGGGGCAGAATTTTTGACCTGATCCATGCCTCATTTCAGAAAATCTTGTGCCAGATAACTTTACCCGCCCTCTATCATGGCCTGAATCCGCCACCGGAAGAAAACAATATCAACGCCAGCATGACCCTTACCAAAAGGCCGCCGCCATATGGCGACGACCTGGTCTTTCAAGAATAAAAAAAATTAGTATGCCTTAATAATTTGGCCGGTGCCCGCACCAAAAATGCTTTTGCGAAACGCAAACTCAAGCTGCTTCGTAGTAACCGGCACTTCTCCCGGAAAATACGGAAAATATTGAGGAGAACTTTCTAAGACGGTCGGGCTGACGGCATTGATCCGGACCCTGTTGTCCAGTTCAACAGCGGCGGCCCTGACAAATCCCTCTACCGCACCGTTTGCGGCCGAGGCGTTCGCGAAATTCCTTTGAGGTTCATGCGTTAAAGCTCCTGTGATCAAGGTAAAGGAGCCATTCGGCCTGATATAGTCCCGGCCGATCAGCACCAGGTTGATCTGCCCCATCATCTTGCCATCCACACCCTGGCGAAACTCCTTATCGGTCAGGCTTTTCCATGGTCCGACATAGGTAGGACCCGCGGTGGAGACCAGCGCATCGAACGGGCCGATCTTCTTATACATATGCTCAATGGACACCGGCGATGTAATATCGACTTCAATTTCGCTGCGACGGAGGCTCGCACGTATAACTTCATGTTCCTGCTCAAATGCCTGGGACAGACAGGTTCCCATGGTGCCTGCGGCACCAATGATCACAATTTTCATCGTTTGTTTTTTATTTATTGATTACTTAAAAAATCCGCAAATACAGAATAACAGGACAGGATGACCGACGGTTTCAGCACAAAATTATTTCACTTTGCGCGGTCATGGTAGGACATAACTGTAATAGGACCGGACGATTTTGCAGCAGCCGGCTTTCATTTAACGTTCTTGCGGAAGGAATCAGGCGAGTCACCGGTATGTTTCCTGAAGAACCGGATAAAATAGGAAGGGTCCTCAAATCCTAAATCCCATGCTATCTCCTTGATTTGATTCGGCGTAGCGAGCAAACATCTTTTGGCTTCCAGGACGATCTGCTCATTGATCAGGTCGCCTGCCGTCTTTCCAACAGAAGATTTAGTGATCGCGTTCAGCTGGTAGGCTGACAGATTTAGCATACCGGCATATTGGGAAACATTCTTCACCTCTTTGATATTTTCTTCCAGCAGCCTGCAAAAATCTTCATAGCGATCCTGCGTGTAGGTACTGGCGGCGGCGGGACGCGGACCTTCATTCCTGCTTTGACGCAGATATTCTATAAAGAAAAGGTCCAGATAGGCGTTGATGGCATCCAGGTACCCGTCCCGCTTTTCCTCATATTCCTGAAAGATCTGTGATAGAAAGGAAACCAGCCTTTGGATACCGGGACCATCCGGCCGGCAGTGGTTCTTACCGGTTGCTTTTCCCCATCTTTGCTCGGTGCCGGGGTTTGCCGGCTGGTAAAATGAGGGATCGAATTCAAGAAGATATCCTTTGCTGTCGGCCGAAAGCTGGAGTTGATGGACCTGGCCAGGTCGCAGGATAAAAACAGCGGTGCCCTCGATCTCATAACGGGTGAAATCGATCTCATGAAATCCAGCGCCATGCTCAATGCCAAGGATGAAATAGAAATCATGCTTGTGCAGCTGGTGCTTCAATTCATTGCCATTGAGCACCACGCTCAGATCCCTTACGCTGATGCGGCCAGGGGTCGGCTGTTGGTTGGATGTCGGGGCGATGCGCCTGACCGGGATGGGCTTCATGTAAGTATCTGATTGATGCAAAATGGCGACATATACAAAGTTACGTTTGAAACAATTCCCGATGATTGGAGATTTAAGGCATTCACTGAAATTTTTAAAGGCCTGGTATGAATTTGCAGATAGTTGCTAAATTTACCCATGCACCCACTGAAAAGACCCGTAAAAGATCAACCCGGCTTCAGACTGCTATACGAGAGCTTCACATTGACGGTAGGGCATGTCTATGAGGATGCCTATTGTTACAACAAGCTAACGACGGAAGAATTCTGCATCTGGCAGTTTCAAAATGACCCGACCTGCGCAATGGTCGGAAAAAACAGTGACTGGTGCCTTGTCGGCGGCGAGATACTTGTACTCAGGACATTCCCGGATCAGACCGTGAGGCCGGTCAGCAACCTGAAGGATATTCATGAAATAAAGCTTATCGATGAATACACCGCCAATATTCTCATCGACCCCTGGTCGGAAAATTCATCGATCTGGCAATTGGAATTAGATTTGAACCGGGCGACGCCGGCCATCGGACTCCGGAAGATCAAAGATTTTAAAGACTATCTTGACAAGCCGTATACGGAAAACATAATTTGGTAAAATATTTTCTTCCGGCCGCAAACCGACAATATATGAAACAACTCATGCCGCTCGCAGGGATCGACGCGATATTAGATTCGCCCCCCGACTGGAGATCGTCCAGGGTCGCGATGGTCACGAACAATGCGGCGACTACGGCGGCATTTCGATCTTCACGGTTGGCCCTGCTGGAAGCCGGATTCGGGCTAACCAAACTGCTGTCGCCCGAACATGGCCTCCTCGCTACCGGTGCGGACGGGCATGCGATGCTGGATGGATACGACGAGCTGACAGGGCTGCCGGTTGTGAGTCTTTACGGGGATAGGTTGGCGCCCGGACAAGAAGACCTCGCCGATATCGACGTGGTGCTCTTCGACATACCGGACATCGGCTGCCGGTTCTATACCTACTTGTGGACCCTGACCCATGTAATGGAGGCCTGTGCGCGCTGGGGCCGTCCCCTGGTGATCGCCGACAGACCCAATCCCCTGTCGGGAAGGCTGACCTTGGCCGAAGGACCGGGGCTGGACGAAAAACACTGCAGCAGTTTTATTGGACGTTGGGAGCTACCGATCCGGCATAGCTGTACAATTGGGGAGCTGTCGCGCTATTTCAATACGACGAAGAAGATCGGCTGCTCGCTGGATGTGGTACCCTGCCAGGCCTGGCGCCGCGACTCCTTCTATCCGGACTGGCGGCGGTCCTTTGTCCCGCTGTCGCCGGCGATCCCGGACTTCGAGTCTGCACTATTTTATCCGGGGCTTTGCCTGTTCGAAGCGACAAACCTGAGTGAAGGCAGGGGGACCGCGACACCTTTCCGGGTGGTGGGGGCGCCCTGGCTGGAGGGTACGACGGTAGCGGCGGCCTTCAATAAGCAGCTTGGGGACGCCGTGGCGGCCCGCCCTGTGGAGTTCACGCCGGCAGAAGGCAAGTATGCCGGCCGCTTGTGCAAAGGGGTAATGCTGCACGTGCGGGATGCTCAGAACTTCCGGCCCGTGGAGACCGGCTGGCTGCTGCTGGCGCTGATCCGGGATCTTTACCCCGATTCCTTTGCCTGGGCGCCCTATCCCACCCACGTCAATCCGGCCGGACGCCGCCATCTCGACCTGCTGCTAGGTATTCCCGGAGCCGAAACCATTTTTGCCTCCGGCAACGTCAACCGTCCGGAGGACATCCGCAGCTTCACGGACCCTGGCAATTGGATAGAAAAAATAAGGCCTTTTCTATTGTATCACCAAGACTGAGCCGGCTGCTCTACTGTGCACCTGTATCAGATTTTTTTTATACCTTGGTCCCTGTATAGATTTTTCCACGCATCCTGTGCAATAACAGCGCAATCATCAATAGAAGCAACCCCTGCCTGCCTGTGCTGAACAGTAAAACAATTTTTGCCTCCTTTATTATGCTGCTGCCGGCAGCATTCCCCCTCAAGACGCATGCGCAGTCCGCGGGCAGCATCCGCATTGGCAGCGCCGGCAACGCCCAGATACAACCGGCCGATACCTTGACGGTTAACCGCCTCAACGAGCAAGTGGGGCGGGCGCTTATTACACGCAATGCCGATTCCCTCCTGCAAATGGCACAGACAGCGGTAAGTCTGGCTACTCGCTTGCAATACAAGCCGGGTCTGGCCGTGGCGCTGCGGCTGAAGGGCTGCTGCAACCGGCTGAAAGGCGATTACCCGGCTGCTTTGGGATCCTTGCTGGGCAGCCTGCGGATCGCGGAAACGCTGAAAAGCCCGGGGAAGGAAGCAGACGCGTATCGCGAGCTGGCGCTGTTGCAGAAAGATCTGTCGGGCTCCAATCAAACGGAAGCTTATTTGGAAAAAGGTATCGAATATAGCCGGCTTTCGTATGCGCTGGCAGGCGAGGCGCGGGACAGTTCGGGAATGGTGAACAGCCTGAATATGGAGGGCATTATCTACCGCGACAAAGCGAAGACATGGGGCAGGCGTACTTATTACGACACGGCGTACGATGCGTACAATAAAGCCCTTGCGCTGATAGCGCACGGCGGCCGGGGAATCGAAAACCTGGCAAAGCTGTACAATAACATCAGCCAGGTATTTATCGAATATAAAGGCGACTACCGGACGGGACTGGACTATCTCCTGCGGGCGGTCCATATCAATGACAGCACGCACAGTCTTAACGGGCTCTCGCACAATTACGGGAATATCTCGGGCACTTACCTGTCGCTGCACGAAAGTGCGCTGGCCCTGGCCTATGCCCGTAAAATGCTGGCAGTATCGCAACTGCTTCAGCGGCCCGAGCGCTTAGAGAATGCCTACAGGCAGCTGTACAATGTATTCAAAGCAAACGGGCTGCCGGATTCGGCCTTGTATTATTATGTGCAAGCCGACGACCTCAACGATTCCCTGACCAATCTGAACAAAGTTCGCCAGGTTACGGACCTCCAGGCAAAATACGAAACGGCGAAGAAGGAGACGGAGATAATTCGCCTGCAGACCGAGAGCAGGGAAAAGAATAAGCGCATCGCCTTGTTGGTCATAGCGCTGGCAATACTGGCGGGATTGGCCGCCTGTATGATCTGGCTGTACCGGCGGGTAGTCCGGCAGCGACAGCGGATCGCCGCCCAATCGGCTGAACTGGAGCTGATGATGAAGGAGCTGCACCACCGGGTAAAGAACAACCTGCAAATTGTAAGCAGCCTGCTGAGCCTGCAAACGAGCAAGCTGCGCGATGAGAGCGCGATAGAGGCCTTAAAGGAAAGCCAGCTGCGGGTGCAGGCCATGAGCTTTATACACCAACGACTGTATAAGAAGGATTCGGTAACCGAAGTGAACATGAAGGAGTACCTGACAGACCTGGTGGAATTGCTGCTATCTTCATACGGTTATGTACGGGATGGTTTTGACCTGGCGATCAGCGTGCAGAAGGAAATGCTGGATATAGACCGGGCTTTGCCCATCGGGCTGATCATAAATGAAATGGTGACCAATTCGCTGAAATATGCGTATGCCGGCGTAGACAGACCCTCTTTGGAAATTGCCCTGACCGATAACGGCGAGCAGCTGGTTTGCCGGGTGAAAGACAACGGCTGCGGGATGGACGAGAGTGGCTGGCAGCAGAAAAGCCCCTCATTTGGCAAGCAGCTGATAACTGCGCTATGCAGGCAACTGCGGGCACAGCACACACTGGTGGTCAACCGAGGCGTACAATTTACCATTACCATACCCAAACAAGCCGCATAGACATATGCCAACAGAGCAGGAAAAGATAAATATACTGGTCGTGGAGGACGAAGCCATTGTAGCCATGGACCTCGCGCAGGGGCTTGAAAGGGACGGATACGCGGTGGCCGGCATAGCGGACTGCGCCGAAGAGGCCCTGCAGATCTTTGGTCAGCAGCCTATCGACATCGTCTTAATGGACATACACATTGCCGGAAAAAAGGACGGCATTGAGACGGCCGCCGAGCTGATGCGGGTCCGACGGGTCCCTCTTATTTACCTGACTGCTTTTACCGATGCGGGCACCATTGAAAAGGCCAAGCATACCTACCCTTCCGCCTATCTGGCCAAGCCGTATCATCTGACCAATGTCCGGATTGCGATAGAACTGGCCATCAGCAATTTTGCCGTGGCCCGGCAGCCCGGCGGCGGGAAAGTCGTTCCGCTGGAAAGTCACGGTACCCAGGGCGCCGTGGAGCCCGCCGATAAGGAAGCTATTCTGCAGATGAACGATTGCATCTTTGTAAAAAGCAACTATGCCTTTGTCAAGATCCGTCTGCCGGACATTCTCTATTTAGCAGCGGAAAACAACCATGTCAGGCTGGCGACCGCCGACAGACAACTGCTGCTGCGTATGTCTTTGGGTCTGCTATTGGAAAAGATCGATTTTAAGCCGCTGGTACGCATCCATCGTTCGTTTGCCGTCAATATGAACGCCATACAGTCATTTACCGACCAGGAAGTGACGATCAATAAGACGCCTTTGCCCATCGGAAGAAGCTATAAGGAGGAATTTCTAAAGAATTTCGACTTCAGGTAGCCTTCTTTCCTTCACATACAAAATACCGTTGTTGGCATACATATTCCGCGCAGTTAATTGTTGACGGCGCATTTTTGCGTCTCGGGTAAACTGCTTGGCATGAAATTCTGTCTTCATCTACTGCTATTCTTCTTTTTTTCTTCTTGTGTCGGCTACGCACAGGTTGGCCTTTCGGGCATTCACTACCAGGCCGTGGCGCGTAATGCCAGCGGCGGCGTGCTGGTCTCGCAGGCGATACAGGTGCGGTTTACCGTGCTCGATGACAACACGCCTACAGCGGGTGTTGAGTACATGGAGAGACACAGCACTACAACCACGGCCCAGGGTCTGTTTTCGCTGGACATCGGCAAAGGCATTCCCGAAGTCGGCAGCTTTTCCGGCATCGCCTGGACCAGGGCCAGTCAATACCTGCGTATCGAGATGGACGCGGGCGGCAACAATCAGTTCGTTACCCTGGGTACGGTCCCCTTCATGAGCGTACCCTATGCCCAGTATGCCGCCAATGGCAAACCTGGCCCTAAGGGCGATAAGGGTGATCCGGGCGACAAAGGCGATAAAGGAGATAAAGGAGATACGGGAGATATGGGCGCGACCGGAGCTCAAGGTCCTCCGGGGCCGCAAGGCGTTGCCGGCACGCCTGGGCTGGCGCTGGTATGGCTGGGCACATTTGCCGCAGCACCCGCCGCTCCCGCGCTGAACCAGGCCTACTATAACAGCGTAGATAAAAAAGCATATGTGTACGACGGCAGTGCCTGGCGAATACTGGCGCAGGACGGGCAGCCGGGCCCGGTCTGGTCCATCAGCGGCATTGCCTACAACCCCGATGGCACGCTTTCCGTGAATACTACCAACACTCCGGCTACCGTCACCTCCACCGGCGCAGCCTGGCTGTCAAATGGCAACAATGGGACCGTGCCGGGCACCAATTTTATCGGCACCGGCGATGCGCAGCCGCTGGTGATAAAAACGGCCGCAGCCGAACGCCTGCGCGTGCAAGCCAATGGGCAGGTCCTTATCAACGGCAGCAGTCCGCGAAGCCCGCAGGACGCGCTCGAAGTCCTGGGCGCAGGACTTGCCGGAGCTACAACCTCACTGCCCTATCCCGTCAACGGTTACAGCTCCGGCTCTTATGCGGGTATATATGGACAGAATACGGGCGCGGGCCAGGGGGTATTGGGCGACAATACCGGTGCAGGCAGTGGCGTCATGGGTAACAATTACTCTACCGGAGCAGGGGTAATGGGCAACAATACCTCCAGCGGCACGGGCGTAGCGGGAATCAACTCCTCCACGGGCACAGGGGTAAGCGGCACATCCAGTTCGGGCATCGGCGTTCAGGGTCAGGGCAATGGCTCCTCCGGTGCGGGCGTAAAGGGAATAGGTAGCAACATAACGTCCGGCACAGGCGTCATCGGACTGGGCAATAACTCCGGTTATATAGACTTCGGCGCCGGTTCCGGCGTCACCGGGGTAGGGACCACATTCGGAGTGATCGGATATATTTCCGGGCCGCTCAATGTAAATCGCTGGGCCGGCTATTTCGACTACGGTGCCTCCACTAACGGCTTTGCCTACCTGGGCGGCAGATATGGCAGCACGGATTACGCGATACTGTCCAACGGCACCAAATCCACGATGGTCAAAGACGAGAACGACCGAAGCCGCATCATGTATTGTACAGAGGCGCCCGAGGTGCTCTTCCAGGATTATGGCACCGGAGACCTGAAAAATGGGATGGCGCATATTACCCTCGACAAAATTCTGGTCCGTAATATCAAGGTAGACGAAAAGCACCCATTGAAGATATTCATTCAGCCGGAAGGCGAATGCAACGGCGTATACGTATACAACAAGTGTCGGGAAGGGTTCGATGTAAAAGAGCTGATGGGCGGAAGATCGAATATCCCGTTCACCTGGCAGATCGTGGCTTCCCGGGCCGATGTGACCGACAACACAGGCCGGGTGGTTTCGGCCTATGCCGACCTGCGCTTTCCATTAGGCCCCGAACGGCCAATGATAAAAAGAATAGAACCCTCACCCGTACAGCAACCCAATGCAGGCGCCGGTGCCACCCTACCCGGCCGCGTGCAACAGCCCAAGCCGGTGCTACAAGCAGGGGAAAAGGAGGTGCTTTCAACGGCATTTAACCGTCTCCTGTTTGCCACCGGCAAAGCTCAGATACAGCCCTATTCCAGGCCCTCGCTCGATCGGTTGGCGTCGTTGCTGCAGCAAAATCCCTCTTATCTGCTGAGACTGGATGGACATACCGACAACGAAGGCGCTCCGGCTTTTAATCTCCGTCTCTCGCAGAACCGCAGCGCCGCGGTGAAACGATTCCTTGTAACAAAGGGGATCATGCCAAACAGGATTGTCACCGACGGCCATGGGGAAGAACAGCCGGTGACCGACAACCAGACACCTGCACAACGGCAAGAGAACCGGCGCGTGGAAATGAATATTATCAAAAGCGACGCCCAGCCATAACATTCCCTATGCGCAGCATACAAATACAGCTGGTCTTCGTTCTACTCACGGCGCCTTTTATCCGCCTGAATGCGCAGACCATAGAACGGCAGGTATTCGCCGCCGGCGGAGGCACGGCGCTGGCCGGGGGCGGCATTCAAATTGACTATACTATCGGCGAAGCCGTGGTGGCACCGCTTAGCAGTTCAGGCTTGCTGCTCACCCAGGGATTTCAGCAGCCGTTCACCTATGTGCTGGGTTCCAATTCCATATTTCCTTTTTTGGCCCTGTATCCCAACCCGACGCAGGGCAATACGATCCTCCATTTTGCATTGCCTTCAGAAGGGACCCTCGAGGTACAGGTATTCAACGCAATAGGGCAGCCTGTGCTGAGGGCCATGATGCACTACGCCAGCGGCGAGTCGCAGTACCTCCTGAAGACGGAAAGGCTGCTGCCGGGCACTTATTTCGTAATGGTCAGCCTGCAAGGCTACGGCACGGTGAGCAAACAGCTGCTCAAACTGGACAAATAGATCTGTTAAATTTCTGTCCTGCCCATTGAAGCCAGACCGGCAATGGTTGAATTTCGTTTTCTTAAGGCCAGGGCTAAACCTATCTTGCCGGCATGCTTACACTATCTAATACGCGTCTGTCACTGCTGCTGTTCTGTGGGGTAGTACTGGTCCCCCGGGACGCTCTCTCCCAGGGCGGTCGTCCGGAGATCTTTGCTCCCGGGATCATTTCCGGGCCCCTGCATGAGGCGGCGCCAGCCTTCACTCCCGATGGGAAGACCGTTTACTACCACTGCGCCGGCTCTTCCCTGCAGGGAACCATCCTTGTCTCACACGTTCAAAACAGCGGGTGGTCGCGACCGCAGATCGCCTCCTGGTCGGGGGAATGGTCCGATATCGAGCCGGCCATGTCACCTGACGGAACCTACCTGATCTTTTCCTCCAATCGTCCGGCCAAGCCGGGTGGCAAACCCCTGGACGGATACTGGTCGGGCCAGGCTTACCCCCACAGTGGCGGGAACCTCTGGCGGGTGGACATTAAGAATGGCGAGTTCGGAGAACCTTACCGACTCCCGGATATCATCAACGGCGGTTCATCGATCTTTTCGCCGGCAATAGCGGCGGATGGCAGCCTCTACTTCATGCGGCCCCTCGGCGATACCGGCAGGTTCCATATCTACCGGGCTCAATGGCACGATGGACAGTTCGGGCTGCCCCAACTCGTCCCCTTCAGCGCGCCGGGAAATTTCGGGGATGTAGATCCTGCCGTCGCTCCCGACGAATCCTTTCTCATCTTCAGCTCTAATCGACCGCCGGCCGTGAAGAACCAGCTCTTTATCGTTTACCGCAGATCTGGAAAATGGGAAGAGCCGCTCCTGCTCAGCGATGCGATCAACCGCCCGCCGGCCTCCAATGTGGAAGCCAGGCTGAGTCCGGACCTCCGGACCTTGTATTTTTCCAGCGCTTATGCGCCGACGGTCAGCTATCCCAATAACCGGGAGAATACCGCGAAGATGCTGGGACAAAGCCAGTGGTATGATGGCAATACCAATATCTGGTTTGTTTCCATCAACGATCTGATAAAACGTTAATCTCCGCGCGTTCAAAACCCGCGGTCCGGGTTCTGCCGGCAATCCGTCGGAGAAGATCCTGGAGGTAACAGCCGGCACAAAAAGTCAACGAAAACCGCGCGGGCAATAGATAGATATCTTTTGATCATATTCTTCCTGTTGGGCCTAGTGAATCAAGCCATCCCTCAAACATGGAAACTGTTCGGTAACCCCCCTACTCCGTCCTACCCGCCACCGCGATCTTTGAATCCGCCGTCCCGTAATACAGCAGCCACTGGTGGCGGAAGAGGGCAAGCCCTTCCAGGAAACACACTTCATTCACCTGGCCGGTGGTCTCATAAGGTTTGTCGGGCTTCATAAAATAATGGTCCAGCCGGTACAGGGTCTTCAGCGGATCGTTCCTGTCCATCAGGATCTCGCCGGCAGCATACGTCCCCTCGGGCAGGGTCGTATCGCCGATAGCGGGCACGTTGCGGCTGTTATAGATCAGCAGGATACCCTTGTCCGTCAGCATGGCCGGCGGCCCGGACTCCACCAGGTCGCTGTCAAAATGTTTGTTGCGGGTGGGCACAACGATCTTGAGGTCGGGCATCGCCAGCGCCTGGCCCTTCAGCGCTACCGGATCGGCTTCCCCGGGAGATTTTTCGACCGGCGTCCAGTTCACCAGATCGTCCGAAGTCGCCGCCCAGATAAACTGATCGCCCCAATACATCCAGTACTTGCCGCCGACCTTTGCCGCCACCACTTTTCCATCAGGGGCGTATTTCGAGACAATAGAACCCGACTTCGACCATTTGTCAAGGTATTTTCCGCCATACGCCCTTGCGAAGGCATGGCCCCGCTTGGTCCAGTGGACCAGGTCCGGAGAGGTCGCAACCATCAGTCTGGCGTTCCTGCCGTCAAAGGCCGTGTATGTCATGTAATACAGTCCACGATCGTCCTCTACCACCCGCGGATCCTCACAGCCACCCTCCCACTCTAACTTCTTCTGCGCATCTTCATCCGGATACAGGACCGGGGCCGCCTCCCGGGTAAAATGAAGGCCATCAGAACTTGTTGCCAGCCCGATGCGGGAAGTGCCGGCGGGCATGCCCACCTTGTCCTGGGCGCGGTACAACATATATACCTTGTCATCTTTTACCACGATCGCGGGATTAAAGACGTCCTTCTCTTCCCAGGAGACGCGCTGCCTCCTGATGGGATCGGTAAAACTCCCTGTACCGGGCTGCAGGACGGGATTGACGCTATCTACCTTAGCAAAGCCAAGCAGTGCCCAGGCCGCCGAATCCCGGTCCGCCGCAACGCTATCGTCCGCAACTCCGCCGGTCTTTGCATTACCCGGGCTCTGGCAAGCCGCAAGTCCAGCCGCAATAAATCCTGCAAAAAAATAAAGAACAACGATCGATCTCTTTCTCATGGACATATTTTTTTATTGACTGCTTTCATCTGTATAAATGGACAACACCTGCGCGTCGGCCAGGGCCGTGTTATAGAACCGGATATCGTCCAGCGCACCGATGAAATAATCCGCGCCCCAGAAATAATTGGGATCGTTGGAGTTGGAGAGGTTATACGCATTTTTTGGCAGCTCGTTACCGATGGCAAAGTCTACGGATGAAGGCACCGGAATGGGGTTGCCCGTTACCGCGACCGTCCGGACCAGCTGTCCCTGGATATAGAACTTCTCCGTACCGGGTGTAAAACTGACCGCGACATGTCTCCAGACGCCGGGTTGATCGACCGGAGTGCCGCCGTCATCCACGTCGTGATAGCCCGTTGTCGTCTGCACCGTGAGGAAGGGCAGGTTCCCGCTCTGCAGCTGGAACTTGAAGCCATTCCAACGGTTGAACGAGACCATATAGTTGTTGGCGTTGGTTCCGTCCCTTTTCACCCACAGACAGATGGTGAAGCTCTGGGGATTGAGGGCGCCGCTGTAGGGCACGACGATCGTCGCGGCATTATTGAAGTAATAGGCCATTCCGGCCCTGCCAAACCGGTCTGCCACCAGCACCGGCAGCGTGCCTCCGTCCACTACGGCGTTCGCGTTGCTGCCCGTCCATCCCGTCGCCAGCGTACCGTTGTGGCCGTTCCCGGAAGAGTCCCGCGCATCGCCCGTGAAAGTCCAGTAGGCTACCAGGTTGGCCGCCGACACCTGCTGCAGCAGCTGGTTGCTGAACGCTACCCCGGCGAGCCGCAGGTTGTTGACCGCGTTGTTCACCTCCTGCTGGGTGTAGGCATTGCTTCCGGCGACTTCCGTCGCCAGCTGGATCACGGAGTCCAGCGCCTTGCGGGACCCAACGGCATAGGTCCCAGGCTTGGTCCCCTCTACCGAATGATCATAGACATTTGTCAGCGAATCGATGACAGCCTTCAGCGCCGTCTTGTCCGTCACATAGCTCGCAGGGCCGCTGCTTTTCTTACAGGAGACCACCAGCAACGCCCCGGCGAATATCAGATATATGAAGATACGCATATACTAAGTTTTTTACTTGAATAGATTCGGATTGGCATCCCTTTCGCTCTGCGGTATCGGGAACCATTTGTTATTATCGTAGCTGAAATTGGGCGCAACGGCCGAAAGGGCCGCCGTCGCATAAGCCTTACCGTATCGAATGATGTCGAAGAACCTGTGGAACTCGAGCGCCAGCTCGGACCTTCTTTCCCGGCGAATGATATCCCGCAGCTGTGTCTGGTCCGTTGTCGTTATATCGGGCAGGAGTCCAGCAGGCACGTTGGGATATCCGGGCAGGCTATTGTCGTACTGGTAGGAATTCCTGGCCCTTGCCCTCACTTTGTTCAAGGGATCCAATGCCGCCGCGGACTGGCCGCTCTCGTTGAGGGCTTCCGCGTGGACCAGCAGTATATCCGCTAGCCGCAGCGCCTCGTAATTGACGGAGCCTACATTTTTAGTAGCGGCTGGCACCTCCGACAAAGGCTGGCACATCTTCTTGCAATTATACCCTGTGCTGCTCCAGCCGGGGTCGTATGCAATATCGAAATACGGGTGCCCCGCCCTTGCGATAGTATAGTCCAGGCGCGGGTCCGGCTGACCGCCGGGCGCTGTTTCGTAGTTGCTGACCAGGCTCTGTGTGGGTAAAAAGAAGCCGTAGCCGTTGGTCGGCGCCGGCGACCGGGGCGCGAACCAGACGTTCAGTTCATTGCCGGTGCCGAGCGTACTTATAATATGATTCACTGTAAAGATGGCTTCCGTATTATACTTGGTCTGCGCGCCGAAATTGTCGAAATAGTTATTGGTCAGGCTATAGCCCATTCCTTCCACCGTCGCCGCGGTCTGAGCGGCAAGTTGGTAGTGGCCGGCCAGATCGGCGTGAAAGAGATAGGTCTTTGCCAGCAGGGCCAGCGCGGCACCTTTTGTTGCCGCGCCCAGTTGGGAGGCCGGTACGGTGGCAGGCAATACTGCCGCGGCGGCCTGACAGTCCTGCTCGATACGGGCGAATACCGTATCCTGCGGCACGGCGTGCGTCTGTGCTTCCTTCGCCGTCTCTACCCGCAGGTGAAGGGGAATGTTGCCGTAGCAGGTGGTCAGAATGAAATAATAATAGGCCCGCAGGAACAGCGCCTGCGCGACACCTTGCTGCTGCATTACGGACGAAACCTGCTTGTTGCCCGTCAGTCCGTCGAGCACTACATTGCAGGCAAAGACGCCGTTGTAATAGTTCTTCCAGACTGCCTCTACCGCCGCATTGGTGGGCAGGATATTGAACTGGTTGACGGCCTGAAAATCGGGCTGGTCGCCGATGCTGCTTCCGCCCTTGACGGCATCGTCCGAGGCCAGGTCGCCCAGCACCCAGATCGCGTTGCTGGCACCTGAGTTGAACGAAAGATATTTGTAGGCTTCGTTGACCGCCAGCTGGGCGTTGGCGTCAGAAGTAAAGAAATTGGAAGGCGTGTAGCTGCCCTGCACCTGCTGCTGCAGTACCTTTTTGCAGCCGGCGCCGGCGATAGCCGTCGTGAAGATCAATATAAAAGCAATTCTCATGACAATCGGGTTATTCGTTAGAAATTAATGTTGGCGCCGACCGTGACCGTTCTTGCTGCCGGATAGGTGCCCCAGTCTATATTCAGCGCCTTGGGTCCCTCGTTCGCGGATGCGGCATTCGCGCTCGTGGTCATCTCCGGATCGAGGCCGGTGTATTTGGTAATGGTGAACACGTTCTGTGCGCTGATAAAGAGCCGCATTCCGGTGATCTTAAGCCTCGTCAATCCGGCTGTTCCCAGGTTATAGCCCAGCTGAATATTCTTTAGCTTCAGGTAGTCGCCGCTCTCCAGGAAGTGTGTCGACATCTGCTTGTTGTTCTGCGCATCGGTCCACGACAGCAGGGGCAGGGAATTGCTGGTTCCGGCGCCGTGCCAGCTTTGCGTAGCTACTTTCTCCGTGATGTTGAAGGGGCGGTAGAAGCCGGCGATGTCCATCGCCACCTGGTTATAGATCTTGTCACCGCTGACCCCCTGGAAGAAAAGGCTCAGGTCGAACTGCTTGAATGAGACATGCCCGGTCAGGCCATAGGTCAGCGTGGGAATGGGGCTGCCGGCGTACACGCGGTCGCCCTGGTCGATGACCCCGTCGCCGTTGACGTCCCTGAACTTTATGTCCCCTGGCCGGATGCCGGGCCCCTGGTAGGCGTGGGTAAATACTTCCCTCGGAGTCTGGAAGATGCCGTCCATCTGCAGCATATAAAATGCGCCGACCGGATGTCCCTTGGCCGTGCTGGTGGCGAAGGTATTGTTGTCGACCCGGCCGGCGGGGATGGGCTGGTCGTTCAGGAGCGCCAGGACCTCATTGTGGATCGTCGTCAGGTTGCCTCCGAGATCAAAGGCCCAGTCCTTGTTGATGGTATGCCGGTAGGAAAGCTCGAACTCGAATCCGCGGTTGACGATCTTCCCGTTGTTCTCGAAGGCGGGTGAGGCGACGGAGCCTGCGCTGCTGGGGTCCTGGGGCGCCTGCAGGAGGTTGGTCGTGACCTTATGATAGTAGTCGACGGTGAGATTGATGCTGTTATTGAACAGGCCGAGGTCGAGCCCCGCGTCGCCCATGGTCGAGGTTTGCCATTTCAGCCCCGGATTGCCCTTGGCGTAGATGGTAGACGTGATCACAGGTGTGTTGCCGAATACGTAATAGCCGTTGCTGCCTACCAGTGACGCATAGCCGTAGTTGCTCAGCGCGTTCTGGTCACCCAGCTGTCCGAGGCTGGCCCTCAGCTTCAGGGTCGACACCGGCTTGATGTTTTGCATGAAATTCTCGCGGTCGATGCGCCAGCCTACGGAACCGGAATAGAAATTGCCCCATTGGTCGGAGGGATCCAGGCGCGAAGATCCGTCCCGCCGGAAGTTGAAGGAGGCGAGGTATTTTCCGTCGTAGTCGTAGGATACCCGGGCAAAAAGGGAAGACAGGGCCCAGTTCGATTCGTTGCCGCCCACTGTCGGATTGATGCCGGTGCCATTACTCAGGTACTGGAACGTGGAGGACTGGTCGGGAAAATAGTTCTGGGCTGCAGACATCAGCCTCGTGTCATTGTAGATGATCTCTGTACCGGCCAGTGCGTTGAATGAATGCTTATCCAGCAGCAGCTTGTAACTGGCGGTGTTCGTCCAGTTATAGTTGAAATTATTCGTGTTCGATTGCGCCAGTCCGTTGGGAGAGTTCTGCATGCGTTCGATGCCCCAGGTCGGATAGAACTGCTTGTAATCCGTTATGATAAAATTCGTCCCGAAGTCGGATTTGAGCGTAAGGTCCTTGATCGGCGTCACCTCGAGGAACACATCGCCCAGCAGGGTATAATTGTAAAAATTCCGGTTGGTGTTCGCTGCGAGCGCCACGGGATTGAGACCGTCGCCAAACACGTTGGTCCCGCCCACCGTCATCGGCAGGTCGACATACTGGCCTGTATAAGGTCCGGTGGCATATTTTACCGGCGTGACCGGGGTCCGGAACAAGGCATAACGGACGACGCTGGCGCCGGGATTGATCCCGCCGGGAGCCGTGTAGCCGTCTCCGGAACTGCCGACCTGGCGCGTTTTGCTGTAGGCGAGGTTCATATTGGTACCTACCTTAAAGGTCTTGTTCAGCGTGCTCGTGATGCTGCTGTGCAGGTTGAACCGGTCGTAGGAGGAGTTGATGATCATCCCCTTCTGCGTGAAATAGTCGGCCGAGACGATATACCTGGTGTTATCGCTGCCGCCACTGATGGCCAGCTGCACGTTGCTGATCGGCGCGCCCTTCAGCACCTGCTTTTGCCAGTTGACGTCGGGCAGCGTGTCGAGCATGCCCATGGGCAACGGATTTCGGTTGCCCGCCCCTCCCTGGACAAAATCGTTGGCAGCAGCCGTGTTGTAGGCATTGAAGTACTGGGCGGCGTTAGCCATCGGTATCAAATGGGCGGGGCTCTGCGATCCGGTGTACGCGTTGAAGGACAGGCGGGGTTTGCCGGCATGTCCCTTCTTCGTGGTGATCAGCACCACCCCATTGGCGGCCCTGGCGCCGTAGATGGACGCCGAAGCAGCGTCTTTAAGGACGCTAAAGCTTTCGATGTCGTCGGGCGCGATCTCATTGATGCCATCCGAAGTGGGAATTCCATCGATCACGTAGAGCGGGCTGCTGCTGCCAAAACTGGATTGGCCCCTGATGATCACGGCCACCCCGTCGCCGGGCGCGCCCGTCACCTGCGTGACCGCAACGCCGGCAGCCTTGCCCTGTAGTATCTGGGCCGGTCCGCCGACCGGAAGTCCATTGACGTCTTTTGCATTGATAATGGAAACGGCGCCGGTGAGATCTTTCTTCCGGGCGGTGCCATATCCGATGACGACCACCTCATTGATGTTGCCGGGCAGCGCCTGTAATGTTATGGTGAGCTGGGCCCTGCCGTTGACCGCAGTCTCCTCCGGCTGGTAGCCGACAAATGAGACGACCAGCGTCGCCTCCTCCGGCACGCTAAGCGTGAAATTTCCGGCGTTGTCCGTGGAAGTCCCCAATTGGGAGCCTTTAACTCTTACGCTGGCACCGGCCAACGGATCACCGGCAGCCGAGACCACCTTGCCGATGACGCGGATCGTACTTTGCGAGGCTTGCTTTGAGGTAATGACGATCAGGTTGCCAGCGAGCATCTGGTAGGAAAGACCGCTGTTGCGCAGCACATCGTCGAGTATCTGCGGAACGGTCAGGTCAGTAACATTGACGTCGATCTTCCGGTCGCGCGGCAGTACGTCGTCTTTGTAGAGGAAGGTGTAATTGCTATGCTTCTCCATCAATTGGAAAAAGCGCTCCCAGCTGATCCCCTTTTCGTCCAGGGTGATCTTTTCCTGCGAATGAACTTCGGCCGAGACCTGCAGGAATGTCAGCAGCAGAATGGTAAAAGAAATTCTCATACGCAGCAGCATTTTTTTCATACAGTTTGAAATATTGAGTCCAAGTAAGGCAAGCCCCTATCGTCAGGCGGCTATGCCTGACGGCAGAAGGTAGTTGCGTATCCTTCTCCGTTGTTTATTTGATCAGAATGGAGTCCCCTGCGATCTCATAGTGGAATCCCAGGGAAAGCTGAAGACCGTCCATTACGTTCTTGATGGGCTGGTCTTTGAAATAACCGGTGAGCTTATCATTTAAATAGTCCTGGTTGGCGAAATGGAACCGGATATTGTACCAGCGTTCGAGCTGTGCGGCCACTTCCCGGAAAGGTTTATTGCGGAAGACCAGCTTGTCTTCTACCCAGGAGGTCTCGATGATGGTCTTATAGGTGCTGTCGGTAGTGACCGCATGTCGGGAGAACGCGGGCGGCGACTGGGTCCCGGCCGTTGCCTGGCCCGGGTGTTGCACTTCGCCTTCCCCTGCAGCGCTGCGCAGGGTAACCTTTTCGCCGGGCCGCAGCACGATCGGCTCTTCCTGCGGGTCTCTGAGCTCTATTTGTGCCTTGCCCTGGATCAGCGTCGTCTCCACGACGGAGTCCCCGGCGTAGGCCCTTACGTTCAGTGAGGTGCCCAGCACTTTTACGTCGAGTCCGTGCGTGTGTATAATAAAAGGTTGCCCCGGATCGTGTTTTATGTCGAAGAAGGCTTCGCCTTCGAGGGTCAGCTCCCGCACACCGGAAGCAAACCCCTCGGCATAACGAACCTTGCTGCCGGCGTTCAGCCAGAGCTGCGACCCGTCCGGCAATTCAACATAGCTGCGTGTGCCGTACTTCGCCGCGAGCTCCCGGTAGGCAACGGGAATTTCCTTGCGTGGCTGCCTGGCGGTATAGAGATATCCTCCGATCGTCCCCAGGAGCACGATCGCCGCCGCGGCCGACCAGCGTAATGATCTTGAACGCAAGGTTCTGCCCTCCAGCCGTAGTACGGTCCCGCCCCGGTCTACCGCTCCGCCGGCGGGAAGCTCCGATGGGAGTCCGACGACGTGTAAGCCCGCGGCGCGCTGCCGCAGCTGCCGCAGCCCCTTCTCCATCAGCTGCCGTTCTTCCATTGGCGAGACTCCCCTTGGCGATGACTCAGCGATGCCGCCGAGTGCCTTCAACAGCTGCTGAAGACCAGGATCCTGGTCCAACGCCCGTTGGAGCTCGAGCGCTTCTTCGGGCGTCAGCTCGCCCGCCATTCGACGGGCCAATAGACGAATTATTCGATCCTGATCGGTCATGATGAGGCAGAAATGTGTACATAGAAAGGACACATATTTTTTAAAAAACCCTTAAAAAGAAATAAAAAAAATTAATTTTATCCCGCAACTGGTCAATGGATACAACACTAGATAGCATAGGGATCTCAGCGACCGGAGCGAACGATCAGCATGCCTTTGAAGCGATCTACAGGCAATATTTTATTCGTTTGTTCCGGTTCTGCTATGCCATTGTCCACGAGAAAGGTCCCGCGGAAGAAATAGCGAATGACGTCTTCCTCAGCATCTGGAAAAAAAGGGACAGCCTGACGGCGATCGACAACCTGGAAGTCTACCTGTATATCTCCGCGAAGAATCATTGTCTCAACTATCTGCGGTCGCACCGCCACCCGCAGCCGATCGACATCGAGGCCCTCAGCGATGAGGCCCTGCAATTTCAGGCCGATCCAGAAAGCCTCCTGATCCGGACGGAAACGATGAAAAGCGTCGTTGCCGCCATCGATCGGCTGCCGCCGAGATGCAAGCTGATCTTTAAGCTCATCAAAGAAGACGGCCTGAAATACAAGGACGTCGCCAAATTACTGGACCTCTCCGTCAAGACAGTAGAAGCGCAGCTGACCATTGCGATCCGGAAGATCGCTCAGGCGCTGCGCTAGTAACTAAGATAAATGGGCCGGGATTACTGATCAGGCCTGAGACTGGGTTTTTTCGGCACGGAACCTAATATGCAGCTCTCCCATCCGGTCCGTCTCCAGTTTTCGCTCCGCCGGGGCTTTTTCGAAAACTGCTTTATATGTATCCTCATAGGCCGGGTGATTGGTTCCCATTATCCTGTCCCAGAAGTTGAAATAGAGGCCGTAGTTGCACTTGCTGTACTTGTGGTGCATATTGTGATGCGTAGAGGAGTTGAGAAAATATTTCAGCCACCTGCTCTCCATAAAGCGGCGCGTGAAGACTTCAAAACCCAGATGCCCGATGACATTCATGATGATCATATATAGCCCGAAGATGGCGAAGGCATAGCCGTGTACGGGTATTGTGAACACGATCACCGGGACGATGCCAACCTCGACAAGCGCTTCCACCGGATGAAAAGCATAAGAGGCCAGCGGCGTCGGATTGTGGCTTTTATGGTGGATATGATGTGCGAACCGGAAAACGGCCTTCCAGTGCATCAGCCGGTGCGTCCAGTAAAAATAGGTATCGTGCATGACAATGCAGACGAAGATACTGGCCCAGAACCAGGCCATTCCGTATTGGTCTACTTTATCATATACCCTGGTGTGCACCTTGAAGGGCGAAAAAACCAGCCACCAGATCACCACGCTGAAAATTACGATCGTCAGCAGGCTGTACAGGAATTCCTCCCTCACAACCTTTTTCTTCGGGTCTTTCGGCTGTATCTTCAGGTGAAGCCAGCGACGGTTCTTCCCAACGTAAAATACCAGGTAAGCGAGACCGGCAAATACAAAATAACGGCCGCCGACAGAAAGCATGACCTGCCAGAATGTTTCTTTCATATAGCTATTTAGTACTAAGGCGCATGGGTCGTCAAAAAGGGTGAAGCGAAAGAAATATTTTTTTGTTATCGTTTCACCCTATTACCCTTTTGCTCTCCCTATAACCGGGCAAGCCTATTCGAAGCATTCATAACCAAAACTCAAATTTCCTGACTACGGCATACGTCCTGGCGTTCTGTGGAAGTCCGGGAAGTTCCCCCAAAAATCGGCGAAGCTCAGGCGCGCTTGCGCTTGGGCATCACCAGGCTGTCCGCGGGATATTGCGCCTTGAGGCTGTCGATCACACCCTGGCACCAGCCTTTCAGGGTCGCCTTGTCCGCGTCTGAAAGCTTTGCGTCCTTATGGATCCAGAGATAAGAATCCAAAGGCATTTCACCTTTATCGATCTGCTCGATGCAGTCCTCCATCCGGTGTTTTTGAAACGCGACCCGGTTGGCGAGAAAATTGCTGAAGTTCAGGTGCCGCTTGCCGTCCTTGATGTGACTGGCGAGCCACCAGCTGACAGGCTGGACCTGGGCATACCAGGGATACCGGGTATTATTGGAATGACAGTCGTTGCAGGCCCGTTCGAGTATTTGATCCACGTCGCTGGACACAGTATATTTTTTGCGCATGTCCATGCTCGTGTCCCCTGAATTGTTTCGGGCCGGCCGGAAGAACTGAATAATGACGAATACGATCAGCAGTCCGATGATGATCTTCTTTAGCATATGGGCGTTTTAGAGGCTACAATATACGAAAGCGGGCCAATGAAGTAAAATTGCCTTAATTTCGATCCTTCGGGAAGCCAGATGATACAACAATTCACCCAAAGCCAGACCAAGGCGCTTTTTCGCCTGGTCTATGAAGAGCCGGCATTCGACCGTGTTTTTTACGGAAAGGACAGGAGGGAGCGACTGCTGACCATCGCCTGGAATCGGGGCGAAACCCAGCAGGTCACCATTGACAACGTCGAGTACCCTTTCCCCTCCAATACGATCCTGTGCCTGATGGTCAATGAAGCATTTCACTTTGAAGACCCCCGGTCCATCGTGGCCTGGCAGTTCAACAGGGAATTCTACTGTATCGTCAATCACGACAAAGAGGTCAGCTGCGTCGGCTTCCTGTTCTATGGCTCCGCTCAAAAAATGTTCATACGGCTCACCGGCCCCGACCAGGAGAAGATAGCCTCGCTCATGCAAGTGTTCGTTGACGAGCTGGAAATGAAAGATCATATCCAGGGAGAAATGCTGCAGGTGATGCTAAAACGCCTGATCATTATTGTCACCAGGCTCGCCAAAGAACAATATATCAACGAGGACGAACTGCCCGGCGAAAAGCTCGACACCATCCGGCGCTACAATTTCCTTGTCGAACAGAACTTCCGCAGGCAGCACCAGGTGAAATTCTATGCCGAACAGCTCAACAAGTCCCCCAAAACGCTATCCAACCTTTTTGCGCTATACAACCATAAGAGTCCCCTGGCGATCATCCAGGAAAGGATAATACAGGAGGCCAGGCGTCTGCTTGTCTATACGGACAAGACAGCAAAGGAGATCGCCTACTACCTGGGCTTTGAGGACGCTGGTCATTTTAGCAAATTCTTTAAGAAACAGACAGGTCAGTCGCCCTCTGATTTTAAGAAATCGTCCGTGAATGGAACCGCCCCGGAACCCGTCGGGAAATAATGCCCTGTCTTCAGGAAATCCTGCCCTTTTTCTACCCGTCTCCGGATGCGAATTTTGTGTTATCTATTTAACTCAAACTATATGAAAAAGGCAACCGTTCTAACCAATCTGTCCGCATGGGTAAGCAGGCATGACATTCCGTTCTTCATCATTTCCATCGGTATGGTCGTCATGCTTTTCTGGGCCGGGGCTTTCAAGATGACCGCGCCCGGCGCCGAAGGCATCGTGCCGCTTGTCAGTAACAATCCTTTTATCAGCTGGGATTTCAAATTATTCGGGCCTTATGTCGGTTCCGACCTGATAGGCATGACTGAATGGATTGGCGGAATACTCATCGTGGTCGGCTTTTTCAAACCGAAAGCCGGCATCGTCGGCGGCATCATCGGCGTACTGATGTTCTTCACCACGAGCACCATGCTCATCACAACCCCGGACGACCTGATCCACGTCAATGGAATGGCCTACATGAATAACCTGGGCCTGTTCCTCTACAAAGATATCATCAATCTGGGAGCGTCCTTTTACCTGATCGCTCATTTTGGAAAGAAAGCGTCCCTGGCCGAATAGGCCCAGACAGCCTCGACCAGGGGAATGATATTCGCTTTATGCACCGGGTCGCTGTTGTGGATTTGCGTAGTGCCGTCCCCGACGGCCACCAGCCTGGCATCCTCCTCAGAGAGCTTGTCAACGATCAGCCTGCCCTGCAGGAAAAATAGCTTGCAGCAGGCCAGGAGGCTTTCGGGAATATTCTCTCTTATCATAGCCTGCTGTTTTTCAGAATCCGAAAAATAGGTACACACCACAAAAAGGAAGAGACGCGACCTCCGTAAAAATTCCTGGTTGTCTTCCAGCCAATCGGCGATCAGCATTTTCCCCATGTACACCGGCGTACCGATCACGAGAAAATCGCAGTGTGACAAAACCTGCCCGTCCACTCTCTCCGGGTCGATCAGGGGTGTCTTAAGTTCCTTCCTGATCCAATCCGCATACTGGAGCGTTGTGCCATAACGGGTTTTAAAGACGATGACGCCGTTGGGGGATCCCGACATATCTACCTGTATTTCAGGTAAAGGTAACTATCGGCGGGTTAAGGTGAATGACGAAGGTCATTTATGGCGCGAACATTCGTCATATTCCCTGCTACCGATTTAATTTTGGCGACTGGCCCCTATCCACGAACTTTAGGCCCCGGATATGAAAGATCAGGAAAATTCCCATCTCAGCGACCACCTTGCCAACGAGCGGACGTTCCTTGCCTGACAGATCCGCAAACAGCAACCATGTATGAAGCACTAATAAAAAACCTGCAGCGCTACGTTGCGGTATCCGCGGATGAGGCGGCGACGATCCGGGCATTGTTCACTTACCGGAAGTATAGGAAGCGGCAGTTCATTATACAGGAAGGCGACGTCGTGCGTTACGAATCCTATGTCCTCCGGGGGCTTTCCAGGATCTATGAGGTGGACCCAAAAGGAAAAGAGCACATCATACAGTTCGGGCCGGAGGACTGGTGGGTCGGAGACCTCTACAGCTTTCTCACGGAAACGCCCTCGCGATACGCCATCGACTGCCTGGAAGACACAGAGCTATTACAGATATCCCGCCCCGATCTCGAACGGCTGTATGCACAAGTGCCTTCTATGGAACGCTGTTTCCGGATCATGATCCAGAACGCCTTTATCGCCGCGACCCAACGGGTGTCCGCGAACCTGACTCGAACGGCCGGGCAGCGCTATGAAGACTTCCTGTCCCGGTACCCCGATATTGGCCGGCGGGTGCCGGACCATCAGATCGCATCCTATCTCGGCATAACGCCCCAAAGCCTCAGCAGGATCCGCGCACGTTAACCTCAGAATCCACGCGCGTTAACCTATGGTAACGTCCTTATTTATCCTTTGTGATTGGTCGCCCTTTGTCCCTGGCTGAATTTTGCTTCCAACAAAATTTGCTTGGAACATGAAGCTTCCCGTCATTCGAACGAACAACGACTACGCCCTTTTCTTTCTCCGCCTCGCACTGGCCGTTGTCATCTTCCCCCACGGAGCCCAAAAGCTGCTGGGCTGGTTTGGTGGTTACGGCTTTACCGGAACAATGATCTATTTTACGCAAACCAGGGAGATGCCCTGGCTGGTTGGCATTCTGGTCATCCTGATCGAGTTCTTCGTTCCACTGGCGCTCCTGGCCGGACTGGCCACGCGCTTTTGCAGCGCGGCGCTGGCGGGCGTGATGACCGGCATCATCCTCACCACTTTCAGGACCCATTTTTTTATGGATTGGTTCGGCACTCAGCACACAGAAGGCTATGAGTACTTCCTGCTGACCATTGGAATGTCGGTGGCGCTGGTGCTGGCGGGCCCGGGCCGCCTTTCACTGGATGCCCGGTTGTCACAACAGCGGAATTAGCATCACGCAACAAAAGCTGCATTCTGACGCTCCATCGCCTTAACGGCGCCGCTGCGCCAGCTCTCGGCCATCGAAGCCGACATGGGGTCGGGAAAGATATCCTCTTCACCGCGCTCCACTCCGTCGAAAATTCCGCCGGCAACCAGCTGCGGCGATGACTTGGGTATCTCGAAACCTTTGGTCATATCGGTATCTGTAGGCCCGGTAAGTACGGCGTGTACATTTACGCCCCGGCCGGCAAGGTAGGCCCGGAACGCCTGGGTCAGCGAGAAAGCGGCCGCTTTTGAGATCGAATAGGAGGCGATGAGCGGCAGCGATGCGAGCGCCGTTACCGACAGCACGTTGACGATCGCTCCCCGTGACTCTGTCAGCGAAGGCAGGAATGCCTTGATCAGACTATAAGGTCCAAAGAAGTTGACGGCGAGATGGCGTTCGATCATCTCGCGGTCGCCAAGGTCATCGTACAACGCTATACCGGCATTGTTGATCAGGATGTCGAGATGCCCGACCGCCCCCACGGCCTTTTCCACCTGGGCTGCATCAGTCACGTCCAGCATCAGCGGCACGACGCGGGGATCAGGATGCGTCAGCGACGTACGGGTTCCCGCATATATTTTTTTTGCGCCTCTTTTCAGCGCTTCTTCCACGAGCGCACGCCCAATGCCGCGATTGGCGCCGGTCACGAGGATGACTTTGTCGGTTAGCTGCATATTCATTGCTTTAATTTTAAAGCAAGTTACTGTCGATAAATATAGCTTAAGGGTAGTAAAATGGACATTCTGACGGGGCCATTTGGACAATCCGGCCAGGCACAAAATGGAGGGGTGACAAGAAAATTGAAAGGGTCAATAAATGGAGATGGATGCAATGGTCGCCTCGGGCCGTATGTTTGGTCAGGCTGTCTCCCAGCTGAAGTTTTCCGATGGCAGTTGAAGTGATCAGCGACGCGTCGGACCCCTGTTCCCTTTTATTTGGTCCTGCACGCAAATGCAAGAAAAGCAAAGATTAGTACGGAGATTTTCATTTTTAAAAATAATCAATAATATTGTCCCGCCAAACCACATCACTTCAATGAGCCCCTGAAAGGGGCTCATCCAGGGACGAGCATAGCGAAGTCCCCGAAGGAGTGACCCAACAGTGTTGGGGCAGGAAGTTCACAGACATTAGCGCTTTGCCGAAGAGGCGCTAATTTTTGGAAGCGCGCATCTTCGGTACATAATTATACCTTTTTACCACATGAGTCCTGAAGAAGACCAGATATGGAGATCCATACAAAGAAAAGACGGGGAAGCATTTGAAAAGTTTTACAAGGACCACTACAAATTCTTTCTGCTGGCGGCCTGTAAATACCTCGGGGACGTTCCTCAGGCGCAGGAGGTCGTCAATGACGTATTCGTCAGAGTCTGGCAGGACGCGGACAGGATCGATATCCAGTCCTCTCTGAAATCATATGTCTACAGGGCAGTCGTGAACAGGTGTCTTAACGAGCTGGATAAGAATAAAAGGGACCGGCAGCATTTTCAGGAGCTCAAACACCGGCCCGAAGGAACGACCGAGTGGAAGGAGATGGAAGACAACGAGCTGAAGATCCGGCTTTACAGGGCGATCGACGAGCTGCCGGAACAGTGCCGTAAGGTATTCCGGATGAGCCGTTTTGAAGAGATGAAACAGCAGGAGATCGCCGATCGCCTGGGAATCTCCATCAAAACCGTTAAAAATCATATAACACACGCGCTGCAGCAGCTAAACAAGGTCCTCGACGAATGGAACACCCTGCCGGTGCTGCTGGCGATCCTAAAATATTTTTTGGGGAAGCACTAGGTCCCTTCATTCTTTTTTTTGTCATATACTTGAAATTATGGATTCTCAGTCTACCCATACATATGATGATCTCCCCTGGCAATTGATCGTGCCGGCGCTTCAGGGCGAACTCTCGCCCGAGGAAAGCGGTCGGTTCGAAGAATGGCTGGCGGCTTCCCCTGCTAACCGTGCAACGTATCAGCGGCTGCTCGATATCTGGCAGGAAGGGATAGCCGATTATACCATTTATGAAAAGGCGGACGAGAAAGAGGGCTGGGAAGCTCTTCGGGGGCGACTCGACGAAGGTCGTATTGTGGCCGGCAATTTTAGAAGACGCTCTACCCTTGCAAGACGCCTGGCCGTGGCCGCAGCGCTGGTGCTGGTCGCCGGCGGCGCCGCTTTCTGGTACCTTTCGGGTAAAGGGGAAGCCCTCCGGTATGAGACCGCCATGGGCGAACAGAGGACCGTCGCTCTTCCGGACGGCTCGACCATCGTCCTGCAACAACAGACCCGTCTTCGGCTCGCCGATGACTATAACAAGAATACCCGCACGATCGTCCTGCTTGGCGGAGAAGCTTCTTTCGACGTCTCACACCAGCAGCAGCTACCCTTCGTGGTCGACATGGATGCTGCCAGTATCAAAGACATCGGGACCAGCTTTACGATCGCAAAAACGACGGACAGCATAAAAGTCACAGTATCCAGCGGAAAGATCGCCTTTACCAAAAAAGAGACAGGAGAGACCCGCGAGCTGACGGCCGGCGGCTCGATCTGTCTGTACACTTCCGCGGCCCGTCATGGCGAAATAACCGCGACAGACCCCTTGCGATTCGACAATGCGCCCCTGTCGAAGGTAGTAGCAGCGCTCGAAAAACAGTTCGGTAAGAAGATCCAGCTTGGAGATCCTGCCCTTGCCCAGAAAAGACTGACGGTCCACCTGGACGGCGAGTCTTTGGAAGACGCCATAAAAACCGTTTGTGCCTCTCTTCAGCTCGACTATGACGCGGTCGAAACTGGCTACATTCTGAAGAAAAAAGACGACAAGATAAAATAACCATTTATATATAATAAGCTCTATCTTACAGACGTTTACGCCGCGTCGGCGAATGTGAACGTCTCATGGAAAACTACCGGACAGCTGCCTTCTTTAACCTGTGGCCTCGTGTTGCCATTGCCTTGCTGATCTTTTTGACAGCGCTGGTCGATCGGGCCTTTGCGCAGCAAAAGACAGACTCCCTTATCACAGTAACGCTCAAAGACAGGTCTTTCAGAGAAGCGCTCTCGATCATCGAATCCCGAACTCATTTTAAGTTTGCTTACAGCACCGAGCTCGCAGCCGGGCAAAAGAATATCTCCATAACGGCGGTCCAGATGCCGCCCTCAGCGTTTTTACATACACTATTTGAAGGAACTGCCATCACCTGGCAGATCATCGGCGACCAGGTCGTGCTGCAAGGCCCCGTGCCGCCATCCAGCATCACCCTCAGCGGGTATATCAGAGACGCCCATACGGGTGAATTGCTCATCGGCGCCAGTGTTTACCTACCCCGTGCAAAAACAGGCGTCCTCTCCAACAGCTATGGCTTTTATTCCCTTACCGCCCCACCCGCCGATACGCTGGACCTGGAAATCTCATACGTAGGGTACAAAAATCTGTCCCGCCGGATAACGAATTTTGGTGACTTTGATCCCGCGCAGTCCTTTCGGATGGAACACAACGACGACGAGGAAAAGATCAATCAAACGATGGTGTTCAAAGACAAGCGCGAAGACAACGTGAAAAAGAACCAGGCCGCGCGCATCGACCTTTCAACGGATATGATCGCTGCGGCCCCTTCTGCCGGCGGTGGCGGCGATCTGATCGGCTCGGTGGAAATGCTGCCGGGTGTCCAGGCAGGCATCGACGGATCGCCTGGCTATTTTGTCCGGGGCGGCAACGCCGGTCAGAACCTGATACTGCTGGACGACGCCACGCTGTACAACCCAAGCCATACCTTCGGTCTCGTGGGTATCTTTAATCCGCCGACCGTGAAATACGCCACGCTGATGAAAGGCGGATTCCCTGCCTCTTACGGGGACCACGTCAGCTCGGTGCTGGACGTCGCAATGAAGGACGGCAGCAACCAGCAAACCGGTGGAAGCGTGCAGCTGGGAACCGTGTCTTCCGGGGCGACGCTATACGGTCCGCTGCAAACCGGGAAGTCTTCCTACCTCGTCTCTGCCCGCCGAAGCACCACCGATATCGTACTCAAGCCCCTTCTGGACAGCAACTATTTCAGCAAATACTATTTTTACGATGTCAATGCCAAGCTGAACTTTCAGCTGTCGGCAAAGGACCGCCTGCTGCTCAGCTTTTATAGCGGAAGGGACAACAACACCTATGCAAGCGACAGCGCAAAGCTCGACGGCATCGACTACTCCATGCACTACGGCAATACCGGCGCGACGGTTCGGTGGAATCACCAGTATTCCGGAAAGCTGTTCGGACACTCTTCCGTCGAGTACAACAAATACCACCAGTTCCTGTCGGCGACCCAGTATGGATTTTTCGCGCAGCTCTATTCCGGCATCACCGACGTCAACGCACGGACGGCGCTCGACTGGTATCTCTCTCCGGCTCACAAGCTGAGCATCGGGGCCGACTATCTACACCAGACGCTATACCCGGCCTCCCTGTCGGGTCAGGTGCCCCCGCCTGATTCAGCATCGCAGACCATCGTTCCGTCAGGCATACCCCCCAAAACGTCTAATCGGATAGCCGTGTACGTAAGTGACGAGATAAAACTCGGCCAGCGGTGGCAGGTTTATGTGGGATTGCGGGCGCCCTATTTCTACAAGCCCGATGCCAAATATTTCTCTCTCGAGCCGCGGCTGTCGCTGCTCTATATGGTAGACCCCTCGACCAGCGTAAAGTTCTCCTATACCAATATGCACCAGTATATTCACCTGGTGCAGAGCTATAATGCCTCCTTTCCGGCGGAGATATGGATCGGCAGCAGCAGTGCCGTCCGGCCCCAATACTCCAACGAGTATACGGCAGGGCTATTCAGGAACTTTTCACAGAACGTCTTTCAAACCAGCCTCGAGTTCTATTACAAACAAATGGGCAACCAGCTGCTGTTCGGAGGCAGAGACTCGACCGCAATCGACAATACGATCGAACAAAAGCTGATCTTCGGGAAGGGATGGAGCTATGGCGCGGAGCTCTTCCTCCGCAAGAACAGGGGCAAATGGACCGGCTGGCTTGCCTATACGCTGGCTTACGCCTGGCAGCAGTTCGACTCTCTCAACCAGGGCCAGAGCTTTCCTTTCGCGTACGACAGAAGACATATGCTGGATATCTCACTGGCCTATAACATCTCATCGCACTGGAAGGTGGGGGCAAATTTTCTTTTGGCCAGCGGCCGGGCCTTCTCGCTGAGCCCCGATTCCTCTTATATCCTCAATCCTGGTCCGGGGCGAAATCCGCTGTATGACAATCCCGGAAGAGCGGTGGGCAGAAACAATGGAAATGCCGGCGGTAATGGCAACGGAAACGGCAATGGGAATGGCAACGGGAACGGCAATGGGAATGGAAATAACGGCAATGGCAACGGCCCGGGCAGCAACAATGGCAACGCCTACGGGCGCGATCGGCTCATCGGCTCCTGGGATGTCGTCGCCAACAACTACCGGCTGAGCCCCTATGACCGGCTCGACGTCAATGTGCGCTACACAAAAAGCAGGACCCTCGGGAAAAGGACGCTCGAGACGGAATGGATACTCTCTCTGTACAATGTCTACGCCCGGTCAAATAACTCCTTTGTTTACAGGACGATCGATCCGGCTACCCGAAAAGTCGTAGCCAAAGAGCTGCCTCTTATCCCTGTCATCCCCAGCATTACGTATAGTCTCAAATTTTAATGTAATTGGTAAAAAAATGCTCCCGGGCACTAGGACCAGGAAGCCTTTTTCCTGTCTTTAAGGGGAAGACCGGTATCACCGGGTAAATTTCATACTCAATGAAAAAACCAGACATGAAAAGGATCAGCTTATTTCTTGTTTCCCTGACCGCAGGCCTCTTTTTATTCATCTCTTGCAATAAAAGCAGCAATAGCAGTGGCACCGGCCACCTCGAAGTACGTCTGACGGATGATCCTTCACCGTATGACGCAGTATATATCGATGTTCAAAAAGTAGAGGTCAATGTATCCTCCGACACCGGGACCAGCTCTGGATGGCAGACGCTGCCCCTGCTTCGTCCGGGAGTCTATAACCTGCTCGACTTCAGGAATGGCATCGACACGGTGCTGGCATCGACGGATCTCCCCGCAGGCAAGATCTCCCAGATGCGGCTGGTCCTCGGCAGCAACAACTCGGTTGTGATCAATGGCAAGTCCTACGCGATGAAAACGCCTTCCGCACAACAATCAGGTCTGAAATTCAATATTCATGCAACGCTGACCAGCGGTATCGTCTACCGTTTGTGGATCGACTTTGACGCAAATCGTTCGATCGTGACGACCGGCAGCGGCAACTATATTCTGAAACCCGTGATCCGGACCTACGCCGAAGCAATCGGAGGCAGCATCAAGGGATATGCCCTCCCGGGAGTAGCAAAACCGCAGGTATGGGCCGTACAGGGTACGGACAGCCTTCTGGCATTGCCCGACTCAGCAACCGGTTATTACTTCTTCGGTGGCGTCAACGCGGGGTCCTGGAACCTTACGTTCCACGCACAGGACACCACATATAAGGACACTGCTTACTCCGTAACGGTAGCAACGGGAGTAGTGACCGACGCAGGCAAAGTGAATTTGGAGAAGAAATAGAACACCCGTGAAAACATGGCTGATTCGGGCGTGAGAAGTCTACTTCTTCGCCCGGATCGGTCATTATAGAATATCCGTACGATCCGTTCAACGGATCGTTAATCAAATCCGATGCTATGAAACTAACTCTACCCCTGCTATTATTTTCGGCAAGCCTGCTGTCTCTGCCGGGCTATGCGCAATTGAGCAATGGCGGTATATTTGCCCAATTCGGCGTGGACGCGGACACCCGTACCAACTGGGTGAAATACGGACCTGTCACCGGAGCCATCGCATCGGACGACTGGTTCGCCCCATCCGGGGTCGGTCATAATGTGATCGATACCGCCAAAGCCGCGACCTGGCGGACTGCGCTATCGGCAGGCTCCAATATCACCTTCAATCAGCGGATGGCGGCGCTCCTTTATGCCAAGGTCGGCGGCACGCTATGGATCGACGCCGTCTATGGCAGGGACTTTATCGCCGCGGCAACGCTGAAAGACGCCACTACATTTACTATCGCGAGCAAGAACGGTGACAACCCGACCAAATGGAAAGGCGGGAACACCAATATCCCGAACAAGAACGACCTGGCGGACGTCTATGCACATATGCGGAGGGCCGGTACGACCGTACACGACTCACTGTGGTTCTTTACGGGCGTATCCACGTTTGGGACCAACGGATCGAGCTATTATGACGTCGAGCTCTATAAGAAATCGCTCGGCTACAACGGGTCAACCGGCACCTTCACCACCGGGGGAACGGACGCAGGCCATACGCAGTGGCTTTTCGATGCGGCCGGCAATATCATCCAGACCGGGGACATGATCTTTGCAGTGAGCTTCTCGCCCGGAACGCCGCCTGTGGTCGACGTCCGCATATGGGTGAGCCAGACGACACTGAGCACGGTCATCCCGGCCTATTTTAATTTTACGGGAGCGTTTGACGGCGCTACGTCGTCCCCCGTGTATGGGTATGCGTCCATCGTCAGCAAATCGGGCTCGACGGCCTGGGGAGGAGGCATTTCCAACTATTCCGCCTCGGCTACGCAGGACTCGACATATTCCACGCCATGGGGAACCGCCAACTCAACCTTTGGCACCGGCTGGGACCCAAACTATGAGTCCCAGCAGTTCATCGAGATCGGCATGAACCTCACCCGTATCGGCATCGACCCGGCGCTGTATTCCGCGCTGAGCCCCTGTGACGCGCTATTCTCTAATATATTCTTCAAATCCAGGTCGTCCACTTCGTTCACTTCGAACCTGCAGGACTTCATGGTGCCCCTGACCTTTACGCGGCCGGCCGTCATGGACTATGGGCTCCGGCCGGACACCCTGCGCTGTAACCACAACCCGGCAACGATCACCCTTACCAACAACAGCACCGCGGGTTACTATACATGGCAACAGGTCGGCGGCGATATCTCCGGAGCCAACAGCGACAGCTCACAACTGACGATCGACAAGCCCGGGACATATATTGTCAATGCCTCTCCGGCGAACGGTTGTCCTCCCACCAGGACCGATACTATCGTCGTCCCGATCGATACCTTCCCACCCGTAGCAACCGCGTTTGGCGGGATGTCCAACAATCAGCTGGACCTTTACGGCGGCGACCCGGTAGCCAGCAACTACCCCACTCCGTTCGGCGGCTCTGCCGGCCTGACCTATAGCTGGACCGGACCGGGCGGTTTTACCTCCAGTCAGCAGAACCCGGTCACGGACACTACCTGGGGGACCTATAATATTACGGTGACGGAGCTGCGGAATGGCTGTACGGCTACAGCGTCCACGACGCTGCTGGCAAGCATGTTCGAGGTGCTGCTGGCAAACGGCCTGGTGGCCAGCGGTATCTACACCGCCCCGTCCATCAGCCTGCGCTGGGACAACATCAATACGACGTCCGTCCGGTCCTACACCGTCGAACGGATGGACGCGAACAAGACCTTCCAGCCCCTCGGCACGGTAGCCGGAAGCGTCAACACCTACATCGACGGCCACCCGCTGTCGGGTGATAATTTCTATCGGATCAGGGCTGTCGCAGACAACGGGGCGGTCTATTATTCGACGGTTA
>JAFDYE010000536.1 GCA_018267585.1 Bacteroidota bacterium
GAAGTTCCGGACTGGGATTTCGATGTGTTGACCATCAGAACACGCAACGTCTGGCAGGAAGGATTGAGTCGTATTAAGATCGACGGCGCAACCGATGATAGAAAGGCTATCTTCTATACCGAGATGTTTCACACAATGCAGTTCCCGCGCGAGTTTTCGGAGTATGGAAAATATTACAGCGCTTTTGACGACAAGATACACGAAGGGGTTTCTTATACGGATTTCTCGCTATGGGATACCTATCGGGCTTTGCATCCCTTGCTGATCTTTACCCAGCCCGATCGGGTCAATGATATGATCAGGGCCCTGGTTCAGATGTATCAGCAAGGCGGTCGTCTTCCGATGTGGCCGAATCCGGCGGAGACGAATATCATGATCAGCACACATGCCGACGCGGTAATCGCCGATGCTTATGTGAAAGGGTTTAGAGGGTATGATGTGCGAACTGCGTATGAGGCCTTGCGCAAGGATGCGTTGACGCCCCCGGATAATGATACCTCACTTCCCTATGGCGATCGGGATAAGTGGAGGGGATATGAGGCCAGGGCCGGGCTTACCGCTTTCAACAGCATTGGATATGTGCCTTTTGGAAAGACCGCTGAATCAGTCTCCCGAACTATCGAGTATTCTTCGGACAATTATTCCGTTGCAGCCATGGCCAAGGCGCTTGGTAAGCAGGCGGATTATGAGCGAATAACGGCTTTGAGCAAGAACTATAAAAATCTTTATGATCGTCATTCCGGTTTTTTTATTCCCAGGCTGGCTAATGGAGAGTTTGTGCATTTCAATCCTGCGGACAAGTTGGGTCGCCAGGACGGATTTACGGAAGGGGATCAATGGACTTATCTTTTCGGAGCTTTGCATGATGTGCCGGGTATGATCGAGCTGATGGGCGGAAGCGAGAAATTTGCGGCCAGGCTGGATGAGAATTTCGAAGGCAATCACTATCGTCATGACAACGAGCCCGGGCATCACTATATTTATCTTTATGATTATTGCGGTCAGCCCTGGAAGGCGCAGGAGCTCGTGAGAAAGCATACTGTTGTGAATTTCCGCAATCAGCCATTGGGTATCAACGGCAATGAGGATTGCGGACAAATGGCCGCCTGGTATATTTTTGGGGTTATGGGGTTTTATCCTGTCACGCCTGCTTCGGGTATCTATGCTATCGGCGCACCTCAGGTGCCTAAGCTGACTTTGCGCTATACCACTGCCGGGGGGCAGGCAAAAACACTGACTATCGTTGCCGAGAATCTTTCAGAAGAAAGTAAATATATTCAACGGGTGAGCCTTGACGGTAATCCTATCGACCATCCTTTTATTACACATACCCAGTTGACGGGCGGCTCGAGATTGGTTTTTGTCATGGGGCCCAAGCCTAATAAGGCGTGGAAATAAGGGGGTTATCGCTGAAACCTGGACAGATCGCATTCCAACGAACCTCGATCCCATTTACCTGTGTTTGCCGCGGCTTCATAGGTCGACTGCAGGAACTGGAATAAGACTCCTTCCGGGTCTTCCGACCGCTGTACCACCTCATAAAGCAATAGGAATTCTCCCATTTCCTCATTGAAATAGGCTTCCTTGGGGGCAACACGCTGGTTACCAAATGCTGAAGACGGCGGATAGCAGTAGGAGTAAAACGCCGGATGTGGAAATTGTGTACTGCCCGGCCAAAACCCGCAGGAACTCACTTCGTGAGAGTATGCTTCCTGCATTACGCGAAGGGGCATGTTGGGCATCTCACCCGTATACAGCGGCGCGCGCCGGCCGGAAAAGCGTGTTACCGCCAGATCGAACGATCCCCAAAAAAGCTGTACGGGACTGCATTTCCCGGTAAACCCTGCTCTGAACTGCATGAATACATTGTATATCCTGGTCAGTGCGGTGAAAAAGGTACGGACCTGGCCAGCTTCGTAGAAGCGGTGGGTCACATCCTTTTCGAATGGAATCGCTGGATCTATTTCGTTGGGAACGGCGCTGATCGACGCATTCACCCCGGTCTCCTTCAGTCTGGCGAACAACTCCCGGTAAAAATCGGCTACACTTCTTGGGTAAAGGCCGACTGTTGCTTCTTTACCGGTGCTTGTTGCGATGCGCAGCACGTTGTGGATGAAATCAAAGTCGATCTGAAAAACCCCGTCGCGGTAGGGGACGGCCCCGGTACTTATACCCGTTGCGGAGGGATATAAAGTGACATGCCACGAATGGTTCAGCCAGGGCATCTGGCGGAGCCGGATCTTGCCCACGATCTGCGTCCAGAGGTGTAAGGTTGAAAGGGTCTCCTTCCAATTGTCAAATCCCAATTCCGGCCATTTCTCCCGCGGGGATTTCATTTTGGAGTTTGGTGATTTATATTCCATCATTCGATGTTTATTCGCATGTCGACCGACGCTCCAGCGTGGCACCAGTTCTCTATTTTCCGAGACCCATTTGGGACATATAAGTCTGGTTGTCCCAGAATAACGATTCCTCGACCATTAAGCCGTCCTTCCAATGGCCTACCGTACACATGGGGATCTTAAAGGCTTTGCCGGTCGGTTGAATAAATTTCCCGTTGCCCAGGGGCATCGGTTTGGTAAATGTCCCTTCCATCACCCCCGTCACACATGTCCACTCCCCCGTGCTGTTACCGAAGCGGATCGGATGGACTTTAATCCTGGTGTCGGGAGCATATACGAACAGGGCGATCATATCTTTAATATGTCTGTCGAGCCCGTCGGTATGATGGCCGTCCGGCCAATTCACGACGATGTTGTCCGCATGGGATTCATGAAAGCGGATCCACTGTTGCTGAGTGAAGACAACAAAATCGAGCGTGTCAAATTTGGTCAGATGATGCTGAAGGGAGTCGTCGCCGTCCGCAATTTTCTTCAATAAGGTTGTCATGGAATCAACTTTCGCCTGCATTTCGGGAGGATTGCCGCCGCCACTTGAAGCACAGCCCGCGAAAGTGATGATACTGACAAAAATGGCTGCCCTCCAAATAATCGAAGGGTATCTGTGCATAGAACGTTGCATTCTGGTTCGATTTAAGTGTTTATAATTGGCGGTGCAATAAATAATATTTCAATTAAGTGCTCACCGCCGGAATGCGGATAGGTACCAGAAAAGATATAGAAATAGCGAAGGGAGCCTCGGGGTAGACGAGCAATGGTCTTATATTAAATTTAAATCATTTTAAGAGAAAAAACAATTTAAAGTCTACAAATCGACGGGAGATGTGTCTATGAGAGAGGGTGAGGCGTTCCTGCCAAAGGGGATTTGGGGAGGATGAAAGTGGATGTCACGAGGAGGCGATATCACCTGGCAGGCTCGCCGTCAACAGTTAGGTAAGGTTTCCATTTGGACCGGGGCTCAAAATGGTCCCATAGCAGGCGCGAAAGTTTTCTTTCCATGACCCAGCCTTCGTTCTCCGGATGCCAGGAGGTATCCTGCTGGTTCCTGGTGATAACGGAAAAAATATAGGTGCCGTGTGGCGCCGCCACCAGGAGGGTTTCGCTTCTCGATGCGTCCACTGCGCCGCTTTTGGCTGCGATAAAGATGCCGGGCGGCACCTGGGAAATGGCCTCTTCATCCCAATAGTCCCTGCTCAATAATCGAAGCATTTGTTCCGAGGCAGCCTGGCTTATTATCTGCCCTTGCCATATCTTTTGAAAGATGGTCGCCATTTCCCTGGGGGAGGTTTGGCCCCATCCAAAAAGACGCTGGCTGCTGTCCCGACCCGCGACCCGGCTGTTGACCCTGGTTGCGGCGAACCCAAGCTCTTTCAATTTTTCGTTGATGACCGCACCACCCCCGGCAAGGCTTTGCAGCCAGAGGCTGGCGGTATTGTCGCTCATCGTGAGCATGAGCATAATGACCTTGCTCAATTCTATCCGTTGGCTGTCCCGGAAGGCCCCCAGTATGTCTTCACCCGGATACAACAGGGAATCCCTGTAGAGAAGTTGCTGATGATAGGTGAGGGCGCCGGTTGCCAGTTTGTTCATGATACCGATAAGGATAGGAACTTTGATCATGCTGGCGGTAGGAAAGATCGAGTCGGCCAAGACAGAGGCCGTCTCGCCGGTCCGAAGATTGATGACGTACACGCCTACTGTCCCATTGAAGCCGCTGACCAGCTGTTCTACCTGGCGTTGCAGACCCGATCGCTTTTGGGCAAATACCGATCCGGGAACAATGGCCATGAAAAGCGCCAGCCGCGCGTATACATACATATTTTTTAAGGGAATTATCATGATGTTCACTTCTAAAGGGAAGATATTAAAATTATCTGATTTGCCCCATATCGTTTAGTTAAGCAAAAAAAGTTGATTTCACCCTCCATAATTGAAAGAGGAGCCGCAAATTTATTTGATGTATAAGAAGGGGGTAACCTTTCATCGGAAAACCAATCAAGACTATCGGATCAGGGTATCAAAAAAATTAATCTACCATATCAATGATGACACTGAATTCAAAGGCCGTTGTACGAACGGCCAGGAAGGGGCCTTCACCAGGAATCGGCTGCTTCCATTCAGTTATCTGATAATCAGCATACTTAGGATGGGAAAGACGGGACTAGAACGGGAGATGGATAGCTTCTTTCGGGAAACGGAGGACGAAGCGTTCAGTATATGACGAGTAACAAAAGGGGCCTTCAGTCAGTCGCGCAGAAAATTGGCACCTGAAGCATTCCTGAAACTCAATGAGATCATCTGGCGGGATTTTTATAAAGAGGCGGACTACCTGGGTTATCATGGGCACAAACTGTTGGCAGTGGATGGCAGTTTCCTGAATCTTCCGGATCATGCCAGCATCCGGGAAGAATTTGGTACCAGGGGAATGGGCCGAGGAAGGCTAAGAGGAAAAAAGCAGAGCATGTGCCTATTGTCGATGCTCTATGAGCCAGTGAATTACCTGACCCTTGACGTGCAGACCGATCATATGGATGCCAGTGAACTGCAGTTGTTCTTACGGCATCTGAATAAGGTAGAAAAGGATGATATCGTTTTGTTGGACCGGGGTTACCTTGCCCGCTATATTTTCTCCATCCTCCAGTCGAAGGTACTTTGAGCCTGGCGATGGATTCATGCGCAGCCGGTAGACCTTGCCGTCGCCGGTGGAGTTGCGGTCGGATTGCAGGTGGGTTTTGCAGCCGGAAAGCAAGACTATGCCAATCGCAAACGTGCGGAAGAAAATTTGGCTTTCCATTAGTTCTTTTTGGTCCCTTCGATTATCTTTTCAAATTCACCCATTGGCAGCGTGACCTCAGGATCTTCTGCCACAACATCATTCACCAGGACTACTTGACTCCTGGAGGGATATATCGTTAAGGAGAAAATATTGAAGGTAAGCTCTTTTGATTCCGCGTTTTCATCTCTAGCCTCCCGGAGCGCAGTTAATATTCTTCTCCTGTTAAAGTCATTGCCTTCAAGAGCCAAAAAAGTTTCCAATGATCCCATTTTCGATTATTTTTCTTTCTACTTAGTTTATAGGAAATGCAGTGTTGGGAATGCCGTTCCTTATATATACTGTATCTCAGAGGTCCCAACACCGTTTGATCCTGTACCGATTATTTTTCCAAGATCATACCGGATACTGATGCTTCCATCTTGCTGCTGGACGCGCTTTCCAAATTTCAAGGCCTGTTTAATATAATTTGACACGGTTGCGGATCCTGAACTCTTCATCAGCCGTTAGGTTCGGGTGTTGAAGCTTCATATTATTCATCTGGGCGATCAGCTGGTCCCGCACTGCTTTTGTACTTGCACCTTGATTAAGTGTTTTTGTAACCACTTGTGCACGTACAACGGTTGCCGCGACCTTAATGGACAGAAATGCCCATGTGACTTGCATTCAATCCCGCTTGGTTGGAGCCCAGCTTACCAGGCTAAATTTAAGTCCACGAAGCTGCGCCTTTTCCAGCCGGTCCTTCACCTCGCCGCTGACAATCGCTGCCACTTCATATTTCGCTATCCTGAAAATATGTCGATCTATTCGTGCAGGATCGACTTTAAGTACGCGCATAGCGCTATACTGACCGGCCAGGTCAGGTCTGATATCATTCCCCGGCTCAAACTTTTCGAAATCCGAATTTTCTTCATCCACGCAATCAAGTGCATTTTTGATCACCAGGATGTAATAACTTTCGGTCGTCCCGGGAACTTTTACCGGGAATAGCTGAACTTCATCCATGAATTCGTGTAAACATTGCACAAAGCGCTCACTGACGATGGGAACCAGCCTGCCATCCGTCAACGTAAGGTCCATCGATCTGCCTTCCTGATCGATCTCAATCTCCAGGTTCTTGTATTGTTCCTGATCCAGACTCTTCCCCATCCTTAAATTCCATGGATCCGGCACATTGATATCTCCGAGATACCACCGGTTGGGAAACCGGATGTCGTCGAAAATTCTATAGTAGTCCATCTTGTTATTGTCATTTTGTAATTAGCCAGTTTACCCGGGTTCCTGGAGTCTGTGCTTCTTTGCCTATTGCTTCAAGCGTTTTTATCGCAGCATCCTTGTACGCTTTTGTCCCGGCTTGTAATCCTTGTGTAGCCAAGGTAAGCTCGTCCTCAACATATTTATGATACTCATCCGGATGCGGACCCTGGTGATCGAATACATAAACGATGTCTGATCCTGAACATGGTAAGACTAGTTTGAATAGATATATCACATCCCTGGTTCATGCCGCAAAATCCTGATCCGGCAGGTTTAGGAGTAACCAGCCATCGGTTCACACTACCTGGTCGTGATCGTCAACTCCCCGCCTTTTTTGAGATCGGCATCCGGTAGAAAATAGCCGTTGATCTTTTGCCCTTCGTACCGGATATCCCTGATCTTTTTGCCCCTGCCCTTTTTGATAATAGTAAAGCTGCGGTCCCCCAATTTCATATTCACCCTGTCGAAAAGGGGTACTGAGACGATATACTGCGGATCGGCCGGCGAAAAGGTATAGAAGCCCATGGCATTGAACACATACCAGGACGACATTTCCCCCGCATCATCCATCCCCGCATAAGCCAGATGGTATTTACCCATATCATAGAAATGGTTCATGATGCTGTCCAGTATCAGCTGCGCCTTTTCCTGCCTGTCCGCAAAATAATACATGTAGGGCACGCTGTGATCCGGCTGGTTTCCCTGGCAGTATTGGCCGATGAATCCCGAGATATTGTATGCCTCTACTCCATCCCAGGGCAGGGTGAACATCGAATCGAGCTTCTTTTCAAGACCCCGCTTGCCGCCATAAAGCGCTGCCAGCCCCTTGGGGTCCTGGGGAGCGAAGAATGACGATTGCCATGCATTTGCCTCCCTGTACATATATTCATAGTAAGGATATTGCGGATCAAAGGGTTCTATCCAACCGCCATCCGCCAGCCTGCCGCGCATAAACCTCGTCGATGGGTCGAAGGTGTTGCGATAGTTGCCGCTCCGCCGCAAGAGCATCCGCTCGTTGGCCGTGTCGTCCAGGGCCCTGGCGAGCAACGCCACGGCATAGTCGTCGTAGGCGTATTCCAGGGTCTTGGTCACCGCGGCCTTCCGTACTGTCTCCACCTGCGGATGGGACACCTGCTCTTCCGATATATAGCCTTTGGTATTGTATTCGTCGACATATTTTCGGGTGCCTTCGACGGTGGCGTTTTTCAGCATCAGCCGGTAGGCGGCACGGACGTCGTAGTCTTTCAGTCCCCTCAGGTAGGAGCCGGTGATAAATACCGAAGCATGATCCCCATGAAAGAAGGTCGGCATAAAACCTTTGACCTGCCCCTTGTCGATCAGCGACCGGATAACATCGTTGGCGACCTTGGGAGACAGAAGCCCGAGCAGGATCAATTTATTCCGGTAGTCGTCCCATAGCGAAGGCTCCGTATAATAATTGAAGCCTTTGTTGACTACTTTACCGCCGATATCCGTGAAGTCTCCGTTGGCGTCGCTACGCAGCGCCGGCCAGAGAAAGCTTCGATAGAGTGTCGAATAGAACAGACGTTGCTGTCTCTCCGTCCCGCCCGAAACTTCGATCCTGCCCAGAAGGGCATCCCAGGTTTGTGTCGCCTCTGCTCTAACCTGCGCAAAACTTTTGCCGAGCATCTCTTTTTGGAGATTGGCCCTTGCATTCTCCACGCTGACAAACGAGAACCCGACCTGCAGCTCCACCGCCCCTGTGCCGTCGGCAAAGTGAACAACGGGCACCGTCTTTTTATTTGCGTACAAGGAGTCGATTTGTTTGATCGGCACATTGGTTACCGCATAAAAATAAATTTTCTCTCCCGCCTGCTGAAAACCTGAAAAAGCGTGGTCTCCCTGTTGCATGATGGTCCAACCCTTGACTTTTTCGTTCGACATGTTCAGGTCGGCAAGAAGCTGCCTGTCCTGTCCTCCTTTAAAACTATACCTGTGAAAGGCGCAGCGTAGCGTGGATGTCAATTCTACATTGACGTCATACCGGTCAAGATAGACCTGGTAATAGCCCGGATGCGCCGACTCGTTGTCATGTCTGTAGCGGGAGGCATAGTTGCCCGCGTCTACCTGCCCCGTAACAGGTAAGAAAGGCACATACCCCAGGTTCCAGTGCCCCTTGCTCGTATGGATAAACCCATAGATCACCGTATCCTCGTATTGATATCCGGATCCGCTGTGAAATTGGGTGACGGGGCTCAGCTGCACCATGGCGTTTGGAAGGGATGAGCCTGGAAATACCTCGGCTCCCCAGGTGCGGTGCGTCGGCTTAAAGCCAATCTCTGCGCTATCCCAGATAGTGGCGGTACCTAACAAAGGATTGACAAAGCTGGAGGGCGCCTGGGCTTGGGTACGGAGGATAAGCAGGATGCAGGCCATGATTGCCGTGGTGGTCTTCTTCATGTATTCACTTTATGTGTAATAAATTTAATGTTGTGAGGGCGGAGCGCCGGTATGTTTTTTGTAGAATAGCGAGAAATGACTGATTTCTTTAAAGCCCAGCTCAAAAGCTGTATCGGCAATGGAAACGCCGTTACTTATTAATAACCTTGCTTCTTTTAGTCGTCGCTTATGTAGTAGATCAATTAAAGAAGTGCCGAGCTTTTCGTGTAGTCGGCGCGAAAAGGTTTTCTCTGACATGGCCAATTCGCTTGCATAAAAGGCCATTTTTAGAGGTCTTCTGAAATTTGTTTCGATGAGCTGCGATATGTCTTTTGTAAAACTGTCGTTGCTGCCAAAGTTGAACCGATCTTTAAAGGACGAAGGTGTTTGATTGGTATGTTGTTTGAAAAATTTGAAAAAATAGTCCGAATCCCTGAAACCAAGGCCGTATGCCACTTCTTTTACCGATAGATCCGTGAAGGCAATTTTTCTTTCCGCCTCCAGTAGCCTTCTTTTATGCGCCATTGCCGCGACTGTAATTTGCAGCTTTTCTTTTATGAGTTTTTGCAGTCTCCACGGTCTTTCTTTTAGCTGGCTCGAGACGTCGGCCAGTGCGAACGGTTCGGTAAGATTTTTATCGATAATTTCCTCTACGTTGAAAAGCAGATCAACCTCTTCCTGTGTTGCCCTGAAGGGATTGAGGAGGATCCAGTCCTGTATGGCGTGCTTCAGCAGATCGGTTCCCTTTTGATCAGGCTCGAGCCTGATGAGCTGCCTGAGATAAAATGGCTTTTTGCAATCGAGGTTGATATGCCCAAGGCTTATCAAATGTCTAAAAAGAAAACGCGATCTTCTGTCGCCGGCAACAGTTGCCGCCGCGAACTCATATTGCACGACAGAAAAATCCCCGGATAACAATCTGAAGTATTGTCCGGGGGACAGGAAGACCATTTTATTGCCGTCAAAATCGTATCGCTTAAAATCGACCTCGAAAATACCACTGCCTGAGCGTATGAACAGGAGGGAGTGCCGGTCGAACACATAGAGTTTGTTTATCTGAGGCTTAAACTCTTTCTTCATTTCGTATCAAAATTACGAATCCGGAAAGCCGGATATGATAAACGCTCCATTTTTATTTTTTTACAGTTCGCTGTCCACTTTTTGTAAACAACGTCGCCTGATCCGATGGTAGCTTTGTGTTATCAACTAAAAATCAATAAAATGGACATCAAAAAGTTAAATGCAGAAGTAGATGCACTTGTTTCCAAAGGAGAAATTCTTGCTGCGGTAAGCAAATTCTTCGCCGACGGCGTGGTGACTACTGATCACGACGGAACGGTGGTCAACTCCAAGAAAGGACATCTTGCAAAGATGGAATCTTTTCTCGGTGGTATTGCCAAAGTGAATGGCATCACCTTTCATCACGCGGCGGTTGGGGACGATGTAAGCATGAGTGAATTTACCTTCAACTTTGACATGAAAGACGGCAGCAAAGTATTGTGGCATGAGATACTACGCCGCGTGTGGAAAGACGGCAAGATCGTGGACGAACAGTATTTCCTGGGGTGATCCTTTGTGTGTCCGTCGACTTTAAAAATCTATACCCTTATGAAAGCTGAACGCATTCGAATAATAGTAATTGACGATGATCCTTTTACGTTGGCAATGACCGGGGAGACGATCAAAAGGATCGTTGGCGGAGGACAGCCTGTCTGCTTCGCTTCGGCTACGGATGCCCTGGATTATCTCGTGGTGGAGGATCATTGGCGGGTTGCGGGGGTGGCAGACAGCGCGGCTTCCCAAGAGGATGGTTATTTTCCCGGGATGATCCTATCCGATCTGCACATGCCGGGCATGGACGGATTTCAATTTCTGGACGAGTTCGCTAAACTTGACCGCGCCATTCGGGATCGGTACAGCGTGTTTATTTTGTCCTCGACGACAAATGAAGAAGATTGGATTGAATTGGGTAAAAAGACCTGTTTCGCCCGCGGTTGCTCCAAACCGTTGACTATCCCAATACTCCTGGAACTGATCGGGACGGCTTGCCGTGAATTTGAAGAGAGAAATCCTGGTCGTACGTCCTAAAGAAGGCGGTTGGCACCGGATTTTCGGGGGAAGGCGCTTTTTGATGAACTGTAAGCGATCGGATTTACGAAGTACATTCGTAACTTGTGCTAAAGGTCAAAATCTAATAATGAACACCAGGCCGTTAAATCTCTTGCTTCGCTTCCTGCTGGAGCTCGTCATGCTCGCGGTGCTCGCCTATTGGGGCTATCGCCGATACCCCGGATGGCAGGGTATAGTCGCTGCCATTGGATTTCCTGTGCTGGCGGCGACCCTTTGGGGCGTCTTCAGGATCCCTAATGACCCGAAGCCTGCGCCCGTTGCCATTCCGGGGCCGCTGAGGCTGCTGCTTGAATGGGCACTCTTCGCGTGGGCGGTCCTGGCGCTGGATAATCTGGGTTATAATTCCGCGGCGTGGTTACTGGCGGGCGTACTCGTTGCTCACTACCTGGTCAGCTATGACCGCACAGCAGCGATGCTCCTGAACAAACCTTACAGGGGATTTGTCAAATAATCATCTATCCAGTCCTAAGTCATGCCCATCGGGTGAACCCGAATCCTTCCCTGCTTGGTCCCTTTGGTATAAACCGGCTGAACCGGACGAGAGAAGTAGCTTCGAATCCATGGTATTTCTTTTCCCGCCCGGAAGTTATTATGTGGAAGCGTATTGTAACTGACTGCCATCGATTCGTTGTAAATTATCCTGTTGATTGCGGCGGGATAATTTTTTTGGGCGATCGCGGCCGGTGGTCTCCTTCCCTTAACTTTTAGCTTCCTCTTCTTCCCGGCGGGGCCAGTCCTCCGGCGGCCGGCTTTGGGTTGACGGTTCCCGGGACAGCGCCTCTTTGTTGCTGGAAGTTTTGGATGCGCATCAGTCCTCTTTCGCGCGCGTGTTGCTGGCGGTCGAGGTTTTGTAAGGTCGGGGACGGGCGGTTATTGATCGGTAGCGACACCGGCAGAGATTACAAGGAATCGAAGAGGTTTTTTTTGTTTGATGACGAATCACTGTCTTTTTAAAGGGGTTCAGGAAGCGGTCCAGCCTCCGTCCACGGGCATGGCATGGCCGGTTACGAAGGAAGCGGCATCGGAACAGAGCCATACTACGGCCTC
>JAFDYE010000537.1 GCA_018267585.1 Bacteroidota bacterium
ATGGGTATAGTTGAGGGGAGGAAATGATGGGGAAAAGAATTGATGGAGATGAAGGGAAAGAATAATTGATGAAGGTTAGAATTGATGTGGAGGAATAGGAAGAATTGATGGAGATGAGGAAATGATGGGGATCAAGTATAATTAATCAAGTTATGAGCGGATTTACAGTGGCCATTGTAGGCCGGCCCAATGTGGGGAAAAGTACATTTTTCAATCGGCTGTTGGAGCAGCGGAAGGCCATTGTGGATGATGTGAGCGGGGTTACCCGGGACAGGCAGTATGGTGTGGCGGAATGGGCGGGGAAGTCATTTAATCTGATCGACACGGGTGGATTCGTTCCGGAGAGTGAGGATGTGTTCGAGCGGGAGATCAAGAAACAGGTATTGATCGCGTTGGAAGAGGCGAATGCGCTGATATTTATGGTTGATGCGGCGACGGGGATCACGACCCTGGACGAATCGATGGCGGATGTGCTGCGCCGGACGACCAAGCCGGTATTTCTTGCCGTGAATAAAGTGGACAACAGCGACAGGCTGCTGGAGGGAGCGGAGTTCTATAGTCTGGGTTTTGACGATATCTTTTTTCTTTCGTCTATGACGGGTAGCGGGACGGGGGAGCTGCTTGACGCCGTGACGGGGCTGATCACCGAGGAGCAGGAGTTGTCGGAGGAGGAGGGGCTGCCGAAGTTTGCGATCATCGGTCAGCCGAATACGGGAAAGTCTTCGTTGCTGAATGCGCTGGTCGGTCAGGAGCGGACCATTGTCAGCGATGTTGCGGGAACCACGAGGGATACTATCCATACGCGCTATAATCTGTTCAAGAAAGATTTTATACTTATCGATACGGCGGGTATCCGGCGTAAGACCAAGGTGCATGAGGATCTCGAGTTCTATTCTGTGATAAGGGCCATCAAGGCGATGGACGAAGCGGATGTCTGTCTTTTGCTGCTGGATGCTTCCAAGGGTGTCACTGCGCAGGACCTGAATATCTTCGCGATGGCCATAAAGAAAGGAAAGGGGATCGTCGTGCTGGTCAACAAGTGGGACCTGGTCGAGAAGGAGACGAATACAGCCAGGGACTATGAGAAGCATTTGAAAGAGCGGCTGGCGCCTTTTACCGATCTGCCGATCCTGTTCGTCAGCGTGCTGGAGAAGACGCGTATCTTCCGTGCTGTGGAAGAGGCGCTGGAGGTGTATGAGAACAAGCAGCGCAAGGTGCCTACCGCGCAGCTCAATGAGGTGATGTTAAAAGCGGTGGAAGCCTATCATGCGCCGGTGGTGCGGGGGCATCCGCTGAAGATAAAATATGTCACGCAACTGCCCACGCAGGTGCCGTCTTTTGCCTTCTTCTGTAATTTTCCGGACGATGTCAAGCAGCCATATAAGAATTATCTGGAGAACAAATTAAGGGAAAACTTTAATTTCAAGGGTGTGCCTGTCAGGTTGTTCTTCAGGAAGAAGTAGGGGGGGTAAAAATGGCGAGGATTTTGCTATTTTGCGCAGCAAAGTAATTTCAAATGAAAAAAGTATTTGTCGTTATTGCTGTAGCTGCGGCTATGGCTGCGTGCAACAACAGTGCCGGTGGTGATGCAACGGCTTCTCCTACCGGAGCCGCTGACAGCGCTACCAGGATGGCTGCGGATTCCGTCAAGGCTCCTGCGACCGACTCTTCTTCGATGAAGATGGATTCGGCTGCCAGGGATACGACCAAGAAGATGTAGATCTTAGGCCGGGCTACAGGAAGGAGATGATCTCTTCTATTTCCTTCCTGTATTTTCTGAGTGTTTCTTTCTCCTGTCTGATAAAGCTATTTTCCTTCAGTTTGCCGATGACGGCGTCCATTTCTTCGGGTGAGTCATAGACCATTTGGCGGAAGGGGTTGCTATAGTCTTTTGCGCGGGTCGTATATATTTCCTTTGTCATCCATTCTTTTGTGCGGAGGCTCTGTTCGAGCAGGTCTTTGAGGGTCGCGGGTTTGCTGCGGCGGAGGGAGATGCCGGCGCTTTCTTTGAGCGCGGCGAGGGCGTGCTGGAGCTTGTCTGCGGCATACTGTTCGTTCTGCTGTCTGTAGAACTGGTGTATCTGGTCCCAGCTTTTTACTCTTCCGTTGTGTACCTGGTCGATGAGCTTTTGCAGTTCGGATTCGCGGATGAGTTGTCCGCCTGCGTTGGCCCAGTCGGCGAGGGTGAGGTTGGAGGGGATGGCTTGTTGCAGGGATTCGAAGCTGTCGATCTCTTTTTCCTTTATGAGGTGCACCAGCTGGTTGACAGCGTGGTGTACGATGAGTTCGCGGAAGAGGGTCCAGGCCTGGACGACCTTTATGAGGCGGACCTTGCGGTCGCTGTTCTCCCATCCGAATGCGAAGATCTCGAGCTGGCCGGCCTTTTCGGGGTTGTTGGCGAGCAGGTCGGCGCCGATGGCGATGTATTCGTCGGAGGTTCTTTTTTTGCCGGGGCGGGCCGGGGATTGCTGATCGGCGTAGGCCTGGCCGGTGAATTTTTCCAGCAGCCGGATGGCGCGCAGCATTTCGTTGACGGAGTCGGGCGCCAGGAAGTTGAATTCGAGGTGCTGGGTCTTGTCGGTGCGTTTGTCGCGGTCGATGTATTTCCAGGCGTTGCGGGCGAGCGCGTACATATTGTGGAGGAACCAGTATGCGGGCATTACGATGAGCTCGTCCTTGCTGACGTCGTTGGAGATGAGGCTGAAGGGCACGGGGATATCGAGTTCTGCAGGGTAGTCGCCTTTGGCGAGGATCGAGAAGGAGGCGAAGCGGGAGTTGTGTTTGAGGCTGACGCAGAGGCCTGGCCAGAAGCCGCGTCCGGCAATGATCTCGCCGTCGGGGCTTCTCGAGTTGTGATTGGAGCCGATGGTGGCGCCGGCGGCCATATTGCTTTGGCCCATAACGAGTGCGGCGCAGAGGAAGGAGTTGTTGTGGTGTTGTTCGTGTGCGGGAAAGATCAGTGAGTTGAGCACTTCGCAGCAGGAGATGGTGGCGTTGTTCCCGAGATAGGAATTGATCAGGCGGGCGCCGTATTTGAGCTGGGAGTGGGAGGCCATGATGAAGCGAACGGCTTTTACGCCATAGAAGACGCGGCAGCCTACGCCTACGATGCCATTGACCATTTCGCATCCTTCTCCGATCTGGGATTTTGCTTCGGGGGAGGAGTTGATGGTCAGGTTCTTGAGCTTGTTGGCGCCTTTGAGGTAGGCGTCGCTGCCTATCCAGACGTCTTTTATGATCTTACAGTTCTTGATCACGGTCCGGTCGCCGACCTTACCATAGTATCCCCTTCGGGCGTCGAAGGCGGATGCGGTAAATTCTTTAAGTTTTTCCTGGAGGACTTCGTCATCGCGGAAGCGGCTCCATAACCAGGCGTCGCCAGGCAGCATTTTGTCGAAGGGGATGATGCTTCGCCCACCGTTCTCGTTGCATACTTCGAGCCAGATGCGGATGGATTCGTCTTCGCCTTCTTTGAGGATACCGTTGCCGAATTTCGCGTGGTCGGTGGTGGTCAGCTCGTTGGTATTGACGATCATGACCTCGTTGCCGATGATATAGTGGGAAAGGTAGTTGGTGTTGTCGATGCAGACGTTGTCGCCGAAGTCGCAGCTGATGATGGTGCTGTTGTAGAGGCCGACGGGGCGCCGGAGGTCGTGGAATTCGAGGTACAGCGGATCGAGCTTGCCGATGCGGACGAGGCCGAAGAACTTGCAGTTCTGGACCAGTTCGGGGGTGAAGGCGTCTGAGACGAGGATGTCATTCCAGTTGGCGGAGGTATTGCGGTTGCGAACCAGCACTTCGATCTCGTAGGCTGTCAGTCGCCGGTAGCCGATGCCGCTGCGGTTCTGTATGTTGCGCAGGTAGTATTCATCGGCTCCTTTGGGAAGATAGCGACTATCGATGAAGTGATAGCCCAGGCTGGTAATCGGGCTTTTTTTGATCTCGTTCATGGTTGTTATTCTACTGTTACGCTCTTGGCAAGGTTGCGGGGTTTGTCGACGTCATAGCCTTTGGCTACGCCGATATAATAGGCTAGCAGTTGCATTGGTATGGCGCTGAGGATAGGGGCGACGAGTTCGTCGGATTCGGGTATGGCTATATAGTCGTCCGCCATTTTTTCGATGATCTCGTCACCTTGTGTGATGACGGCGATGACCTTTCCTTTTCTGGCCTTGATCTCCTGGATATTGCTGACGATCTTTTCGTGGTAGGAGTCTTTTGTGGCGACGAATACGACGGGCAGGTGTTCGTCGACGAGGGCGATGGGGCCGTGTTTCATTTCCGCGGCGGGATAGCCTTCGGCGTGGATATAGCTGATCTCTTTTAGTTTGAGCGCGCCTTCGAGGGCGACGGGGAAGTTATAGCCGCGTCCGAGGTAGAGGGCGTCGGCGGCGTCTTTGTAGCGTGCGGCGAGTTTTTCTATGGGTTTGCTTAGCTTGAGCACTTCCTTTACTTTTTCGGGCATGGAGTGGAGTTCGCCGAGCAGCTGCATATAGCGGGTGTTGTCGATGGTGCCTTTTTCTTTGGCGACCTTTAGGGCGATCATGGTGAGGACGGTCAGTTGGGCGGTGAAGGCTTTGGTGCTGGCTACGCCTATTTCGGGGCCGGCGTGTGTATAGGCGCCGGCGTTGGAGATGCGTGCGATGGAGGAGCCTACGACGTTGACTACGCCGAGGATGAAGGCGCCGTTCTCTTTGGCTTTTTCGATGGCGACGATGGTGTCTGCAGTCTCGCCGCTCTGGGAGATGGCGATGATGACGTCGCCGGGGTGGATCACGGGGTTGCGGTATCGGAATTCGGAAGCGTATTCCACTTCTACCGGGATGCGGCAGAGTTCTTCGAAGATGTATTCGGCTACGAGGCCTGCGTGCCAGCTGGTGCCGCAGGCGACCATGATGATGCGGTTGGCTTTGGTGAGCCTTTCGATATTCTGCTGGATGCCGGCCATGGTGATGGTGCCTTTGGTAACGTCGAGGCGGCCTCTGAGGCAGTCGAAGATGGTGTCGGGCTGTTCGAATATCTCTTTGAGCATGAAGTGGTCGTAGCCTCCTTTTTCGATGGCCGCGAGCTCGAGGTCCAGAGACTGGACATAGGGGGTGAGCTTTTCGTTGCCGAGGTTCTTGAGGATGAGCTCGTCGGCTTTGAGGATGGCGAGCTCGTAGTCGTTGACGTATACTACTTCTTTTGTGTATTCGATGATGGGGCTGGCGTCGGAGGCGAGGAAGTGTTCGCCTTTTCCGATGCCGATGACCAGGGGGCTGCCTTTACGGGCGGCGATGATGGTGTCGGGGGATTCTTTGTCGAGCAGGATGATGACATAGGCTCCGACGACGCGTTTGAGGGCGATGCGGACGGCTTCTTCGAGGCCGCAGTTGTTGTTCTTTTGGATGTCTTCGATGAAGTTGAGGAGGACCTCGGTGTCGGTATCGCTGACGAATTTGTAGCCTTTGCGGATGAGTTCGTTCTTGAGTTGGGCGTAGTTCTCTATGATGCCGTTGTGTATCATGGCGAGGCGGCCGCTGGAGGAGCTGTGCGGGTGGGCGTTGCGGTCGTTGGGTTCGCCGTGGGTGGCCCAGCGGGTGTGGCCCATGCCGGCGTGGGCGTGGAGGTCTTTGCCGACGAGGCTGTCTTCGAGCTCGGCTACTTTGCCTTTCTTTTTATAGACGCGGAGGTCGTTGTCGAGCAGCGCTACGCCGCTGCTGTCGTAGCCCCGGTATTCGAGGCGTTTGAGACCTTTCAGGATGATGGGATAAGCTTCTCTTGGACCGATGTAAGCGACGATGCCACACATAGAATATTTTTTTTACAGTTGTAGGGTGTTTATACCCGTTTTAGCGCGTTTTAGCTGGAGCAATATTAGCCAATAATCTCTAAATAAAGCACAGGGGCTTCCCTTTTTGGGAAGCCCCTGATAAACGTGGTAATTAATGTTTTAATTGTATTTGTTCTTCCAATATCCGTCGATCCATTGCCAGCCGGCGTCGGTATTCTTCCAGTGGCCTTTTATCCAGACTTTTTCACCGGAGCGGGAGGAGGAGTTATACGACGGGTGTTCGTTGGTACCCGGTCTGTTGGAGAGGGTGGTGTCGTTGGGGTTGGAATAATTATCGTTGTTGCTGTTATTCCCGTTGTTGCTGTTGTTGTAGTTGTTGCCGTTGTTGTAATTATTGTCGTCGTAGTTATTGCCGTTGTTGTTATCGGGGTTCATCCGTTGTTGTGGTCTGTGCGAGGGGGTGCCGTCGCCGTAGGGGTCTTCGGGGTCGTCGAAGTCTTCGTCGTAGTAGGGGTCGGGTGCTACGGCGGGGGGATAGGCGTAGTAGGGATAGCCGTAGCTGTAGGGGTAACCGTAGCCATAGCCGTACCAGGGCCAGCCCAGGCCGAGGCCGAGGCTCCAGCCCCATGGGTAGTATCCGCCCCAGCCGCCGTAGCCGTAGTAGCCGCCGCGATAGCCGCCATAGTAGCCGCCGCGATAGCCACCGTAATAGCCGTGATAGCCAGTGTATCCGCCACGGTAGCCGCCGCGGTATCCGCTGCCGATATAGGTATGTGCGCCGCTGATGGTTCGGGCGCTGCCTGAATATCCGCCTCTGTAGCCGTTGACGCTCCTGATGCCGCCGCCGCTGTAGCCGGTGACGCCTCTGGAACCGCCGCTAAAGCCGGTGGACCCTCTGAAGGCGCCTCCGCCGCCGCCAAATCCGCTGACGCTTCTTGTGCCGCCGCTGAAACCGCCGCCTCTGAAGGAGCCGCCTCCGCCGCCCCCTCTGAAACCGCCGCCCCCGCCCCCGCCACCGCGGCGTTGGGCGAAGCTGGGTGAAGACATGCCGGCGAGGACGAGGATGAATAGGGGGATTAATATTCTCGGGTTCATAACGCTCATTTAATATGTGCTGGAATACCTATGTAATGTACGCGTATTAGACCGGGGCGGGCGGCCAAGGTTTAAAGAATGACAGTCCTTTAACAAATAAATTTATTTCAAAATACCTTATGCTGAGGAAAGCAATGTGTTGTGCATGATTAGGAAGGCGACGGAGAAGTAGATCACGAGACCGGTGACGTCTACCAGGGTGGCCACGAAGGGGGCCGAGGAGGTAGCGGGGTCGGCGCCGAACTTTTTTAATACAATGGGCAGCATGCTGCCTGCGATGGTGCCCCAGAGGACGACCCCGACGAGGGAGAAGCCGACGGTGATGGCGAGGACGACGGCGTGGGGGTCATAGGTATGGAAGATCATGTTCCAGAGGATGATCCGGGTAAAGCCGATGATGCCGAGGACGGCGCCGAGCATGAGGCCCGACATGAGTTCGCGGCGGATGACGCGGAACCAGTCGGCGATGGTGATCTCGCCGAGGGCCATTGCCTGTATGATGAGGGTGGATGCCTGTGAGCCGCTGTTGCCTCCGCTGCTGATGATCAGGGGGACGAAGAGGGCGAGGACCACGGCCCGGGCGATCTCGTCTTCGAAATAGGCCATGGCGGTGGCGGTCAGCATTTCGGAGAGGAAGAGGACGATGAGCCAGACGACCCTTTTTTTGAACAGCCTTAGGATCGGCATTTCGAGGTAGGGTTCGTCGAGGGCTTCGGTACCACCGATCTTCTGGATGTCTTCCGAAAATTCTTCCTGGGTGATCCAGAGGACGTCGTCGATGGTGACGATGCCGAGGAGGATATTATTATTGTCCAGGACGGGGAGGGCCACGCGGTTGTTCATCTTGAAGGCTTCGCTGGCTGTCTCCTGGTCGTCGTTGACGTTGAGGGCGATATATCGGTTGTCGATGACGTCTTCGATCTTTTTGTCGGGGTGGGCGAGGATGATCTCGCGGATACGGACGTCGTCGATGAAGAGGCCTTTGTCGTCTACGACGTAGATGACGTCGATGGTTTCGCTATCCTTTCCGACCTCGCGGATATGTTCGATGACCTCTTTTACGGTCCAGTCCTTTTCGACGGCGATGTAGTCGGGGGTCATGAGGCGGCCGACGCTATGTTCGGGGTAGCCGAGGAGGGAGAGGGTGATCTTTCTTTCTTCGGGGTCGAGGGTTTTGATGAGTTCTTTTACCACTTCGCTGGGCAGTTCTTCGAGGAAGGAGGTGCGGTCGTCGGCGGAGAGGTCGTTGAGCAGCTCGGCTGTCTTGAAGGCGGGCAATTCCTGTATGATGCGTTTCTGGGTGGGTACGTCGAGGATCTTGAACGTGCTGGAGGCGCGATGGATGCTGAGGTTGGCTATGATCTGCGTTTCGTAGTCGGGGAATTCGTAGATCAGTTCGGCCACCTCGCTGATATTCTGGTTATTCAGGAATTCCCTGATGACCAGTACGTCCTCGGATTGTATGATCCCGGCGAAATGTTCTTTTGCATCAATATGTTCGGCTTCTGAAGACATAGTCCAAACCTACGGCAAAATGTTAATTCTCCCAAAGGATTTGGGGAAGCGGGGGGTGGAACGGATCCGAGGGGAAGCGGGGGGTGTGGGGTGAAACGGATTTGAGAGGAAGTGAGGATAAGGGGTGGAACGGATTTGAGAGGAAGCGGGGGGCGGTGGAACAGATTTGAGAGAAGGTGGGGGACGGAGCGGAATTGAGGGGTTGGGGTTTGAAAAAGTGGTAACTTGTTCCGCTAAAATTAAATGGTTTGATACTGCCTCAATTGTTCATTGCGCCAAGCGGGAATATGGGAAGGGGGGTGTTTACTTCTGCGGCTATTAAGAAGGGGACTGTGGTCGAGGTCTCGCCGGTGATCGTCATGACGGGGGAGGAGCGGATCCTTTTGGACCAGACCTTGTTGCATGACTATATCTTCGAGTGGGGGTTAAGGAAGAAGGGGTGTGCTATGGCGTTGGGGTATGTCCCGTTGTACAATCATGCGTACCGGTCGAACTGCGAGTATGAAATGGATTATGAGCAGCGGCTGATATCGGTGCGGGCGGTGCGGGCGATCAAGGCGGGGGAGGAGCTTTTTATCAACTATAACGGTGACTGGGATAATGAGACGCCGGTGTGGTTCGATAAGAAGGGGTGAATGGGATATGATCCCCTGCGACTATTCGTCGCGGGGGATGTCTACTTGCGCCGTTTGCTGATGACGGGTGAGAATTTCAGGGCGAAGGTGACGCCGACGCTGCTCATCGATATCTGTCCGAACCCGATGTTTTGGGAGGGCAGCTTGATATAGGGGGAGACGAGCAGGGAGAGGTCGTCGCTGATGCCGGTCTCTACGCCGAGGGAAAGGTTGATGGTGGAGAACAGGTAGTTGCTGTTGTTCGAATAGTTGAAGCTTCGGCTGTCTGTGCGCGGGCCGTATGCATTGAAATAATAGTTGCAGTTCTCGTTGGTCATCAAATAGGAGGAGACGCCGGCGCTGGCGAAGAACAGGGTATTGCCGGTGACGCTAAAGTCGTATCTCAGGTTGAGCGGTATCTCCAGCATGCTGAGCGATCCTTTTACAAAGTCTACGTTATGGATGCCGTTGATGCGGTAATAGTCGTCGGGGACGTGGTAGTCCTGTGCGCGGGCGGCGTAGTTCTTCCGGTCGAGGAGCAGGCCAGTGCTGAGGTACCAGTGGTTGGCGAACTGGTAGTCGAGGGTGAGACCGATGGTGCTGCCGGGTTTATCTCCGGCCAGGGAGTTGACGGAGGAGAAGTCGGGTGCGAGGGACAGGCCGAACTGGAGGGTCCGGTTGATGCGCAGGCTTTTGCTTTTGCCGATCTGAATTGTGGATGTTTTGGCGGTATAGGCGCGGAGGGCGGAGTCGCTGATGGCGGTCCGTTGTCCGAGGCGGTTCGGTCCGGGCAGGTTGGCGTGGGTCAGCGCGCGGGGGGCTGTGGTGGTGGTTGCCGGTCGGGATCCGTTGTTGGTCGGGGCGGGTGTGGCCGGGTTGCCGGCGGCGCCTGTTGTGTTGTTGATGCCCGCAGTGGTTTGATCGGTGCCGACGGTGGGGGTTATGTTCCCTCTGTTGCGGCGGGGTTGGTGGTTGCGGGTTCCGGAGCCGGAAGTTTTATTGGATACGGTGGTTGACCCGACGATCGTTGACTGACCCGAGGGGGTGAAGTTCGACGGGTTGGGGCGTGCGGGGCTGGTGGCGCTGGCGGTTGATCCCGGGGATGTGGTCGTGTTCCGGGTACTGCCGGTGGCAGCGGGGGCTACGGCGGTGGTGCCTGCCGGAGCGGAAGAAGGTTTATTGGAGCTTGCTGTGTTAGGGCTCGCTGTATTGGGGCTCGCTGCATTGGGGCTAGCTATATTGGGGCTTGCGGCAATCGGGGCTGCTGCGGTTGAATCGGCTGTTGTGGATGAGTTGGCAGAAAGTGTAGAGTTTGTGCTATGTTCTGAGTTTTGAGGTAAAGAAATGGATTGGGTTGCCGGGCTGGTTGCGGTGGGGGGGCTGCCGGAGGGTTTGTTTTGTCCGGAGCGGTGGTTTTGGAGGGTAAAGAAGATGACCCCGGCTACCAGCAGGATGGCGGCGGGTGCATAGTAGAAGGGAAAACGGCGTACGGCGCGCAGGGGGCTTGAGCCGGTCTTTCCCAGATCGGTATCGAGTCGGGGCTCCAATTTATCCCAGGACCGGGGGCCTAAGACGTCTCCCGGGTCATGTTCCTGGGCCGCCTCACGACTCAGGCGGTCCAATTCTTTATCGGAGAGGTTCAACATAAGCTTTATGGTCAGTTTTTTTTATAAGGATCTTTCTAAGGTTTTCTCTGGCTTTTGAGAGATTGGATTTGGACGACCCAATGGAAATCCCGAGGTGTTCAGCTATTTCTTCATGGGTCAGTCCTTCGATAACGAACAGGTTGAAAACGGTACGATAGGCAGGCGACAGCTGGCGGATGGCTTCGATGATCTCTTTGTAGGAGAGGATGTCGATGCCTGTCTCCTGCCGGTCCGCGATATTCTCTGCGTCTTCGGACAGCATCTGGCCGTTGATATAGGACGCGTTCTTGCGGTAGTGGTCGATGCAGGTGTTGACCAGGATACGTTTGAACCATCCTTTCAGCGAGGCCAGGACGTCGGCGTGCCGGGATTCTTCGAACTGATGAATGTTTTTGAAAAGCTTGATAAACCCTTCGTTCATGATCTCTTCCACTTGTTCCAAATTATTTTGATAACGGTAACAAATTTTTACAGCATAGTCCTTGAGCATATTGTAAAGCTCTTTCTGGCTTGCACGGTCGTTGCTACGGCAGCCTTCTATCAAAGCGTGTATTGGCGTGTTTCCTGTAATCAATTCGGGTTTGCTGTAGTTGAGTGGTAGATAATAACAACGCGCAAACTAGTCTCCCTAATCGGATAGATACGCAAATGAAATGTTAATGGTTGCTTTAAAGAGGTCGGGAAAAGGATTGTGCCGGTGAATGAGGCGGGAATGGGGGCCGGTTTAGCGGGGGAGGCGGGAGCAGGTGATGGCGAGGTCGGCGCGGAGGTATACCTGGACCTGGATGCTTTTTTCGCCGGCTTGTAAGCCGATCATTTTCAGTTGTTTAACTTCCCCGGTTGTGAAGATGCCGGGGGCGATGGCGCGGTTGAGCTGGGCGTTGAGGGTGGGGAGATTGGCCCGGAGGAGGGCGGCGAGGTCGAGGAAGCTGTTGCCTTTGACGCCTTCGCGGATCTTGTTCTTGAAGAGGATGCGGGCGAGTTTGATGGCGAACTCCTTGCTTTTCAGCTCATATTGGATATCGGGTACGCGGAGTTCCTGTCTGACGGTGTCGAGGGTGGGTGTGCCCCAGACGGAGAACTGGCCTTCGTGGCTGCCGCCGAAGTCGACGGTCATTTTTATCTGGTGGTGGCCGAAGCCGCTGACGGTGAGCTGTCTGAGGGTCACTTTCTGGCCCTGGTATTCGAAGGACCTGTTGCGGAAGGAGTCGTTGAGCAGCCGGTTGATAAACGAATAGTCATAGCTGGCCGGGAGGTAGAGGGTGACGCCGCTGCGGTTAGCGCTGCTCTGAAGGGGTGGCAGCGGGGGGAGTCTGGCGGGGTTGGTGCTGTCGGAGCCGAGTTGGGGGGCACAGGTGATCCCCATGCTGATGTTGAAGGTATCGCGGGCGTAGTTGAGGTTTCCGATGCGCATGGCGGTTGGGTTGACGACGAGATAGCCGTAGGGCCCGATGGCGATCTTTTGTCCTGCTTTTGTGGCGCTCTGGTGGAGGGTGCCGGAGAAGTTCATTTTGGCGATGGAGGCGTCGAGGGTTTTACAGAAGGCGTTGACGGAAGCGCCGATGCTGTCCATGATCTGCTGGGTCATATCGATGGAGAAGACGGACATGGTGCAGCGGTCAAGCGCGGAGAGTTGGTCGAGGCCGCTGGCGGTATGGAGGCGGTAGTCCGGTTGGAAGTTCAGCTGGGTGCTGAAGGAGAGGTCGACGCGGCGCATGGGTTCGTTGTCGAATCCGCAATAGCCCGAGACCCAGGGTGAGACGGGTTTGCCGCTGACGCAGAGACAGCGTCCGCCTGCTACCTGGTAGTGGCCCCGGAGGGCGATGGAGAGTCGGTTATTTGTGCACTGGACGGTGAAGCCTGAGCGTATGAACCGGTATTTGTAGCGAAAGTCGCAGGAGGTTTGCAGGTAGCCGGGCCAGCCGTCGGAAAGAAATTCTTTTGGTGTCAGGGAGTCGGCGGTTGCGATGAGGGGGCGGCCGGCAATTTTTATCGGGAGGTCGATCTCGGAAGGAGGGAGGGCGGGAAGTGCGTCGGAGGCGGAGCTTGGTGCGGCGGCTCCGGGGGTCATGGTGGTCGTGGGGGCCGCTATTTTTTTTGATGGTCCGCAGGATTGTAAGGTCAGGGTGAAGACCGGGATACAGATCAGGAACCATTGGGAAGTGGAGAAGAGGCGGCGAGAGGAGGTCATGTGTGAAAATACTATTTTATTCCCTTGGAGGCCTCCTTTTTAGTGTTATCAATAATGTCGAGCAGGCCATCGGAGAACCGGTCTTCGGTGAGCTGCCAGAACATGACGCCGCCGAGCTGTTGATGGAGGGCATATAGGGTTTTTAGCCGGATGGAGGTGGTGTCGTCGAAGGTGGCGAAGGTCTTTTGTCTGGCGTTGTAGGCATAGGGGGCCTGTGCTACCGGGTCCCAGTGGTATACGTAGCCGCTGTCGGCGGACAGCTGCGTAGATTGGTTCCTGTAAGACACTCCTCTCTGGAAGTGACAGTTCTGGTAGAGTCCATTGTTGGCGCTGTCTGCGTCCTCGAAGATGCGGGCATAGAAAGCAAGGCCGATGGCGATCTTGCTCATGGGGACTCCGACCGAGTCGAGGTAGCGGACGGCGTGGTCGGTGGATTCGACCTGCCGGGAGGTGGAGTAGAGCGGGGTGTGGTGGCCGGTGCGCGTACTATAGCCGTTGACGAGGTCGTAGCTCATCAGGTTGATATAGTTGATCAGGGGTGTGACGCGTCTCCAGTCGATGGATCTTTGGAGATAGTCGGTGAAGCCGCCGGCTGCGAAGCTGATCTGTTTGTCTTTTCCCAGCTGGTGGCGAAGGAGCGCTATCAATGCTGTGAAGTGGTCTTTGTCTTCGGGGGTGTAAGGATAGCCGGGGACGTTCTCCAGGGCCGGGTATTCCCAGTCGAGGTCGATGCCGTCGGTATGAAAATAGCCGGTAAGGTCTTTTACGCTTGCGACAAATTCATTCCGGCCGCTGTCGGTGGAGAAGACGTCGGGACAGGTCCTGCAGCCGCCCCAGCCGCCGAGGGAGAGGATGACTTTCAGCCGCGGGTTTTTTTCTTTCAGGCTGACGAGGTGTCTGATGATGGCAGAGTCGTTGGCGTTATTGACGGAGAGCTGATTGCCTTTCAGGTGACAAAAGCTGAAGATGATATGGGTGAGCTTCTCTGTTGGAAAGCTGTCGATGGCGGTATTGCGGCCGGCGTAGTAGCCGATGACGGCGAGGTCGACTGCGCGGTGGGTGTGGGTGGTTTTGCCGGATCTGGTGTGGCTCGTTTTGCCGGATCGGGTGTGGCTGGTCGACTGGGCGTTGACGAGAAATGGGAGCGGGATAATTATGAGTATATAAAGCAGGGAGCGCATAGACAGGATTTTCATCAGTGTGTGTCTAATATAAGGGGAATGTAACGGCGGGCCAAAATATAAACGGCATATTTAGTAATATTTAACCGATTGCGTATGGCATACGAGCAAGCCTGGCGGCGCCGGAGAAAAGGGGGCGATGCTTTCACCTGGGGATAAAGAAGAACCCCGCTGATCGCGGGGTTCGGTGTTAGTTGGGGTTCGCCTGATCTATTTTGCGAATTGTGCTCTGATGACGTTGAGTGCTCCTCCTGCCTTGAACCAGCCGATCTGCTGGTCGTTGTAGGTATGGTTGAGGATTATCTCGTCTTTGCTGCCGTTCTTGTGGTTGAGGACCATTGTGAGCGGCTTGCCCGGGGCGAAGCTGTCGAGTCCAACGATGTCGATGCTGTCGTCTTCCTGTACCTTGTCATAGTCTTCTTTATTGGCGAAGGTGAGGGCGAGCATGCCTTGCTTTTTCAGGTTGGTCTCGTGGATACGTGCGAAGCTGCGGACCACGATGGCGCGTACGCCCAGGTGGCGGGGTTCCATGGCGGCGTGTTCGCGCGAGGAGCCTTCACCGTAGTTCTCGTCGCCGACGACGACGGAGCCTATGCCTGCTGCTTTGTAGGCGCGGGCGGTTGCGGGTACGGGACCATATTCGCCGGAGAGCTCGTTCTTAACGCTGTCGGTCTTGTCGTTGAAGAAGTTGATAGCTCCGATGAGCATATTGTTCGAGATATTATCGAGGTGGCCGCGGAATTTTAGCCAGGGGCCTGCCATGGAGATGTGGTCGGTGGTACATTTTCCTTTTGCCTTGATCAGGAGTCTGAGGCCTTTGAGGTTGGTGCCTTCCCATGCGGCGAAGGGCGCCAGCAGCTGGAGGCGCTGGGAGTCGGGTTTTACTACGACCTGTACTCCGCTGCCGTCTTTGGCGGGAGCCTGGTAGCCGGGGTCATCGACGGAGAAGCCTTTGGGGGGCAGCTCAACACCGGTGGGCTCGTCGAGCATTACTTCTTCGCCTTTTTCGTTGCGGAGCTTGTCTTTGAGCGGGTTGAAGGTGAGGTCACCGGCGATGGCGAAGGCCGTCACGATCTCGGGGCTGGCGACGAAGGCGTGTGTGCTGGCGAGGCCGTCGTTGCGCTTGGCAAAGTTCCTATTGAAAGAGGTGATGATAGAATTCTTGCGGTTGGGGTCGTCGATGTGACGGGCCCACTGGCCGATGCAGGGTCCGCATGCGTTGGCGAGGACGACGCCGCCGATCTTGTCGAAGGTCTTGAGGAAGCCGTCTTTTTCGATGGTGAAGCGTACCTGCTCAGAGCCGGGAGTGATGGTAAATTCGGCTTTTGTCTTCAGGTTCTTGTCGATAGCCTGCTGGGCGAGGGAGGCCGAGCGGCTGATGTCTTCGTAGGAAGAGTTGGTACAGCTGCCGATGAGGGCGACTTCGAGGCGTTCGGGCCAGTTGTTGGCTTTGACGGCTTCTGCGAATTTGCTGATGGGCCATGCCAGGTCGGGCGTAAACGGGCCGTTGACGTGGGGTTCGAGCTCGTTGAGGTTGATCTCGATGACCTGGTCATAGTATTTTTTGGGGTCGGCGTATACTTCTTTGTCCGGGCGGAGGTAGTCCTTGATGCCGTCGGCTAGGGCGGCTACTTCTTCGCGGCCGGTGGCTTTCAGGTAGGCTGCCATTTTCTCGTCGTAGGCGAAGACGGAGCAGGTGGCTCCGATCTCGGCGCCCATATTACAGATGGTTCCCTTTCCGGTGGCGCTGAGGCTGTCGGCGCCTTCGCCAAAATATTCTACGATAGCGCCGGTGCCGCCTTTTACGGTGAGGATGCCGGCCACTTTCAGGATGACGTCTTTCGCAGAGGTCCAGCCGCTGAGTTTACCGGTGAGTTTGACGCCGATGAGTTTGGGCATTTTGAGTTCCCAGGGGAGGCCGGCCATGACGTCTACTGCGTCTGCGCCGCCTACGCCGATGGCGACCATTCCGAGGCCTCCGGCGTTGGGGGTATGGGAGTCGGTACCGATCATCATACCGCCGGGGAAGGCGTAGTTTTCGATAACGACCTGGTGGATGATGCCGGCGCCTGCTTTCCAGAAGCCGATGCCATATTTATTCGAGATGGAGGAGATGTTGTCGTAGACCTCTTTGTTGACGTCGAGCGCTGTGGCCAGGTCGGCGGTTGCGCCGGTCTTGGCTTGTATGAGGTGGTCGCAGTGTACGGTGGAGGGGACGGCGACCTTGTCGCGTCCGCAGGTCATGAACTGAAGCAGGGCCATCTGAGCGGTCGCGTCCTGCATGGCGACGCGATCGGGTGCGAAGTCAACGTAGTCTTTGCCGCGTTCGTAAGCGCGGGCCGGCGTTTCGAAGAGGTGGGAGTAGAGGATTTTTTCGGCTAAAGTCAGTGGTTTTCCTACGAGTTTACGGGCGGCGTCTACCTTGGCGGGCAGGGCTCCGTATAACTTTTTGATTAGATCCAGATCGAAGACCATGATGAAATTGTTTAATTTGTTAGTGGCTGTATTACAGAATTTGGTGGTTTTCCGGTGGTGACTCGCAAACTTTCAACGGTACCTGCGGTACCTGCCGGGGCCAATGTCTGTCCTTCGGACGCCCTCGCCGTGCTCGGGCCGGCGGGCCCGCAATTTACCTAAAAATTGGTATATTAGAGTCATGAACAGATTCAAGAACTTCATCGAGTGGCAGGTTTTTGGTGTGTGTACGGCGATTGGTGAAAGAATGGGTATAGCCACTTCCCGTATCCGGACCTGGTTTATCTATATTTCTTTTCTCACCATGGGTTCTCCGCTGATCGTTTACTTTATCCTTGCGTTTTGGATGAACATCAAGCGGTATATACTTTCTGCCCGTCGGAATCCGCTGAAATATTTGTAGAATTTACCGATGTGATCGGAGTATTGGGTATTTTTTACCGTAAATCATTATCCTTCGGGTGGCCTGCCGGATTTTTTCGTAACTTACTCAGGTGACCCTTTGCCTGAATTGAGTAATCCCTTACCGGGCGGCTGCTGATTAGTCTAAAGCTCTTAACCCTTTGGATATGCATTTGTACACGGTAAAATCCTTCTATTGTTCCAGTTTGACTATTCCTATGCGGACTATGGGCGTCTGATAGATGACCTGGCGCAGCGGTTGAATGTGCCGGTCGTCAATAATCAGCTGATATTTCCGGAGGCGGTAGCCACCGGGAGTCTGACCTTTGTGAAGTTGCCCAACGGTATCCATGTGAATATCGTCAACTGCAGGATGAACCAGGACTGGCTGATCTGCCGGCGGAAGATGAAGGATGAGTATTACACGTTGCGTTTTCATGAGCTGACCATTCCGGATACGCTGGAGATCCGTATTGGCGACGAGCGGATGAAGGAGTCGCACACGACGCGGTCGATCGCCTATCTTACCAATTCTCTGTCGGACTGGGCTTATCTGGGCGCTAAAGGAACAATATACAAGGGAATCGATATTTTATTCAATGCTGCATGGCTGGGGGAGTATTTGGGTGTTCAGCATATCGACGATGTGCTTTCGACCTATCTTTCGTTGCAGGTGGAGAATGTGCACCGTGAGCCGCTGGATAGTGAGTACAGGAGGCTGATACAGGAGATCTCGGAGGTGGATGAGGGCAATCCGATGCGGCTGGCTATTATCCAGAACAGGGTGATGCTTTTGATCGAGCGGTTCTTTCTCCGCATTTACGAGCGGAAGAGGAATATCCACTTCAATATTCCCATGTCCAAGGCTGATATCGACCGGGTGATGCAGGTAGAGGCAGTGCTGACCAGGGATATCTTTATGCCGGCGCCTACGATCAGCCAGCTGGCCAGGATGGTGTCGATCAGCGAGTCCAAGCTGAAGAAAGATTTCAAGATGCTTTATGGGGTGCCTGTGTATGAATATTTCCAGAAGGTGCGTATGCAGGCGGCGAAGGACAAGCTGCTGGCCGGCGGCCATTCGGTGAAGGAGGTCGCGATGGAGTTGGGTTATTCCAACCTGAGCAATTTTACGATCGCGTTTAAGAAGGAATTTGGTCTGTTACCGAGTAAGTTATTGACAGCTTATTAACAGAAAACGTTAAATGGATTTTACAGCTACCCGTATCTCTTTTTCAGCTAATGAAAACGGTAGGATGGGCGTACTTTTACGTAGAATTTTTATGGGTGTTGGGTAAAAGATATTTTGTGGAGTTTTTTTTGTCCAACCCGAGTTCAACGGTCCCGTCTTTAATTCCAAACTAGTAGACTCCAGTGCGTACATGACCGAAGGGCAAGCGCAGCGTGAGCTGTACCGACGGAGTTCAGCCGACAGGCAGGTTATCATGTATCGATCCAGGAAAGACCAACCCAGATCCAGACTCTTACAATTGGGAAACTACCTTGCGAATCTTCACTAACTGTTCCAACAATCCCTGTAAAAGATCCAGTCGTAGCATATTTGCGCCATCGCTCTTTGCTACGGCGGGATTGGGATGGGTTTCTATGAACAGACCATTGGCGCCGGTGGCAATAGCAGCTTTTGCGATCGTGCTGATCAGCTGGGGGTTGCCGCCGGTGATTCCGCTTGTCTGATTGGGCTGCTGGAGGGAGTGGGTGCAGTCCATGACGACGGGAGTATCGTGTTCCTGCATCCAGGGTATATTGCGATAGTCGACGACGAGGTCCTGGTAGCCGAAGGTGGTACCTCTTTCAGTGAGAACGATCTTGTCGTTGCCAGCCTTTCTGATCTTTTCCACTGCAAATTTCATGGCCGGTCCGCTGAGGAACTGGCCTTTTTTTACGTTGACCACTTTCCCCGTCTCTGCGGCTGCCAGGAGGATGTCTGTCTGGCGGCAGAGGAAGGCGGGTATCTGGAGGATATCTACGTATTGGGCTGCGGGGGCGGCTTCGTCGTGCGCGTGGATATCCGAGGTGGTTGGGAGTTTGTATCTTTCTCCGACCTTTTTTATGAGGTGCAGGCCGTTGTCGTCGCCGATGCCGGTGAACGATGCTGCGCTGGTCCTGTTGGCCTTGCGGTAAGAGGCTTTGAAGACATAGGGTATGCCCAGGTTGCGGCAGATCGTGGATACTTTGTCTGCGACTTCCATGACGAGTTCTTCGCTTTCCACGACGCAGGGGCCTGCGATGAGGAAGAAGTTGTTTTTATCGTAAGACTGGTCTTTAAAGAGTTGATGAAGGAATTCCATGCCGCAAACCTACGGCAAAATCGCGAAATTGTGCAGGAACAGGGTGTTTGGTCCCTGCCGGGGGCGGACTGGTCCCGCGGGAGCCGGCGGAAGGTTTTTTTCTTTAGGTTTGCACCCCAAAACCCTATTGTAATGGCTAAAGAAAAAGTATTAGTGATCGGCGCCAGCGGGCAGATCGGAGTGGAACTGACGCTTGCTCTTCGCAAGATCTATGGTAATGCGAATGTGATCGCTTCGGATCTGCGTGAAGAGAACGAGCTCCTGCGCGGCAGCGGACCCTATGTATCGCTGGACGTGATGAACAAGGAGATGCTCCATGTGCAGGTGATCCGTCAGAATATCACCCAGATCTATTTACTGGCGGCTATTCTCTCGGCCACCGGCGAAAAGAACCCGAATCTGGCGTGGCACCTGAATATGCAGGGGTTGCTGAATGTCTTGGATATTGCCCGGGAGGAAAAGCTGCACAAGGTGTACTGGCCCAGCAGCATTGCGGTATTCGGTCCGACCTCGCCGCGTAAGGACTGTCCGCAGCGGACGATCATCGAGCCCAGCACAGTATATGGTATCAGCAAATATGCGGGGGAGTTCTGGTGCAATTACTTTTTCGAGCGGTATGGGGTGGATGTCCGGAGTCTCCGGTATCCCGGGCTGATCAGCTATAAGTCGGCGCCCGGCGGCGGGACGACGGACTATGCGGTGGAGATCTTTCATGAGGCGTTGGATGAGCGGACGTATACCTGTTTTTTGAGGGAGGATACTTATCTGCCGATGATGTATATGCCGGATGCGATCAGGGCCACGATAGAGCTGATGGAGGCGCCGGCCGAGAAGCTAACCGTACGGACTTCGTATAATATCTCTTCATTGAGTTTTTCGCCGAAGGAGATCTCGGCCGAGATCAGGAGTCATATACCGGAATTTACTATTCAGTATAAACCTGATTACCGGCAGCATATAGCGGACAGCTGGCCGCAAAGCATCGATGATTCGGTTGCGCGCGCGGACTGGGGCTGGAAGCCGGAGTATGATCTGAAAAGGATGACGGCGGATATGCTGGAGAATCTGGATTAGGGCTGCCGAGACGGGGGAGTCAGGGATGGTTAGCGGCGGGCCCGGTTTATTCTACATTATTAGTGGACTTTTGAGGGTTTTCGCTACCTTTATGTTTTGACCCACGGAAAAAAAGACCTGGTTATGCTTAGAACTCTGACCGCTGTTCTTCTGATCCTTTTGGTGAATGTTGTGGATGCCGGTGCGGCGCCATCTCTTTTTCGCAATGGTCCCTGGCGGGCTTATCTGGAAAGGCAGGATGGCAACAATATCGTTTTCAATTTCGAGGTGAAGGACAGCGCGGGGAAGAAGGTGCTGTATATGCGGAATGCGGGTGAGCGGCTGCTGGTGGATGATGTTTCCGTTGAGGGGGATTCGGTGATCATCCGGATGCCTTTTTATGAGTCGCAGCTGAGGGCGGTGATCACACCCGAGGGTAATCTGAATGGGGTGTGGATGCGGCATCTGGTATCGGACTGGCAGGTGGTGCCCTTCAAGGCGTTCTATGGGTTCGATTATCGTTGGATCGCGCAGAAGGGGAAGGCGAATGTGGAGGGCCGGTGGGCTGCGGTATTCCGGTCGGTGAACGGCAGCGATACGACGTTCAGGGTGGGTGAGTTCAAGCAGCGGGGGGACCGGGTAACGGGTACATTTCTGGATGCGGGTGGGGATCTGCGTTACCTGGAAGGCGTGGTCAGCGGGGACTCGCTGAAGCTGTCGACCTTTGACGGGACGCATGCCTATTTCTTTTCGGCGAAGATCGAGGGGAACAGGTTGGTTGGGGGCCAGCAGTATTCGGGGCCTGTGGGGCACGAAACGTGGACGGCCGTTAAGGATGCGCGCGCTCACCTGGAGGATCAGTTTGCGATGACGAAATGGAAGAAGGATATGCCGTTCACCTTTAGGTTCCGGGATATTGACGGGAGGGAAGTTTCGTTGAATGAGCCGCGATTCAAAGGGAAGGTGGTGCTGGTGCAGATAATGGGTTCCTGGTGTCCGAATTGTATGGACGAGACCCGTTTTTTAAGCGGTTTTTATAACGAGTATCATAGCAAGGGGGTGGAGATCGTGGGGCTTGCCTATGAGCGGAGTACGGATTTTGAGCGGTCGCAGAACAGTCTGCGAACTTTTCAGCAGCGGTTCCAGGTAAAATACCCGATGCTGATAACGGGTGTGGCGGTTGGTGATCCGCAGCGTACGGAGAAGACGCTGCCTCAGATCGAGAAGATCATGAATTTTCCGACTACGATCTTTGTGAATAAGAAGGGGCAGATCGAGAAGATCCATACCGGATTTAGCGGCCCCGGGACGGGTGCGCACTATGAGGAGCAGAAACAGGAGTTTTATGATATGGTGAATGGGATGCTCCGGGGGTAGGGTTATTTCCAGAGGACGGTTCCGACGAATTTATTTTGTTCGATGAATCCCAGCGTGAGGGAGTCGGTCGACTGGCCGCGGTTGTCGCCAAGGGTGAAGTAGCGTCCGGAGGGGACGCGGATGGGACCGAAGTTATCACGATTCCAATTCTTTTTATAGATCCTGAAGACGGCCTCGTCGCGAAGGCCGGGGGGAAGGATATGGCGCTGGCAGGTGAGCCGGATCTTTTCGACGTATCTGTCTTCGAGGGAGACATAGACGTGGTCGGGGTAGGGTGTGACCGTGTAAGACTGGGTCTTGTCGTATGTGAGGGCAGGGATGTCCTGTGTGCTGACCTTGTATATGTGCTTTAGGCGCAGCCGGCTGTCGGCGTCTTCGTTATTGACGTAGAGGTGTCCGGCTTTTATCTGCACGAAGTCTCCGGGCATGCCGCACAGGCGGTGGGTCATCAGGGTGAGTCCGGTGGCAGGGAGCACGGCGCGGTAGGAGATGTGGTCGAACCGCCGGGGCTTTTTGAGGGGAGTGGAAAGGTAGATCCGGCCCTGTCTGAGGGTTGGTTCGCTGGCGGGAGTAGTGACTTTCAGCAGCTGCAAATGTGGTTGGGTTTAAGGGGGAAATGGCCCGGTCAAGGTAGTGATTTTTCTGTAAATTGCACCCCATGCAACAATATCTCGATCTGCTTCAACATATACTGGACAAGGGTGTGGTCAAAACGGACCGAACGGGGACTGGAACGATCAGCTGTTTTGGCTACCAGATGCGGTTTGACCTGTCGAAGGGGTTCCCGCTGGTGACTACGAAGAAGGTGCATATGAAGAGCATCATTTATGAGCTGTTGTGGTTCCTGCGTGGGGAGACCAATATCCGGTATCTGAAGGAGCACAAGGTCTCTATCTGGGATGAGTGGGCTGATGAGAACGGGGAGCTGGGGCCCGTCTATGGCAAACAGTGGCGAAGCTGGGAGGGGGCGGACGGGAAGACGGTCGATCAGATATCCCAGGTGGTGGGGCAGATCAGGAAGACGCCGGATAGCCGCAGGCTGATCGTGAGCGCCTGGAATGTGGCCGATCTGCCGGAGATGAAGCTGATGCCGTGTCATGCTCTTTTCCAATTCTACGTAGCCGATGGAAGGCTGAGCTGTCAGCTGTATCAGCGAAGCGCCGATGTCTTTCTGGGGGTGCCTTTCAATATCGCTTCGTACGCGTTGCTGACGATGATGGTAGCGCAGGTCTGCGGGCTGGAGCCGGGCGAGTTCGTACATACGTTCGGGGACGTTCATTTGTACAGCAATCACCTGGAGCAGGCGAGGCTGCAGCTGACGCGAGAGCCGATGGCGTTGCCGGTGATGAAGATCAATCCGGAGGTGAAGGATATATTTGGGTTTGATTATTCAGATTTCAGTCTCGAGAATTATGAGAGTCATCCGGCGATAAAGGCGCCTGTGGCGGTGTAGGAGATAATTGTGCAAGTGCCGCTTGCACAGAAGATGAAAATATAAATGAAATGATCAGTCTTGTTGTAGCAGCCAGCACCAATAATGTTATCGGGAAGGACAATCAGCTGTTGTGGCATCTTCCGAATGATATGAAGTTCTTTAAGAATACCACCTGGGGGATGCCGGTGGTGATGGGGCGTAAGACCTTTGATGCGCTGGCGGGGGAGCCGTTGCCGGGACGGTTCAATTTTGTGATCACGCGCAACCGCAGCTGGGACCCGCACAATAAGAATGCGAAGGTGGCGCCTGATCTGGATGCGGCGCTTCGGATGGCGGCGGAAACGGACTGTAAAGAAATATTTGTCATTGGTGGGGGGCAGATATATGCCGAGGCGATGCCTGTGGCTGACCGGATCTATATGACGCGGGTGCATGCGGTGGTGGAGGGAGATACCTGGTTCCCCGTGATCGACGAAAAGGACTGGGAGCTGGTGGACAACAGGGATTTTCCGGTCGATGAGAAACACGCCTACGCGTATAGTTTTCAGGTTTGGGAGAGGAAAAAATAGTCTAATGTATTCCCGTCGACGGATTGCGCAGAAATATCTTCACTATTATTTTACGGCTGCCAATGGCAGGGGGCATGGCGTTCATTCGCCTTTTGTATTCGACTTTATTATTCATGTTTTAAATGACAGGAGCCGGTATCCGGAGTATGACGCGATCGAAGGGTTGCGGCGGAGGCTGCGCGGGGATGAGACTTTGCTGGAAGTGGAGGATCTTGGGGCTGGGTCGGCGTGGAAGGAGACGAGGCAGCGTAGTTTAGGGGATATTACGCGGCGGGCGGCGAAGGCGCCGCGGCTAGGGCAGCTGTTGTATCGGATCGCCCGGTATTATAAGCCTTCGGTGATGTTGGAACTGGGGACCTCGTTGGGGTTTTCGG
>JAFDYE010000538.1 GCA_018267585.1 Bacteroidota bacterium
AATGTAGCGGCGTATTGGTTGAAATAGAAGGGGTCATGATTAAGAAGGATCCTCTTGGGATGCCACCTACCGCTAACTTGTATGGATCACTGGTTATTATTTTAGCCGAGTCATAACCAAGGTCCAGGACGTAACCAACAAATCGCATTTTATCGATAAATTTACCTGTTTCCATTCTGGCTTCGTTATCGAGGAATGTGCGCAGGCTTTCAAGCGGATTACCTTGAATCGTTGATGTATCTACAAGGTTTTGTAGAGTTGGAGTGGCCATACTTCTAATTATTTGGATTTGACAGGATAACAAGTTCTTCGAATTGCTTACGATTGTCAGGAGTTGCCGATATCGACGAAAACCGCGAGACTGTTTTCAATGTGAATCCGTGTCCTTCATAAAGCTGACGAACGGAAAAGTGATTGGCATTGGTGGAAACGATTTTTGCACCTCTGTTTTTCGCTCTAATCAGAGCGGTAGAAAGCCTTTCTTGATCTTCCCAAGAAAAGAGTTTTTCGTTATACTTTATGAAGCCATTTAAATTATGGCGAACGGTATAGGGAGGATCCACAAAGATCAGGTCATTTTCATTAGCCTCATCTATCAATATTTCAAAGTCGGTATGTCGTATTTCTGAATTTTGTAATAATTTGGATAGAGCTTCAAAATCATCAGAAGGCATTATCACCGCGGTTTTTGTTCCAATTGGAACGTTAAACTGGCCATTAGTATTAACCCGATAAATTCCATTGAAGCAAGTTCGGTTTAGATAGATCATCCTGGAGGCCTGTTGAAGCAAATTTTGAGGACTAGCGTCCCTCACATGATAGTAATGTTTAGTACAGTGCATTCGATGATGATACTCGAGGCTTCTTTTTACAAAGCGCCAATTTGTTTTAAGTGCTTGATAAGCAGATATTAAATCGGCATTGGCATCACCTAATAAGGCATTCTCCGGTTGAAGATGGAAGAAAACAGCGCCCCCTCCTAGGAAAGGTTCTATATATCGATTATAGGCCTTAGGAAGGATACTCGCATGATTAGATACAAACCATCTTTTACCTCCTGGCCATTTTAAAAATGGTACTACGGCATTTTGTTTCACCTAGGATGTGAATTAATGGAAACAGGCAAATTATGTTTTTTTAATTATTTGAAAAAGGGGAAAAACACCTGAATTTGATAATGTTTCCGGCTGATCACGTGCAACCTCCAGATTTATAGAAATCTCGGCCTATGCGGTAAGTTGTCTAAAATATAGAATATCAGACATTTATTTTATTGTAGGCCGCTGAAACGTAAGTTGGTGCCAGGAAATTGGCGTCGGTTAGATAGCTTACGCATTAACGCTACTTTTCTTCCGGTTTTGCCAGGGGTAAGACTGCATATGCAGATCCCCCGAACTGTGAGTCTGGACAAGATGGCCATGCTGTAGCGCGCTCCGTAAACTCACTTTGCCTGCGGTGGGCAACTACACGCCTCCTTTTGATCGATGTGAATTTGCTTGGTTTAATCTCTAGGCCGTGTTTAGAGAATCGAGGGCGTAGGAAAAAGCAATACCACCGGCTCCTTTTCTTGTTGAATCCAATAATTGGCCGTTATTTGCCAGGAGTTGCTTCTAGCCAGGCATTTTCCCCTATTGCCCTTATTCTGTTACAAGAAATGCCGAAAATTGCCCTTGTTTTGTTACAAAGCCACTATCAGACGGCCTTATTGACAATTATTAAAACCATTTTATAGCGAAAATAATTTTGCCTAATTTTGATTCACTTTAGCTCTTTCTCCTACAAGCGAGCAATCCGGTGAGCACCCCTCACCAAACCTCGCCAAACCCACATCCCCAGCGGATTCCCAACGATAGCCAACAGTCCTGTCGGGACTACCTCTCCATAAGAAACGGAAAGCCCCTGTATTAATTCAGGAGCTTTGCTTTTACGAGTAGAAACAACAATTACTATTGAACGATCATCTGCCTGGTGTCCTTAAGAGTTCCCTGAGTCGAAGTGGCGAGAATTCGATAAGAATACATCCCTGGAGTAAGACGGCCTGATTCAAAAGGTTCAGTATGGCGGCCAGCAAGCTGATGTTCATTAATCGGGACGGCCACTGCACGGCCGGCGGCATCAAACACCTGGATAAGGACATGGCTGTCGTATGGAAGGCTATAAGTGATATAGGTGGTGCCTTTGTAGGGATTGGGATAATTGGAAAGACTAAAGAGAGATGCCGCTTCGAATTGTCCCGCGGTGTGGAATTGTTCGTCCGCGGAGTTTTTGGCCAGGACTTTACCGCCTACGGTAGACGATTGAGTATACTTTATGAGCGTAACATATCCGGGGATTGCGTCGGACTGAAAATCGGACATCCCACATACATAAACTGAGGGATAAGTGACACCGCCAAGGGGAGAACTGGATTGATAGGTAAGGAGCCCCGTCGCAAAATCCTGCTGATTGGCGGGACCGTTAAAAATGACTATCCATGACTGTATCCCGGAAGAAGAATATTTTATGGTCGCGATGTTGCTGGCGATTCCTCCAATCGGCACGGTGACATAGGCGTTGCCCGAACCATCGATTGCCAGGTATATCTTTGGGTCGAGATAAAATAGCGGCCCGCCGTTATAGCTCTGTGTCCACAAAACTGTTCCTGCAGCCGAAAATTTGGTTGTATAATAAGTGATTTGCCCATTGGTCATGCCCGCAAGCCCGGAAACAAAAATATTTCCCTAGGCATCCCTTGCGATGGATTTGTTGAACTTCGCTCCGGGTGGTTGAGAGACCCATAGTTGAGCGCCGGTACTGCTATAGGCTACCGTCGTTCCTACACCGCCGTTAGTGTAACCAGTCACATAGACGTTCCCGGCAGCATCCACCACGAGTGCGCAAGGTTGATCATCGGATGTGGTATAATATCGATTGATCCATTGAGCCACTCCGGACGGACTATATTTGATCGTCAGATAGTCATTCCCGGTTGGGGTACGGGTGCCCCTCCCAATTATCTGACCGGCACTGGTGCCCGTTACATATACGTTCCCTGAAGCGTCCGCCGTTACCGCGGTGGCGAAATCTGCGGCAAGGGCTGAACCATTGTATTTCCCTACCCATTGCTGGACGCCGTCAACATTTAGTTTTACGACGAGGAAGTCAGAATAGTTGGCGTTATCAAGAACGCTGCCGGCAAGAAGGACGTTGCCTGCCGGGTCGGTGGTGATGGCTGTAACCAAACTGTATTGCAATCCCGCCTGGGTTGCAACGGACCACACCTGAGATCCGGCGGAGTTATATTTAACAGTCTGAATAGCGCTATGCCCATTGGCGTCGGTGCAGGTACCTGACACAATGATATTCGACGAGGCGTCTACGGCAATAGCAACAACACGAACGCCGCCTGCGAATGTCCCGGCATAAGTAACAGCCCATACCTGAGTGCCGGAAGAGTTGTATTTCATAATGTAGAACGATGGGGTCGAATTTTGAACTATCGTAGCGGCGAGGTACACATTGCCGGAATTGTCCCTTGCCATGAACGGCCCGGGCTGGCTTTGAGGAACGTTGATCTGTCGATACCAGCTTTGGCTAGCGGTTTGCGAAAATGACGCGGAATAGGAGAGGATGCCAACGATAATAGAAATGATTGTAAAGATGCTGCGCATATGCTGAGTTGAGGAGTGAGAATTCGGTTGCCGCTATAAATTGACCCTTAAGATATCTAAGGCAAATGGGAAAAACGACAGATGGCGTTCGTCGTCGATATTACGCCGTACATCCGTGCTTCTGTCAAATTGATCGGAAAAGAAATCTCTATTATTGCAGCAGTCGATAAAAAAAATTGCACGGTTCATATCAGGCCGTGCAATTTCATATTCATTAAAATTATTTTAGGGACGGTCCCAGAAGGCGGGCGGCTCGATACTCGGACCTCACTCCTTAGCAATGACCTTTGCGAGGGGCATGCTTATAAATTATTTTACCATCTCGTTCTACATACTCGCCCGATACTATCGGATATGCATACTTGGGTGCGACCGATACGCTATGGCTTTTGATAATTATTTTGTCATTGACTTTCAGACTTTGCAGCTGCTGAAGCTCATTGTCAAACCTGAGAATATAATCGTCACCATCAATTCTGGCCATCACTCCAAAACCTAATAATGAGCCTGGCGGAAGGGAAAGAGAGGTTACTACTGCCTCCATATTGCTATAATCCCTGATGTACTTCATTATCCTGGCACCACCGGCATACACTTTTTTTCCTTCCGGAGACGCTTCCCATTCTTTATACCTTATACCTTCAGGGGTAGCTTCCCATTTTATTATTTCTGCCCTCCTTTCAGCATCAGTCAGCGGTTTGGGCGATGAGTTTTTAGATGCTTCTTTTTTAATTTGGCGATTCGCCAACACTAGCCCGCTTACCACAACCAGTGGTAAGATCAGTGCATAAATAGCTTTTTTCATAATTTTTGTGGATTAATAGAATTGATTTGCCGAATCTACTTTGATATTTTTCGGAACGAAAATTTGGATTGTAAATAAAAGTGTAACTTTTGTAAATTATATTTTGACATTTCATTTAACAGCCGAAATTTCCTGTCCGGGAAACGTAATTACCTGACTACATGGTTATTGATAGAGAAAGATATTTGGTTAAAGTAAACTGCTGTAAATTTGATACCTAAATCAAGCATCATGATCAAGAAATATTTAATGTTCCTGATTCTCAGCTTATTCCTCCTGGCAACCCGGTCCGGCTTCGCCCAATCTAAGATTTTGTCAAAAGGAGATGCAGCGCCTGTATTTACTGCCCAGGCCAGCCTGGCTGGCAGTGCATTTGATTTTTCATTAAAAGACGCCCTTGCCAAAGGGCCCGCTGTAGTCTACTTTTATCCTTCTGCCTATACCGGCGGTTGCGATATAGAAGCACATACCTTCGCTGAGCTCAAGGACAAATTTACTGCAGCGGGAGCTACCATTATCGGGGTATCTGCAGACGATATTCAACGGCTGAACTCATTTTCTTCCGATTCGAATTACTGCGCAGGTAAGTTCCCCGTCGCATCAGACCCCGGAGGCCAAATTGCGGCAACTTACGGTCTGACAATATCAGCTGCAAAACCGGGAATGAAAGACGTGCGTGGTCAGGACCTGACACACGGCTTTATACCAAGAACCACTTTTGTTATTGGTAAGGACGGTAAAATTATCGCAGTCTTTTCATCAGCAACCGATCATATTTCACCAGCCGACCATGTCCAAAAGTCGTTGGCGATTGTTAAAGGACTATAAAGCATTACGTGACAAGGCCAGGCGGACTCCCCACCTGGCCTTGTCTTTCTGGTCTTTCGCGATCTCAACGCGTCACCGTGACCTTCAGGAAGGTCGCGGCAATAGACGTCGTGCCGGGTTCGGAACTTGTGTTATGACTCATGAACAAAGTTTCCAGCTCCTTCTGCAGCTCGGCTGCCTTTCCGTTCTGTTCCGCCGATTCGAATGCGTTCATAGTGGGCCCGTAATACTGCCTGAAAACCTGCACAAACTCAACCGGGCTGTACGCCGCATTAAAAACGAACGAATCCCTTTCAAAGGCTATATTCTCAGCTGAGATGCCCGCGCCGATAAAACGTTCGACAACGTCTTTTTCGACACCCCAGAGCATCGGGCTTACGAAGCCCTGAGGTGGCGGCGGTGTATAGGCCGAGCTCACTTTGAGAATTTGGGCCACCAGGGTAGGGTCCCCCGGTATCCAGTTACCCATTACAATTCTGCCTCCACGGCGGGTCACCCGCACCATCTCCCTGGCTACATCGAAGGGCTTTGGTGCAAACATGGCGCCGAAGACGCTTATTACAAGGTCAAACGACAGATCTTTCAATTCCGAAAGGTTTGTCGCGTCGCCTTCCTGAAAAATACAATTTGTCAAACCTTCGGATCTCACCCGCTCATTTCCGGCTTTGACCAGGTTACTGGCGATGTCAACGCCCAGGACCCGGGCGCCAAGCCTGGCCGCCGGAATAGCGGTGGTGCCGTCGCCACAGCCCAGATCGAGCACGGACAAGCCTTTAGTGATCCCAAGCCTGCTTACCAGGGCTTCGCCGCTTTCGCGCATCGTCGCAGCTATTTTCGTGAAGTCTCCCTTTTCCCACAATGATTTGTTTGCGTTCATCTTATTTCGATTTTCATGCAAAGGAACATTATACCAGGATCGATCTCTGGGGATTTCAGGCCATTTTATAGCAATTTCGGGTCATCGCGGGTTGCCCGAGCCGCATCTTTCTATAGTTCAGCCTTCGAATGGACCTGCCTGTACCTTAGCGGCGTCTGACCATGCCTTTCTTTAAAGACCCTGATAAAATGGGAGGTGTCTTCAAATCCACACTCAAACGAAAGGTCAGTGATACTAAGATCCGTGGTAGTCAATTTATGCAATGCCAGATCGAGCTTCTTGTTTTTTAGCCACGTTGCAGGTGAAACCCTGAAATACTGCTTAAAATATCTCTTAAAGGTAGAGAGGCTCATATTGCACAACTCAGCATAATTCTCTAATTTCAAATTGTAGGCGAAATTTGCTTCCATGATCCGGGTCATCTGGTATTCCTGAGGCTGCCTCAAAGAGAGAAAGTAATCCGTCAATTCCCGATGAGCCGCGTTGGCGAACAAGCTCATCAACAGCTCTTCAAATTTAAGGAGGAGCAGCTGTTCAGGCGGTTTTTGCGATAATGAGAGATATGATCTTATGGATTCATGGTAATTCCGGAGCAATTCATCGGGGTGAACTACAAGGACAGCGTCCTGACCAACAGCATCCTTTGCGCGGGCATATATCAAAGGATCGTACTTCTTTATAAAATCCAGAATAAAGTCATCAGGAATAAACATGAAAACGGCACAAAATTCATCATCAAAGAATTGATGAGTCAGGTTTGCGCCCCTTTTTATGAATAATATGTCGCCTTCTTCTACCACATAGGAGCCGCGAATGGTGCGCCACATTTTTTTGCCGGAGGAAATGAACGCGAAATAATTATTGTCTGACCAGATACCGAATTTTGTCTCCTCTTCCATGCACGTAAATTCAGCGAAGAGCAATGAATTGACTTCGATCTTTGAAAACCGGTTGCTTTCCTTTATTGCCGAAAGAAGATTTAACATAACTGTCCCTTCATTAATGGTCAGACAGCAAAGATACAAATCAAAATTGCATATTGCCGGCTGACTACACCTCCTCCAGCCTGAAAGGCAATTTGCGAATGCGTTTGCCGGTCAGATCGAAAATGGCATTGCATAACGCCGGCGCAAAAGCAGGCAACCCTGGCTCTCCGACACCTCCCGGTTTCTCATCGTTCTCCATGATATGCACCTCTATCTCCGGGATCTCGTTAATTCGGGGCATGGGGTAGGTGTTGAAATTTTTCTCGACGGCTTTGCCGTCTTTAAAATGTGTTGCATGGCTGACCGCAGCGCCCAGCGCCATAACAATGCTCCCTTGCACCTGGGCCCGGATGATATCGGGATTTACATACCAGCCGCAGTCCATCACGGCAAACACCTTGTCGATCCTGATTTTTTTATCCTGCCGGCGGGAAACTTTTACTACCTGTGCTACTCTGCTGCCAAAGCATTCTGTAATGGCCATGCCCCATCCATCGTTAATCCGCCGGGCTCTCCAGTTACTGACGTCTGCAAGCCTGTCTACCAGGGCCTGATAACGGTCAGTGACCAGATGCGCCTTTCTGAAATCCAGCGGGTCGCGGGCAGCAAGGTGCGCCAGCTCATCGATAAAACATTCACAGGCAAAAGCATCGATATTGGCTCCCGGCGCGCGCCACCACATGGTTGGTATGGGCGATTTGGTAGGGTGGCCTCCAAAACTATAATGCGGTATCGACTGATAATAGTCACTTGCAAAGCCGCCAATCCAGCCCTTATTCGCCGTTACAGGTTGCGGTTCGACGTCCTTATCTTCTCCCGAACCCATGGATTGGGCAGCCGAAATGATTTGAAATGCGGACATTTTCTTTTCCAAGTCGACGCCACCCCTGCATCTGTACATTGACCCGGTACGAAAGGGACCCATGCTCATATCGTCCTCTCTTGTCCACACCACCTGTACCGGCGCTTTTATCTCTTTAGAAATAAGTGCTGCTTCGAGCGGATAGTCCGTAAACGCCTTTCTGCCAAAACCGCCGCCGAGAAAGGTCATATTCACGGTAACATTCTTAGTGGGGATTCCGAATCTTTCGCTGAGGTCCGCCTGTATCCAGTTGGCCTCCTGTATCGGACCCCATATCTCGATGCTGTTATCTTTTACATCGGCAATGCAGTTGAGCGGCTCCATACAGCTATGTGACTGATATGGAGTTTCATACACGGCCTCTGCGGTAGCTGAAGCATTTTTTAACGCCGTTTCAAAAGCATCCGACGGCAGAGGCTTGTGAAGATTCTGCTCCATTCTCGCCACCAGTTGTTCGGAATCCAGGTGTTCAAAGCCGTCATCATCCCATTCAACTTTCAGCAGCTTGCGCCCCTTCATAGCCGCCCACAGCGAATCTGCCACTACGGCAACTCCCTCATATAATCGATCAAAAACGGCTCTTTGCACTTTTAGCACATGCTTTACACCGGCAACGGATCTTGTAGCCGCATCGTCGAAGCTTTTAACTTTCCCTCTAAACCGCGGATTGCGCTCAACCACTGCATACAGCATTCCGGGCACCGTTTTATCCAGCCCAAACACCGCGGTGCCATTGGTTTTGGCGGGGATGTCTTTACGGCGCAGCGGTTTACCTATAATTTTGTAATCCTTACGGTCTTTTAGTTTAACCTCCAGCGGCGGCTTTATTTGCGAAGCGTCATTTACCAGGGCGCCGTAGCCGAGTTTTCTTCCGGTGCCACGATGTATCACCTCCCCGTTAACCGCATAGCAGTCAGTTGCTCCGACACCCCATTGTTTTGCGGCGGCTTCGATAAGCATTTCCCTGGCACAGGCGCCGACGCGTAACAATTGCTGGCACCAGCCACGGACAGAAAAGCTCCCGTCCTGAGGTTGCGGGCCATATTTCTGAGGGTTGGCGGCGGCGAACCGTATACTCACGTGATCCATGCTGACTTCCAGTTCTTCCGCGATGATTTGCGGAAGCGACTGCCAGGTTCCCTGTCCCATTTCCGAACGGTGAGTAAAGATCGTTACGAGGCCGGAACTCTCTATGGATATCCATGACATCAGTTCGGTCGCGACGTCATCCGGACGAACGATCTTTCCAACGCTTTCTCCCAATGCAGGCGAGGAAATGCCGATCATCAGGGCAATACCGGACAAGCCGGTGTTTCGTAGAAAAGCCCTCCGGGAAAGGTCCTGTTTATGCTCCATGGTTGAAAATTTGGTTGTTATCCGGCGTATGATAACAATAATGCGTCGCCGCCTAATAAATTTAGTCATTTGCCGGCGGGAAAACAAAGATTATTGACCACCTGCAGCCGGACGTATATGAGCGGCAACCCCATCACCCTACGATCCAGGACGAGAACAGGCCTTCGCGGTAGTAAAATGGACGCTAATGACATTTTTTGTAATTTTCCTTCATGAACCCTCTCCGCGCCACAGGTCTATTGAAATTCCTTCCCCAATTTGCAGTTTCATTTCTTTTTTTATCGGGTTGTTCCACTGGTTACCGGAAAGAGGGCAGTGTCATTTATTACGAATATTGGAATGAAGGGAGCGGGTCTCATAAGGACAGGCTTGACGCAGATCCGGAGACATTCGAGGTTCTGAAGGACGACAACTATGCGAAAGACAAACAAAAGGTATTCTATAATGGTGGCGTCATAATAGGTGCGGACGCCGCAACATTTGAGTCTTTGGATGAGCGTTATGCACGAGATAAGAATAGAGGATATTATGGGCGAGATCGGATACTATCATCCAGGGGACAAACTTTCAGGGTAATAGACGATGATTATTCCAGCGATGGGGTGAATGTATTTTATGACACACTGCCATTGAACGTCTGTTCCGTGAAAGATTTCCGTTTTGTAATGGATGACAAAGATAAGAATGAAAGATGGGCGACTGATGGATGTTTTTATTACTATGGGAAATACAAAGTGCCCTCCGATGACTATGCAAACATGCAGGTCTTTAAAAATAGCGGTGGCCTTTCAAAGGATAAAAATTACGTTTACTTCCTGGACCACAAGCTCAATTTCGATGTTGATCGCAAAAAAGTAGTCGACACGATCGATGCAGAGTCATTTAAAGTGACAGGGTTCCTTGAATGCCGGGATAAATGGGGTTGCTTTAACCCTTACCACGGGCGGCAAAACTGTAACGAAAAATGATATGTAAACCGTCACCTGATAACTCCTCCCCCTTTGGAATCAAACATTTTTTCCAACGACCCGAATCGCTATTGCTCATCGGCCTGCTGATCAAATATTCGACCTGTTCCCAAAATCCATCGCTATCTTCATCTTGCAGCAACTGATCTTCTGGATCAATGCGGCCGTGCTGTTCTTACTATTTTTCATAAGAAGATGCCGCTGGCCGAAGGTAGATTAACCCCCTGCCGGCAGAACCTGACGTTCTTCGGTTGGATCGGTTTTCTCTTTTTTTCCTACTTTTATTGAATGGCTCTGGACCATTCCAAGACGGATGAATTACTGGTTAAGGCACTCACGAACGGTGATCCTGATGCCTTTACGGCCATTTACGAAAGGTATTGGGACAAGTTGCTCATTTTTGTCATGCGTGTCATCCGACGGCAGTCAGACGCCGAAGACATCGTACAGGAATTATTTGTTTCACTTTGGCAACGGCGGCTCGAACTCCATATCGAAGGTAGTCTTTCGACCTACCTTTATAATAGCGCCAGGTATCTCTCCATCCGGAATATCGAAAAGAACAGCACCTATGCATCGTACCTCGACCGGCTGGCCATGCAGATGACGGCTTTTTCGGGGGAAAGCCGGGGGGTGGAATCGGAGATATTCGGACGTGAGCTGGAAGGCCGCATCGATGTGCTCATCGGACAACTGCCGGAGAAGATGAAAGAGGTCTTTATCCTGAGTCGCAAGCACCATCTGTCCTATAAAGAGATCGCCGACCGGCTTTCGATATCGGAGGAGACGGTGCGAAAGCAGGTCTATAAATCGCTGAAGGCGCTTCGCGAGGGGCTGGGGCTGCCGGCGGGACTGATCTTCTGGCTGACCACACACCTTTTTTAAAAAAAACCTGACACAGGATACCACTTCGGGGACCGGCATGTCACTAATACTGTAGAACCTATCTATTATGTTGCCACAGGACGCTCATTTATTGCTGCAGCGCTATCT
>JAFDYE010000539.1 GCA_018267585.1 Bacteroidota bacterium
AGAGCGTCAAGAAAGCGCCAGCTGCAAAACCTCTTGCCAAGCCCGTAGCTAAAAAGGTTGCCCCGGCTCCGGCTGCAAAGAAATCCGCCCCCGTCCAGACCAAAAAGACCGCTGTATCCAATATATCCAAGGCAACATCCGCAAAGGCTCAACCGACAGTCGCAAAGACCCCCGTTGCGCCCGCAGTGTCGAAACCATCCGCTATGCCGACCGCCGCTGCTAAAGCAGGCGTTGCCGGACCTGTCGTAGCCAAAACCGTAGCTGCCCCCCCTCCACCCCCGGTGGCGGCCATCCCGCCAAAGGTAGAACCGAAGAAACCGGCTGCTCCACCCAAACCGGTGAAAGTAGTCATTCCGGAAATAAAGACAAAGACGGTTCGCAAATACGAGCCGGAATTTACAAAATCAGTATTAGACACCCCGCAAGAGGAACAAACTGGACCCACTATGAGATACAGCGACGCAGAACTCACAGAATTCAGGGAATTGATCAATCGCAAATTAGATATAGCTAAAAAAGAATTAGCGTATTTGCAAGGCTTGATCACTCGCAAAGACGAAATGGGCGGAGACAACGACGATGCCCGTTATATGACCATGGAAGATGGAAGCATGAGCATGGAACGCGAGCAACTCAGCCAGATGGCAAGCCGTCAGATCACTTTTATCGATCACCTGGAAAAGGCCCTGATGCGCATCGAGAACAAGACCTACGGCATCTGCCGCGTTACAGGCAAACTCATCGATAAGGCAAGGCTCAGGGCCGTCCCCCACGCCACTCTTTCTATTGAGGCCAAACAGATGATGAATAAATAACGCTCATCAGCGCTTAAGCTCTTCTTTCGCCTTGCTTATCCGGCTATGGTCATCCCCTCGTTTCCTGGAGCTGAGGTAAGGAGCATCGTCTGCGAAAACAAGCCGGACTACCTTCTCGCGTCCGGTTTCATATATCCATTTATCCTCCATTGTTACCGTGTATGGATATTAGTGATATGGGCTGCATAAAGATGTTTTAACATAGTGGGCTCAAAACCCAACTGCTTATGCCCAGGCTTCTAGTCATCGGATTGATACTTATTTCCCTTAATAGCTACGCGCAGCAAATCTCCTTATCCACGGCGAACTACCAGGCGGCGGCCCGATTCTCGCCAAAACAACTGGGGAAGATGATCTTCTCTACACAGGTGGATCCGCACTGGCTGAAAAGAAGCAATCGTTTCTGGTACATGTATGAGACGACCGAAGGCAAGGAATGGTATATCGTGGACCCGGTAAAGGGAGAAAAGAAGCCGATGTTCGACCGGGACAGGCTGGCCGCAGCCATCACACGCATTGTAAAGGACCCGTTCGAGGCCAAACACCTCGGGCTGGACAGTCTCAAATTCATCAGGGATGAGAACTGGATACAATTCGAGGTAAAGAGCTCTCAGGACATTGAAAAGAAAGATTCCTCGACCTCCAAAAAAGGCGGCACAGCCGCAAAGGAGAAAAAGATCTACTATTTCGAATACAACCTGTCCGACGGCACGCTCAACGAGCTGGTCGGCTATAATAAGCCCAAACACAGGCCGAACTGGGCCAATATTTCCCCCGACAGCAACACCATCGTCTTTGGCAGGCGCTTCAATCTCTACTGGATGGACCGCGCTAACTACGAGAAGGCCCTGAAGAACGAAGACGACTCCACCATCGTCGAACACCAGCTGACCACCGACGGGCTGGAATACTACAGCTATCATGGCACCGGTGCACTGGGCGGCGGCGGTGGCGAGACCAACGAGGACAAGGAGAAGAACAAGGACAAGCGCAAGCCGGCACAACTGTTCTGGAGTCCCGACTCCCGGCACTTCGTAATGTCCCGCGCCGACCAACGCAAGGTAAAAGACCTCTGGGTCATCAATTCGCTGGCCGATCCGCGGCCTACGCTCGAGACCTATAAATACATGATGCCCGGCGATAAAGAAGCACCCATCGAGCAGCTGCTGATCTTCGACGTGGCTGCGAAGACGCACCGCACGATCAGCGCCGGCCAGTTCAAGGACCAGGACCTTGCAATATGGTCGGCGCCTCCGGTCGAGCGCCAGCGCGACGACGACTACCATCCCCAACTGTGGCTAGGCACCAACAGCAGGTTCTATTTTACCCGCACCAGCCGCGACCTGCATCGCATCGATGTCTGCGAGGCGGAAGTCGGGGACACGGTCGCCACGGCCCTTATCCGGGAGCGCCTCAATACCTACGTAGAGGTCCGCCGCCTGGGTCTCGTAGACCAGGGCCGCGAGCTCATCGAATGGAGCG
>JAFDYE010000053.1 GCA_018267585.1 Bacteroidota bacterium
AGAGGCACCTGGTTCATGATCGCCGCGCCGTCCACCAGCCACCCGATGGCGCCCATATCGGCCCATGTCAGCGTGGGGTAATTAAAAATAGAGGAATATTTCGCCTTTCCGCTGTGCAGCTGACCGATCATCTCGTCCCGGCTGATACCCAGGGTCTCCGCGGCAGAATAAAGATATAGCCCATGCCCCGCCTCGTCCTGCACCTTGGCGATCAACGTCGCCTTGCGTTTAAGGGTAGGCGCCCGCGTGATCCAGTTGGCTTCAGGGAGCATACCCACGATCTCACTGTGCGCGTGCTGCGAGATCTGCCTGATCAGGGTCTTGCGATAGGCGTCCGGCATCCAGTCCTTCGGCTCGATGCGGATGTCCTGGTCCACTTTGTCCTGAAAGGTTGTTTCGAACTCAATGAGCGACATACGGCTTCGTTTGCCGCAAAGATACTTTTTTCGCCCCAAGCTAACAAGTGTTAGTTTTTCCCCGGCAGGGCTTGCCGCACGGAGATTTAGGTTATTCAAACAGGAATAAATAATTTTACAGGGGCCGAGAGCCTTTTCTTATGGAGCATGAGCATTTTTTCAACGATTCTTGCCCGCCAGAACTGCTGCAACTTGTTTCCAACGGAGATCAGACTGCGTTCCGGCAGCTCTACGCATTCTTTTATAAGCGTCTTTATCATTTCGCGCTGGCGCTTGTAAAGACCCGCGAGTCGGCCGAAGAGATCGTCGAAGACGTATTTGTCCGCATCTGGCAAAGAAGAACGGACCTCTCAGCCATACGCAACGTTCGCGTATACCTGTATACGGCCACCAAGAACTCCGCGCTCAACTACCTGTCCCAAAAGGCCCGCCAGAGCATCACCGAACCGTTCGACCATATCCACGTCGATCTTAATGATTCCGCCGTTACTCCCGAACAGATACTTATCACCGCGGAGATACACCAGAAGATACAGAAGGCAGTCGAAGCCCTGCCACCCCGCTGCAAAATGATCTTTAAGCTCGTCCGGGAAGACGGTCTCAGGTATAAAGAGATCGCAGAGATCCTGAATATCTCCATTAACACCATAGACGCCCAGATGGCCATCGCCGTGAAAAGAATAAGCGCATCCATCGAGTCCGAATTTGACTTTCCGATCGGGAACAGGAAGACAAGACCGGCCGGCCCTCAACCCGGCACGCAATCTGCAAACAGCTGATATCCAATCCTTTTTCAGCCGCCGAAATTTTTTTGAATTTCTTTTAGTAGATGCACCTGCATTGTTTGTCTTTAGCAATTGAAGAGCCTGCTTATGAATCAAGACAATCGCTTATGGATACTGATGTCCCGCCGTCTTTCCGGCGAGGCCACCCCCGAAGAGGTCGATGAGCTCCATTCCCTGCTCGAGCAGTCTCCCAACAAACAATATTTATATAGTATCCTCCATTCCTGGTTTTCAGATGCGCCTTCCGCATCGACCACCAGCCTGCCACCAGAAGATCCCGACTTTGAGGACAGATTCCAGCGCATCATAGGCGTAGAATCCGAATCACCGGCCGAAGGGATCATCCGCCCCATCCGCAGGCGAAGGCTGCTCTATCTCACATCCGTCGCCGCGTCCGTCATCGCCCTTTGCCTGCTCAGCTGGAGCCTCTATAAAAGCCATTCCGCCGTCCGCCGACCCGCAGAGCCCCCGCATCGTGAAGAAGTACTGGCCAAAGCCGGCACCCGCACCCGTCTCGTGCTGCCTGACGGCAGCCAGGTCTGGCTCAACTCCAGCAGCAAGCTGAGATACACCAATGATTTCAACAAGCGATCCCGGGAAGTAGCGCTCGAAGGCGAGGCCTATTTCAACGTGACCAGGGACGCCAGCCGCCCCTTTATCGTACACACTTCGTCCCTGGACGTCAAAGTCCTCGGAACTGCCTTTACCATTAAATCCTATCCACAGGACCCGACCGCCGAAACCACCCTGCTCAACGGCTCTGTCGAGGTTACCAGAAAGGACAACCCCAACGCGGCAAGAGTAATTCTCAAACCCAATGAAAAGCTCGTCTTCAACAGAATGGTCTCACCCATCGAGACTATCGCACAGAACAAACCCGGCATTCGTGTATCGCCCCCACCCGACATCGCCGTCAACAGCATTCCCATCAATATCCCGGACAGCAATAAGGTGGAAACGGCATGGATGTACAACCGGCTGGTGTTTCATGGCGATAATTTCAGGGAGCTGACGGAAAAGATGGAGCGCTGGTACAACGTGAAGATCACTATCCGCGACTCGAGTCTCTATACCTGCCGGTTCGGAGGCACCTTCGCGAATGAAACGATTGACGAGGCCTTCAAAGCCTTACAACTGACCTCAGCCAAAGCCTTTACATACCGGATCGATGGCAACGAGATCGAACTATATGCAAAATATTAAAATATGAAAATTTTTCGCGTAAAGAATAAAATCCCTTAGCGCGTTTAAACAAAAAAACGGGAAATGTTAGCGCATTCCCCGTTGAGATTTGAAACGGAAACCTACGACCAACTGGGAGGGCGGTCCGGGTTTCCCATTTGATAATCCTTAATGCTAAAAGTATGAAAAATTTGCAACCCCTCATAGGGAGGGGTCGGTTACGATTGCTCTTAAAACTAGTTGCTATTATGAAGCTTTCCATGCTGTTTGTCCTCTTAGGCATTTTCCAGGCAAGGGCGGATGTTCGCGCGCAAGGCTCCATCACCCTGAACATGCAACAGACGGAGATTGTCAAAGTGCTGAACAAGATCGAAAAGAAGGGCGAATTCCGTTTTCTCTACAATTATGAGCTGGCTTCCCTGAAGAAGAAAGTGGACGTCAGCTTCAATAACACGGATCTTAAGACCGTTCTTCAACGCCTTTTTGCAGGTACGGATTTGACATACAAACTTTTAGAGAACAATCTGGTCGTCGTAATGGCAGGTGGCGGAGTAAAACAGGCCATCCGGATAACAGGTACGGTGACAGGACCGGCCGGCGAACCACTGGCCGGTGTCAGCGTCCAGGTAAAAGGAGGGACCAATGGGACTTCCACGGGGAATAAAGGCGAATATGCCATCACCGCAGAGGAGAATGCGACCCTGATATTTTCATATATAGGTTACGCCGACAAGGAAGAACCCGTCAACAGCCGGAATGTCATTAATGTACAACTGGCCGCGTCCAACAAAAAGTTGGACGAAGTGGTGGTGATCGGCTATGGCAGCCAGCGAAGAAAAGATGTAACCGGTGCCGTCTCGACAGTGACTGCCGCTGATATTGCCAATCGTCCTATCGTCGATGCAGGAGAGGCCCTTCAGGGTAAGGCGGCCGGTGTGTCTGTAGTCTCCAATTCCGGAAAGCCGGGCGCAGGTCTCACCATCCGGGTCCGTGGCTCCTCATCCATCAGCGCAGGTAACGATCCCCTATACGTGGTAGATGGTATTCCGATGACGGATATATCGGCGTTCAGCCCAAATGATATCGAAAGCATCTCCATTCTGAAGGATGCGGCATCGGCATCTATCTATGGTACCCGGGCAGCCAATGGAGTAGTAGTTATCACCACCAAAAAGGGTGTTGCGGGCAAATCCAAGATCAGCGCGAGCGTTTATGCGGGGATCTCCTCGCCCACGAAGATGCTGTCTGTGCTGAATGGCAAGCAATACCAGGACTATGCCAACGAGCTGAATGCACCTGTCATAGCGGTGACCGATTCAATGGTAGCTGCGGCCAATGTCAACTGGCCGAAAGAGGTCTTTCAGAACGGCAACCAGCAGAGCTACGATCTGTCTGTTGCGGGTGGTTCCGAAAAGACCCAGCATTTCGTCTCTGCCAACTATCTTACTCAGAAAGGTATCGTAAAGCCGGCCGCCTTTGACAGATTCACCGCAAGGGCAAATGTATCCACCAAAGCCAATAATTGGTTGACCATTATCACCAGCAACGTTCTGTCACATTCGCATACTTATGGCGTGACGGATAATGTCGGCGTTGCCAACGGCGGCGTTGTGTTGTCTGCGCTCGAAACGCCGTTCACTGTTCCAAAATACGAGCCCGACGGCCGCATCGGATACAATCCGCTGAAAGGATGGTCAAACCCATACGGCGCGATCTATGGCAGGTGGACGCGGTTTACCACCGATCGTCTGCTCTCCAACCTTGGCGCGGACGTCAAGCTGCTGAAAGGACTGGTCTTTCAATCCCGGTTTGGCCTGGACTATCAGGACATACAGGCCCGCAGCTACGTAGATCCTTTCCTTACGTCGAATATTGCAACCTCCAATCCCAGCGACCATTCGCAGACTACGTCCACCATCTTTACCTGGCTAAGCGAACAAACGCTGAACTATTCGGCTACCTGGGGTCTCAGCCATTTCTCCGCCCTGGCCGGCTGGACGGCCCAGGATTCCCGCACCAACAGCGTGACTATCCAGGGCTCACACCTCTCGAATGAGAACCGGTTCCTGGCATGGGAGACCGGCTATCTGCTGGACTCTATCCACCAGCCCGGTAAGACTGCGGTCGATGACTGGGCGCTGATCTCCTACCTTGGAAGGGTATCTTATGATTTTGACGGAAGATACCTGTTCCAGGCCAATATCCGATCGGACAACTCTTCCAAATTCAGACCCGGTAACCGGACGGCCGTATTCCCTTCGTTCTCCGCCGGATGGAGAATATCAGGTGAAGAGTTCATGAAGAAGTTCGATTTTATAAGTGAGCTTAAGCTGAGGGCGGGATGGGGTCAGAATGGTAACCAGGAGGGCATCGGCAGCTATGGCTACGTACCCTTGTACAATATAACGGTCAGCAATGATTCGCTTACAGGATCTCCTCGTCCATACACCCAGGCGCCAATGAACCTGACATGGGAAAAGAGTTCACAGACCAATATCGGTCTGGATGCAACGCTCTTTAACGGAAGAATATTCTTCTCCGGCGATTTTTATATCAAGAAGACAAAGGACGTCTTATGGGCGGTGCCGCTGCTTGCCTCTACAGGATTCCCCAATGCCCCGATCAATGGGGCCACCATGCGGAATATAGGGGGTGAATTCCTGGTCTCTACACGAAATATCGTCAAAGGCGATTTCCGGTGGACAACGGACCTCACTTTCTCGGTCAACCGGAACAAGGTGACCAGTTTGCTATTTGGGATACAGAACTCCCCAAGCTACGGCGACGTGTCTCTCAACGGCGCGGGAACTCCTCAGCATGCTATTTCCCTTGCGACGGGTTATGGGTTGGGAGAGTATTATGGGTATGTGGCCCGGGGCGTCGATCCGAACACCGGCCACGAACTATACGAGACCAAGGCCGATACCTTGTCGGACAATCCGGACCCGGGTTCACGCCGTCTCATCGGGAACGCTCAGCCGAAATTTACCTACGGCATGACAAATACTGTGTCGTACAAGAATTTCGACCTGACGGTATTCGTTCAGGGATCTGCAGGGAACAAGATCTATAATGTGGAAAGGATGGAGGCCATATCGATGCTAAATTCCGCCAACCAGAGTTCCGACATCCTGCGCAGGTGGAGAAAGAAAGGTGACGTTACAGACATCCCCGGTGTAGGCTGGGCGAATAACTCTCTTATTTCAACCCGTTTCCTGGAGAATGGCTCCTATCTGCGGTTCAAGACCATTACGCTCTCTTACAGGTTCAACCCGAAGATGCTTGACAAGATCGGACTGTCCGCTGCAACCCTTTATGTGTCCGGTAACAACCTGATCACGATCACCGGCTATAAAGGCTTTGACCCGGAAGTCAATTCAGCCGGGAGCCCGATCGTAGTCAATCCCAACGGTACCGCGAGCACCGATAATGACGCAAGGAATATTTCCCTGGGCCTGGACAGCGGCGCCTATCCGCAGTCCAAAATATTCATGGTGGGATTGAATGTTAGCTTAAAATAATTAAAATAAATTATTGATCATGAGACATACGAGCATAAATAGAACCGCCTTTTGGGCAGCGCTGCTTGTGATGGCGCTTACGGGCTGCACCAAGCTGCTGGATAAACATCCCCTTACATATACCGAAACGCCGGCCAAGCCCGATTCCACCCTCACCCTGACGACTGCCCAGGGCCTGCTGCAGGGCGTCTACGGCGCATTTAAGGGTGCAGGGTATGGACCCGGTATCGAGGTGAATGTACTTGATCGCATCACTAACGGTGATGTGGTTTCGGACAATTGCTATGCCGGCGGTGACAACCCCGACAATATGGCCCTCGATCTGTTCACCTACAACTCGCTCAATGGGAACATCTCACGGGACTGGAGCGACTATTATTCTGTCATCGGCGCTGCCAACAACGCGATCTTCCAGATATCTCCGAGCACGAGCCCGACAATGTCTGCTGGCATGAAAAACCAGATACTGGGACAGGTAAAATTCATGCGTGCATTTGAATATTTTGACCTGGTACGCCTTTTTGGCGCCGTGCCCCTGGTGATCAACCCGCTGGACGCCACCAGCTCCGAGTCGCTGATCAAATCTTCGGGAGGGCTTCGTTCGGGGGTGGATACTGTATATGATGCCATACTGAGCGATCTGTGGGCGGCGCGGGCTTCCGTTCTTGATCCCAATGTCGATCCGTCAAAATTTACCGTCAGCAAAGGCGCGGTCAATGCCCTGCTTGCCAAGGTCTATGCTACAAGAGCGCCCGCCAACTGGGATTCCGTGGCATACTATTGTGACCAGGCCATACCGTTCTATTCGCTGCTGCCCAAGTATCGCGACCTGTTCGATATCAACCACAAGAACAACAGCGAATCGATCTGGGAGCTGCAGTATGACGGCTATAGCAGCAGTGTGGGTAACTGGGTACCCTCCCAATTCATCGGGGACGGCTGGAAGAAATTCGAAACCCCGACCAATGACCTTATCAAGGCCTTTGACGCGGACGGAGATACCACTCGAAAGAATGCGTCCATTACCTTCGTCAACTATGGCTGGCCCGATAAGTATTGGACGACACCGACTGTCTACCCGGTATTATCCAAGTATACAGACCCGAACAACGGCCTCAACAACATGTATATGATCCGACTGGCGGATATCCTGTTGCTGCGGGCCGAAGCCTACAACGCCAAGGGAGACATAGCGAACGCAGCGATACAGGTCAATAGGGTACGCGCCCGCGCCAATCTGACCCCTACAACAGCAGCCAGCCAGACGGATATGGCGCAGGTCATCGACACCGAAAGAAGGCTTGAGCTGGCTTTTGAAGGCATACGCTGGTTTGACCTGCTGAGGACAGGAAAAGCCAAGGCTGTTATGAATGCGCAAAAAGATGCTAATGGCAACATACTGTATCACGTTCAGGACTATCAGCTGCTATTTCCCGTACCGCAGTCACAGATCGACCTCAACCCTTTACTTGCTCAGAATCCCGGATACTAACGGCCCCTCCTGATAATTGAAAAACCCCGGCTTCTGTCGGGGTTTATTTTTCTATTTCGTATCAAAGTCGATCACGACCCTCTCGCTTCGCGGATGCGACTGACAGGTGAGGATGAAACCCGCCGCCACCTCGTCGGCCTCCAGTGCATAGTTGACCTCCATCTCGACCTTTCCCTCGATCAGCTTGGCCCTGCAGGTGCAGCAGACCCCGCCCTTACAGGCGAAGGGCAGGTCGGCGCCTTCCGTCAGCGCGGCATCGAGCACCGACGCCCCGTCATAGGGCAGCTGGAATTCATGGCTTACCCCGTCCAGCCGTACCGTGACCTGGCTCAGTTTTTCGTGGGCCGCCTCTCCCGGGACCAGGCTTTCGGCGGTCTTACCGGCCAGCTCTTTGCCCACTCCCGGCTCGCCGGTCTGGGTCTGGAACAGCTCGAAATGGATCTTCTTCTGTTCGATACCCTGCTGGTGCAGCCAGTCCCTGACGGTAAAGATCATTTCGGCCGGCCCGTAGAGAAAAACCTCGTCCACGGTCGTCAGGTCGATCAGCCTCCCGCACAGCTCCCCGCATTTCCCCACATCGATACGGCCCTGGTGGAGGGGAATGTCCACCTTTTCGCGACTGAGGATATGATGGATGCTGAGCCGCCGGATATAACGATTCTTCAACGACTCCAGCTCTTCGCGAAAGAGGATGGACTGCCGCTGGCGGTTGCCATAGACGAGGGTAAAGCTGCTGTCGGGCTCGAGGGCGAGCGTCGTCTTTATCAGCGAGAGGATGGGCGTGATCCCGCTGCCCGCGGCAAAAGCCAGATAGTGCTTGCGGTTTTTTGCGTTTAATTCCGTGTAGAATTTCCCGGTGGGGGGCAGGACTTCGAGGGTATGCCCCTTTTGCAGCTGTTCGTTGGCATAGGTGGAGAAGACGCCGGACGGGACCTTCTTGACCGCGATCCGCAGCTCGCCATCGAGGGGGCTGCTGCAGATGGAGTAGGAGCGTCGTACCTCCTGGCCATTGATGTTGACGCGGACGGTGACGTTCTGCCCCTGGTGGAAAGAGAATTCTTCTTTCAGATCTTCGGGCACCGTAAAAGCTATCGATACACAATCGGCCGTTTCCCGGCGGACGTCTTCTATTGTTAGTGTTCTGAAATGGCTCGCCACGTTATTTCTTTAGTCCTTCGATGAGGTATTTTACCATATTCGACTCCAGCGCTTCGGCGCTGGTGCTTTTTCTGCTGCGCTGCCAGGAATCGATGCCGCTTATCGCGGACAGGATCACCAGGACCGCAACATAAGGATCGATGGCTTTTATTTCTCCCTTGCCGATGCCCTCCTCGAGAATATCCCCCAGCCGTTTGCGGTAGTTGCGCCGCTGGTTGAGGAAATTGGATAGATAGGGTTCCGGCAAATGCCGCCATTCGTGGTCGGCGATATAGACAAATTCGTACTGGTCGAGCATCATCCGGATATGCAGCCGGATAATAGCCTCCATCTTCTTCAGCGTGGACTGATTGCTGGCTTCCACCGCCTCCAGGTTCGTCATGAACTCATTGGCCACCTTAAAACAGATGGTCTGCAGGATCTCCGACTTGGACTGGATATGATTGTACAGGCTGGCGGCCTCCACCCCCACGTGCTCCGCCAGATCGCGCATGGACGCAGCCCCAAAACCTTTCTCCCGGAATAGGCGGGAAGCCTTTTCGATGATCACCTCCTTCTTCGTGCTGTTCCGTTTGCCCTGGATCTTTGCCATAGTTGTTGTGCCCTCGACCTGCGAGGCGCATAAAGATATAAAATGCTAACGACTGTTAGCCAATTATTACCTAAGTTGCAGCCCAAATCCGGGTTCCCCGGATTCTACTTCACCATTGAAGAGACATAAATTCAAGTTAAAAACAGCGTAATGTCATTAATTGTAGTCGGATCCATGGCTTATGACGCCATCGAGACCCCCTTCGGAAAGACAGATTGGATCGTAGGCGGAGCCGCCACCTATGTAGCCTGGGCGGCCAGCAATTTTGTAAAACCCATCAACCAAATATCCATCGTCGGATACGATTTTGCCCAGGAAGAGCTGGACCAGCTGGCTGCGCGCGGCGTCAACCTGGAAGGCGTAGAAAGGGTAAAGGACAAAAAATCTTTCTTCTGGAGTGGCAGGTATCATATGGACATGAATACCCGGGACACCCTGGTGACGGATCTCAACTGTTTTCTGGACTTTAACCCCGTGGTACCCGATAGCTACCAGGGAAGCGAATTCGTAATGCTGGGGAACATCCTGCCCAGCCTCCAGATCAACGTGATCAGGCAGATGAAGCAGCGCCCGAGGCTGATCGCCATGGACACCATGAATTTCTGGATGGACAATGCCCTGGACGACCTCAGGCAGCTGATCACGATGGTGGACGTGCTGACGGTAAATGACAGCGAAGCACGCCAGCTCAGCGGAGAGTTCTCCCTCGTCAAGGCGGCCCGCGCCATCATGAAGATGGGTCCTAAGTTCGTTATCATCAAGAAAGGCGAGCACGGCGCACTTCTCTTCCACGGTGACCAGGTGTTCGTAGCGCCGGCGCTGCCCCTGGAAGAAGTATTCGATCCCACGGGAGCCGGAGACACGTTTGCAGGCGGTTTTATGGGTCATATTGCAGCCACCCGTGACATCTCCTTCGACAATATGAAGACAGCCATCATCGTCGGTTCGGCCATGGCCTCCTTCTGCGTGGAGAAGTTTGGTCCCAACCGGCTGAAGGAGGTTACGCGCGCGGATATCGACGCAAGGATCCGGCAGTTTGTGGATCTCGTCAATTTCGACATAAAGCTCGTGTAACGAGTTTTGCGGCGCCCAGCGCCGCCGACATTAGCCCCGGTTAGCGCCCACGCAGTGGGCGCACCGCAAAGAACCAACGCTAAGCAGGAAAAAATTTGGATTTAAGAAGCATCCTCTTTATTTTTGGCCCCGTTATGAACAAAATGAAACATACAAAGCAGACCAGGAAGTGCTTCCCGCAGCGGGAAAAGCTTTAGTTGTTTTGTGTGACAAGATAATAAGAGCCTTCCCGCAGTGGAAGGCTTCTTTTTTTTAATAAAAACCGATAAAAAAATGAAAGTCGCAGTTGTAGGCGCCACCGGCCTGGTAGGAACAAAAATGTTGCAAGTATTGGCTGAACGGAATTTTCCCGTCACAGAGCTCTTTCCCGTAGCGTCTGAAAAGTCCATCGGCAAGGAAGTAGAGTTCAAGGGAAAAAAATTCAAGGTCGTAAGCGCCAACGATGCGATCGCAGCCAAGCCTGCTGTGGCCCTCTTCTCCGCTGGCGGGAGCACTTCCCTGGAATGGGCGCCCAAATTCGCGGCAGCAGGAATCACCGTCGTCGATAACTCCTCAGCCTGGCGTATGGACCCGACCAAAAAGCTCGTCGTCCCCGAACTGAACGCCGATGCCCTGACCAGCGACGACAAGATCATCGCCAACCCCAACTGCTCCACTATCCAGATGGTGGTCGCCCTCAACCCGCTGCACAAGAAATATAAGATAAAAAGGATCGTCGTCTCTACCTACCAGAGCGTCACCGGCACCGGCGTCAAGGCGGTGGCCCAGCTGATGAACGAAAGAAAAGGCGTACAGGGTGAGATGGCCTACAAATATCCCATTGACCTCAACGCCATCCCGCAGATCGATGTATTCCTCGACAACGGCTATACCAAGGAAGAGATGAAGATGGTCAACGAGACAAAGAAGATCATGCGCGACGATTCTATCCGGGTTACGGCGACGACGGTTCGTATCCCGGTAATGGGCGGCCATAGCGAGTCTGTGAATGTCGAATTTGAGAACGACTTCGACCTGGCAGAAGTAAAGGCGCTGCTCGGCAAGGCGCCCGGCGTTGTCGTAGTGGATGATCCTGCTGCACAGCAGTATCCGATGCCCAGGGACGCACACGAAAGGGACGAGGTGTTCGTCGGAAGGCTGAGACGGGACGAGACCCAGCCCAATACGCTAAATATGTGGGTAGTAAGTGATAACCTCCGGAAAGGCGCTGCTACCAACGCGGTTCAGATAGCAGAATACCTTGTCGGAAAAAATCTCCTCTAGACGCCGTCAGGTTTCGGAGTGGACAGTATGTAAAAGCCCCCGGGAGGGGGCTTTTATTTTTCTATGTATAAGGTCGTGCAGGACCGCGTCTGGTCCTCGAATAATTGTTACTCGAGCGAGCGATTCAGGAAATGAACAAGATCGCCCATCGTGGCAAAGGTCTTTAAAATCTCTTTCAGAAAGGATTTGGCTTGGACTTCTGCGTCCGTGAAGGTCCGGGTGACAATAAAGCTTTTCAATTTCAGGAATTCGATAGCCGGGTTCTCGTCGTTGTAGCCCTTGGGAGGTCTTGATAATATCTCTTCCTTCTCAAGGCCATCAGGAAAGACCTTTTTAAAGGTCCGGTCCCCGACGATCTTCGACCATTCTGAAAAGTTATAATCTATCTCCTGCCGGACCTTGTTGAGTTCCGGAGCCATGGGCATCCAAAGCCCGCCGCCGGCCATGTTCCGACCCGGTTCTATATGCATATAGTAACCGGCTGTCGGCGATTTTTTGCCGCCCTTGTTGAGGTAAGCGCCCATGTTGGATTTGTAAGGAGTTTTGTCCTTGGAGAAACGGACATCGCGGTAGATGCGATAGGTGCAGTCGTTCGGGTGGAGGGGTTTTATGTCAGCGTCTATTTTTCCTAAACCCTCGATCACCTGCTCTACAAAAAGTTCGATGTCCTCTTTTGCGTCCAGGTAAACTTGCTTATTTCTTTCAAACCAGGGCTTGTTGTTGTTCTTTTTAAGGTCTTTCAGGAACCTGACCGTGGAAGCTTGCAGCATAGTTTTGAATTCTCAGTCTATCGGTTAACACCAGTCTTGCGTTTCTTTCGTAATTGCTACCGGGAATAGAAAGGAGCTTATTTGATCCTTCCCCAGTTCTCCCCGCTCTTGATCCGATACATGGTCATTTCGCTGACCTTGTACTTTTCGGCGAGCTTCTTAATGGTCAACTGCCTGTTCTTGCTGGAAAGCGTCTTCTTGATCGATTTTACCTGAGAAGCCGTCAGCTTTAAGCCCACAGTACGGTTCGCCTGAACCTTCTTGTAAGCGATCTTGGCCGGACTCTTCTGCTGGTGATCGATCATCTCTTCCAGCGTTGCCCATTTCAGGTTCTTTGAAGCATTGTCAAGCTTGTTGTGATTCTGATGGATCACATACTTGTGCTTCAATGAGCCCTTCGGCAGGAACAAACGGGCGATCTCACGATGAATGTAGAGAGTGCCGTTGTTGCCTGGCCGGTGCAGGTTCAATGTCTTGTAGCCGGTGGTCAAACTGCCGTTGAGCAATTTTCCATCGGCAAGCACATCTTCCGAGTAGCTGGCAACACGGCCCAGGGAAGATAGCGCATACTTTTTTCGGAGTTGTTTCCAGCCGGGAAACTGCAATGGTTTCCACACTTCGCCGGTGAGTTTTCTAATCATGCCTATCAATTTTCTTAAAGTTACGAAAAAGAATTTCGATTTACCAGTAACGTAAGAAAATAATCTTATATGTTTTTGGCGCGCCGCGTGCTTTTTGCGCGGCTTTACGACACCGACATCAGCTTGATGAACTCGTCTTCCGTGAGTATTTGAATGGAGGGTATTTTTTTGGCCTTTTCCAGCTTGCTGCCGGCGTCCTCGCCGACCACAAGGTAGTTGAGCTTACTGCTTACACCGCTCAGCAGCTTACCCCCGTTCTTCTCAACGGTCTCCTCGGCATCTGACCGCCGGAGCCGGCTAAGCGTCCCGGTGAATAAGAACGTTTGCCCATTCAGGTTGCCTCCGCCCGTCGCCGCGGATTTCGAACTTTTCAGGTTAAGCCCCAGAGATTCCAGCTCTTCCAGCAGGCGGAGGTTGTCGGGATTGTGAAAGAACTGGTATACGCTCGTTGCGACCTTTATACCGACGTCTTCCAGGTTTTGCAGGCTTTCCAGCGAATAGTCGGCAAACTCCCGCAGATCTCCCACCGCTGCGGCGAGCGTTTTTGCGGTGGTCTCTCCGACATAACGGATGCCAAGACCGAAGATCAGCCTGTGCAGCGGCTGCTGCCGGGATGCGTCGACCGCCGACTGCAGGTTGCTGACACTTTTGGGGCCAAAGCCTTCCAGCGTCTGTATCTTTTCATACGGAAGACGATAGATACCCGGGATGTCCTTCAGGAAGCCCAGCTCGTAGAACTTCCTGACATTCGCGTCGCCAAAACTGCGGATATCCATCGCGTCCTTGCTGGCGAAATGGATGATCCGTTCGACTACCTGGGCCGGACAGTTGATGTTGACGCAACGCCAGACGGCCTCGCCCTCGGGCTTTACCAGGCGGTGATCACATACCGGACATTTGGTCGGGAATACGATAGACGTCTCATTACCCGTCCGGACCTCGGCCAACGGCTTGACAATATAGGGAATGACGTCGCCGGCTCTTTCTACGAGGACCTGGTCTCCGATCATCAGGTCCTTCTCTTTTACGACGTCTTCGTTGAACAGGGAGATCGAGCTAACGGTCACGCCGCTCAGGGGAACAGGATCGATCTTCGCCACCGGCGTAATGCTTCCCGTCCGGCCAACCTGAAATTCGACCCGGCGCAGCGTGCTGGTCGCCTGACGCGCTTTGAACTTGAAGGCTATGGCCCAGCGCGGATGGTGCGTGGTCATTCCCATCCTGTCCTGCAGGGCGATGGAGTTCACCTTTATGACCATGCCGTCTATCTCATATGGAAGGTCGTCCCTCGTGGCTTCGAACTCATGGCAGTAGTCTATGACGGCACGGATGCCTTTCACTACCTTTTTTTCTTTTTGCGGGCTCCGGAAACCGAGATCCCATAACATCTTCAAAGACCCGCTGTGGCTCTTCAACGCCTCGTGGACCGGCAGGTCGGCTGCCCGGCGTGATCTCCCGCCCGCGGCCGGCTTTTCACCTTCGGCCGTCTCACCCGTTGGCTCTTCTCCCGGGGCGGCCATATGCCCGTCTGTGACCTGCCAGCCTTCCAGTGTGGTAAAATAGGCGACATGGTAGAGGAAGGCTTCCAGGTTGCGGCGGCTCACCTCTCTTGGGTCCTTTATCCGCAGGCTTCCCGCTGCCGCATTGCGCGGGTTGGCCAGCGGAGGCAGGTTCTGCTCGGCCAGCTGGTCATTGTATCGTTTGAAACTATTCTTGTTCATCAATACTTCCCCCCGGATCTCGATAAGCTGTATCCCATAGCGGGAAAAGGCCGCCGACAACGGCACCGACCGTATCTGTTTAATATTGGTAGTGATCTCGTCTCCCGCGACGCCGTCACCCCGGGTAACCCCTCTCGAAAGGCGATCGTTCTCGTAGGTCAGCGAGATGCTGGCGCCGTCAAATTTGGGCTCTATGCAATATTCCAGTTCGTCCAGGCCCGTGAGCTCGCGGGCTTTCCGGTCCCAGTCGAGGAGGTCGTCCTCATTGTAGGAGTTCTCCAGCGACAGCATCGGCACCAGGTGCTGTACCGTCGGGAATTCCTTCGTCAGCCCGCTGGCCACCCGCTGGGTAGGAGAGTCCGGCGTCACCAGGCCGGGATGTTCCGACTCGGCCTTTTCCAGCGCCTTGTACAGGGTGTCATACTCGAAGTCGGAAATAAGGGGATCGTTCAATATGGCATAGCGGTATTCATGAAAGCGCAGTACATCCCTCAGCTGCTCCAGATGGTCCACCTTTTTGGTCCCCTTCTCCAGCCACTCTGCGAGGGCCGGCGCCGATTTTGAGGCGAGCGCAAGAAGATCGGTGGTCTGTTTTTGAAGCTGGTGGGTCTGGTCTGGCGAGTACATAAGCGGAATTTATGGCATAAAGTTAAGTGAATCGACTTCTAAATGAAGTGGGGCAAAAAATTCCGGAGAATATAATTTTTCACCCCAATACCATAATATCTGTACTTTCGGCCTCGGGGAGAACTTCGTCGGAGCTGCTTCGCCACACTCCTTCTCGTTCGCTCCCTTCGCGGGGCTCGGGAAGGTACGAATCGGGCTCCGACCAATTTTGTATAAATTAGTTGTTGAATGAACCCTGAAATACTACCTAACGAAGATCCGTCTTCAACGGACAACGCTGCCGCAAGTCAGAAAAACATAAAGACCATCCTCCGACAACTGGAGAGCGATGGGATCATCGGTATTTCTGTGGACTGCGTGATATTTGGTTTTGACGACAACGAGCTGAAAGTGCTGCTGATCAAATCCGACTTGGAAAAATTCGAGAACAGGTGGTCCCTGCTCGGCGATCTCGTCAACAACCACGAAGACCTTGACGAAGCGGCCTACCGGATACTTCGCGAACGTACAGGCATGGACGACGTCTACCTCGAGCAGGTAAAAGCTTTTGGCGAGGTCTCCCGTCACCCCGCCGCCCGCGTTGTCACCATCGCCTACTGTTCACTCATCAATATCGAACACCACCAGCTGAAGATCCTCGCCAACGAACTGCACTGGCACCGCGTGACCACGATCTCCGAAATGGCCTTCGACCACCGCAAGATCCTCGACGTCTGCTATTCCTGGTTGCAAAAACGGATTCAGGAACACCCGCTCGGCTTCAGTCTCCTGCCCAAAAAGTTCTCCCTGCGTGAGCTGCAGAATCTCTACGAGGCTATCCTGGACGTCAAGTTGGACCGCCGCAACTTCCGGAAGAAGTTCTTCTCGATGGACCTGCTCGAGGATACGGGCGAGCTCGAGACAGACGTGCCCCACCGGCCGGGTAAGCTATACAAGTTTAACTACGACAAATACCAGAAAAAGGAAAGAAAGAAGTGGTTTGGGATCGACTTTTAACGGGCCTGTCTATACGACGTCCTTCTGATGGTCGATGACGAACTGAATGATCTCTTCCAGCGGAATATTGATTCGGCTGATGGCGTCATTGATATCGTCGCGGCTGACCTGGGCAGCGAAGGACGGCGTCTTCAGCTTCTTCATAATACTCTTCACGTCCATTCCTTCATATCGGGTGGGCCGTATCAGCGCGGCCGCGTGGATGAACCCCGAAAGCTCGTCGAACACATAGATCATCCTGTCCATGGTGTTGTCCGGCTCGACGCCAAAATATTTCGGTCCGTGAGAGGCGATGCAGTGGATGACTTCGGGGTCGACATTCAGCTGCTCCAGCTTCTCGATGATGACGCGGCAGTGTGACTCCGGGTGCTTCTCCCAGTCGGCGTCGTGCAGCAGTCCCGCCTGCTCCCATTTCCGGGCCTCCTGCTGGTCGGCCCCTTCGCGCTCGAGAGCCCAGGCCTTCATCACCGCGCCCACCTGCCTCATGTGCAGCCGCAGCCGCTCGTTGGGCACCCATTCGTTGAGCAGCGCATGCGCCTCTTCGTCAGATAAAAGACGACCTTTGTTCTCGGGATTGCCAAAGCTGCTGCGCCCCAGCGAAAGGATAGGTGTGGACGTGGACATGGAAATAAATTTTCGTGAAGGTACGACCAACGTTTTTTCCACCATCATTGTCATCCTAAAAAAAGAACCATGCGATCCTTGCTCCCATGCCTTTTCCTGATGATGGTCGTTGTCGCCTGTTCCAAACACAGCGCCCCCACCTCCGCGAAAAACTCCATCATCGGGCGCTGGAGACTGGTAAAGGCCGTAGGCGGCTTTGCCGGCACTACGATCTATCCTCCCAAAGATTCCGTATGCATTTTTTCGTTGAATTCCGACTCGACCTGGCAGACCATGACCAATGCCAGAACTACCGGTTCCGGAACCTTCGCTTCTATATTTAACCCCGGCGGCCCTGCGAATCCACTGCCGACGCTCGTCTTCACCCCCCCGCACCTGTATTATCAATATACGGTGACCAGCGATACCCTGGTCATGCACGATCCGTGCTGCGATCTGTATGTCAGGACCTACGTCAGGTATTAGCGATCCTCCCCCGAGGAACCAATTTTTATACCGGGCAAAATTTTTATTGTAAATCAATATGTTATAATACTCCCCTTCAAAATAGGTCCGGTTTTTCTTGGAACATCGCCCGATTTCCAACTACCTTTGCACTCCTTTCGAAAGGCAGGACACGGTGGCCGCGGAAACAGCGGTCCATGCCGTCACCGAAGGGAGACGCCGTCCTGTCCCGGAAAGATCATTATTTAAGGCTGTTGGGATAGCAACAGTTTAATGTAAAAACAAAAGAAAATGAGCAAATTACATTTCACAACCAAACATGCGAACGAGGCTACCGTTAAGCGCGACTGGTATGTTGTGGACGGTACTAATCAAACCGTAGGTCGTATGTGTTCCAAGATCGCCGCCATTCTGCGTGGCAAGAACAAGGCCTATTACACTCCCCACGTCGACTGCGGTGACTTCATCGTAGTAATTAACGCCGACAAGGTCATCTTTACCGGTAACAAGCTGGAAGACAAGATCTACATCAACTTCTCCGGTTACCCCGGCGGGAAAAAGGAAGAGGCCGCAAAGAACCTGCTGAAACGCCGCCCCGACGCCGTGATCGAAAGGGCTGTCAAGGGCATGCTGCCGAAGAATCGCCTGGGCCGCAAGATGTTCAAGAAACTTTTCGTGTACGCCGGCGCCCAGCATCCGCACACGGCTCAGCAACCCAAAACATTAACTTTCTAATTTTTTAGATAATGGAAAAGCAAAAAAATGCAGTTGGTCGTCGTAAAGAGGCAGTAACCCGCGTGTTTCTCACCAGGGGTGAAGGCAAGATCACGATCAATGACAAAAGCTATAAAGAATATTTTTCCCTCGTATATCTGCAGAACCAGGTGGAACTGCCACTGAAGACGATCGAAGGTCTGGACAAATATGACGTCAAGATCAACGCCGCCGGCGGTGGTATGAAAGGCCAGGCTGAAGCTGCCAAGCTGGGCATCGCCCGCGCGCTGCTCGAAGTCAATGCAGAATTTCGCCCCGCGCTGAAGGCCGCCGGCCTCCTGCGTCGCGACCCGAGAGCGGTTGAGCGTAAGAAACCCGGTCGTAAGAAGGCGAGAAGGAGCTACCAGTTCAGCAAACGTTAACAGACCCGGGCCTTTTGTCCGTCCAATAATTGAAATAATTCAAAGGCCCCCTGCAAGGGGGGCCACATCTAACAAAATCATACAATGGAAAATAACACTTCATTACAACAGCAACTCCTTGAAGCCGGTGTTCACTTCGGACACCTGCGTAAGAAGTGGAACCCCAAAATGCTGCCTTATATCTTTGCCGAGAAGAAAGGTATCCATATCATCGATCTGAACAAGACTACCGAAAGCCTCCAGGAGGCTGCAGCTGCCCTGAAGCAGATCGCAAAGAGCGGTAAGAAGGTCATGTTCGTCGGCACCAAGAAGCAGGCGAAGGAGATCGTTACCGAGAGCGCCCGCAAAGTGAACATGCCCTTCGTTACCGAAAGGTGGCTGGGTGGTATGCTCACGAACTTCAACACCGTCCGCAAGAGCGTCAAGCAGATGCAAAGCATCGAGAAAATGCTCAACGACGGTACGTTCGACAGCATCACCAAGAAAGAACGCCTCACGCTGACCCGCGAGAAGGACAAGAAGGAAAAGGTACTGGGTGGTATCGCTCAGCTGGGTCGTGTTCCCGCCGCACTGTTCATCGTTGACATTGGTCACGAGCACATCGCGCTGGCAGAAGCCAAACGCCTGGGTATCACAACCTTTGGAATGGTTGACACCAACTGCGACCCCAACAAGGTCGACTTCGCTATTCCGGCCAATGACGACGCCACGAAATCCATCGCGATCATCGTGAACTATGTTACCGCCGCTATCGCAGAGGGCCTGGCCGAAAGACAGGCAGCCAAGGAAGAGGACGTAGAAGACGCTGGCAGCGACGAGAATGAAAGGAAGGCCGCCCGCATCCAGGCGGAAGCAGAGAGCGAGACCAGCCGTAGCCGTGGTGAAAAGGTGAAAGGCACCAGCCAGCCCAAACGCAGGGTTCCGAATTCCGGGCCCCGCCGCACCGGCTCGCCCCGCTAAACAGCAGCGATCGACGGGTTTTATAATAAGAACACTTAAAAATAACAATATGTCAACTGCAACTATAACAGCAGCAGATATCAACAAGCTGCGCCAGACCACAGGTGCCGGCATGATGGATTGCCGCAAGGCACTGGTAGAAAGCGATGGCGACTTCGAAAAGGCCATCGACTACCTCCGTAAGAAGGGACAGAAAGTTGCTGCTCTCCGTAGCGACCGTGAAGCAAAAGAAGGCGTGATCATCGCAACGACTACGGCCGATAACAAAACCGGCTTTATCGTTACCGTCGCCTGTGAGACCGACTTCGTAGCAAAAAATGCCGATTTCGTTGCTTTTGCACAGAGCATCGCCGACGCAGCCCTGAAGGGCAATGTCAAGACCCTCGAAGAGCTGCTGGCATCCCCGCTGGACGGCGCAACCGTGGGCGACAAGATCAATGACCAGGTAGCCCGCATCGGTGAGAAGATCCAGCTGGCCCGTTTTGAAAGAATAGATGCCGAAGGCGTCGCAGCCTATATCCATGGTGCCTACCGCATGGGCGTGCTCGTCGGCCTGACCAAAAATACCCCCTCCGTCCTCGAAGCCGGCAGGGACATGGCCATGCAGATCGCAGCTATGAACCCCGTGGCAGTGGATCCGGATTCCGTTTCTGCTGAAGTGGTAGCCCGTGAGAAAGATATCGTGACCGAACAGATCAAGAACGATCCCAAAATGGCCGGCAAGCCCGACGAAATGATCGACAAGATCGCCGTCGGCAAATTGAACGCCTTCTTCAAGGAGAATACCCTGATGGCTCAGCCTTTTGTAAAAGATGCCTCAAAGACGGTCGGCGACTATCTGAAAGGAGTCGACGCTTCCGCAAAGGTCACCCAGTTCAAGAGAGTTCAATTAGGATAAATTATCAAGGCCGTCTAAAATTAGACGGCCTTTTTTTATCTTCGCAATCCAGAAGCCCAAAAGAGTTAATTCACCTTTAGAATCACGAGTCCAACTACCATGGTGCCTAAGTACAAGCGTATTTTGCTGAAATTGTCCGGAGAAGCCCTGATGGGAGACAAAAGTTTTGGTTTTGATAACGCAGTTATCGCTCAATACGCAAAAGATATCAAAAGCATTGTGAAGCTGGGTGTGCAGGTCGCCATCGTCATCGGCGGCGGCAATATCTACCGCGGCATGAACGAGGCCGAGACCGGTATCGAAAGGGCCCATGGCGATTATATGGGAATGCTCGCCACCGTTATCAACGGTATGGCCATGCAGGCAGGCCTCGAAAAGATCGGAGTCTATACCCGTCTTCAGAGCGCCATCAAGATGGAACAGATCGCAGAACCCTATATCCGCCGCCGCGCCATTCGTCACGTCGAAAAAGGCCGTGTGGTCATCTTCGGGGCCGGTACCGGTAACCCCTATTTCACCACCGATACGGCAGGTTCGCTACGCGCGATCGAGATCAATGCAGAAGTGATCCTCAAAGGCACAAGGGTCGATGGCATCTATACTGCAGACCCCGAGAAGGTGCCGGACGCAAAGAAATTTGAGACGATCACCTTCCAGGAATGTATTTCAAAAAACCTTCGGGTCATGGACATGACGGCCTTCACACTTTGTATGGAAAACCAGCTGCCGATCATCGTTTTTGACATGAACAAGCCCGGCAACCTCATGCGCGTGGTGCGCGGCGAAAGGGTCGGTACTTTGGTAAAGGATTGATTTTAACCCGGTTATCGTCGAAGGCCGGGAAGAACCTCTTACGGCAATCCTTAATACGTATTTGATTTGCATATCTGCATAAAGGATAGTAATTTGAAGCCTCGTTCTCACTGCTAATCTGCCAGGAACACGCCCTGCAGCCTCCCTCTGTCAATATCCCCTGGAAAACAAGACCGTTGTTTATCGAAGTATCCCAAGAGATCATATTGAAGACCATTTATTATTTATTATATCCCAACCAACAAGTTTGGCTAAACTCTATTCCGAACCCGAACCATTATGAATATCATGCTAGACAACCTGAGCGTAATACTAGGATTCCAGCTGACCATGGGTCTGCCTGAGATCATTATCTGTGAGCTGGGCGCCCTTATCCTCGGCTTCACCATTCACTTCTTCTGGAACTCCAAAAGAAGCCTTCGTATCAGCGAGCCGTCCCAAAACGCCGGCATCAGCGATAACGACAACTGGAAATTAAAGTACTATAACGATATGGATATGCAGGAGCGCGCCCAGCAGCAGCTGCGCGAACGCCTGTCCCAGGCCCAGGAAGCCGAGCAGATCCTGTCGATCGAAGTGGACGAGAACCGCAAAGAGCTCGAAGACCTCCGCACCGAACTGGAAGCCACCCGCCTCCAGCTGGAAGAGACGGAGGCAAAGCTGGCCGCCGCCACGGCAGTCAACGAAGAACCCGAGCCGGCCGCCGGGACAACTGCCGAAAGCAAGCCCGACGCCGGCAGCGACTACCTGACCCAGCTGAAGCTGGCGCAGGAAAAATTGGTCGAGCACAACAACAGCATCCACCGCCTGCTCGAGCAGACCCGGCTCGTCGAAGAGGCCGAAAGAAAGACCCAGGACCTCATACGCACCAACGAAGAGCTCAACGAGCAGCTCAGGGCCGCAGGCCAAAGCCTCGTCGACAAAGAGGCCGAGATCAGTCATCTCCGGCACCAGCACCAGCTGTCGCTCGAAATGGCGCAGCGCCTCGACAAAGTATACGAAGAATACAACGCCCTGCAGGAAAAACTCCAGAAATTACAGGCCTATCTCACCCAGCCGTACAACCGCGGCGCCGACTATGACGAGCTGAAGGAGTCTTATTTCAAGATGGGCAAGGAACACGACGAAATGAAGCTGCGCTATATCTCCCTGCGCGAAGAGAACCAACGACTGACGCGCATCCTCAACGATACCGAGGAAAAACTGAAGGAGGCGAACTTTCAGCGCCAGCAGTTTCAGAAACGCACCGCATTCCTCGAAGAGCTGAACCACGACCTGCAGGAAATATCCGAACACAACAAAAAGATCGAGAGCCAGCTGCGGCGCGTAAGCGATATGGAAAGCCTGCTGGCCAGGATCACCGGCCCGGAAGGTTCGGGGATGCCGCACAACCTGGACTAACGGTGTTTTGTTTATCTTTACACAAACATCTTCTTCATCGTGGCCAACACTATTGCAGATATCCGCAAGGACTACCGCCTGCGCACGCTGTCAGAGAAAGAGGTAACAGGCGATCCTATAGGTCAGTTTGATAAATGGTGGCAGGAAGCCATCCATTCCGACATCGACGAGGTCAACGCTATGACCCTCGCGACGGCAACAGCAGACGGAATGCCCGACGCCCGCATCGTCCTGCTGAAAGGGTTCGATCCAACCGGCTTCACCTTCTTCACCAACTACGACAGCTCGAAAGGCCAGCAGCTGCTGGAAAATCCCCGGGCCACACTCGTCTTCTTCTGGAAAGAGCTCGAGCGCCAGGTCCGTATCAGCGGCCTCGTATCACAGACGAGCCCGGCGATCAGCGACGAATATTTCAACAGCAGACCCGAAGGCAGCCGCCTCGGAGCCTGGGCCTCCCCGCAAAGCGAGGTCATCGAAAGCCGCGAATGGCTGGAAAACAACGAAAAAAGGCTGGGGGCGGAGTTTTCGGACAAACCCATCACCCGTCCACCACACTGGGGCGGCTACCAGCTGAAACCAGTCAGGGTTGAGTTCTGGCAGGGCAGACCCAGCCGCCTCCACGACAGAATATGCTATAGTCTGCTGCCCAGCGGCCAGTGGAAAATACAACGACTCGCACCCTGACGGAATGCGAGTCGCCACGCTGGACCGAATTATGTTATTTTCCCTTAGCAGCAGCCGGCGCAGCTTTCTTAGCCGGCTTGGCAGGACGGCTCTTGCCAAATGAGCCTTTGAAAATCTTTCCTTTCTTGGTCTTTTTATCTCCTCTTCCCATGGTATGATATATTTAATATGTTCGTGTAAAGATACATAAAAGCCCCGGTACCTGCACTTACGCCCGGTAGCGGAGCTTTTTACCGCCTGTGGCGGCTCGTCCGAAGGACGGACTTATCCGAAGCCACCACAGATGGCTTGTCCGAAGACAATACTTATAACTTGGCAGAGAGTTCTTTACCTGCTTTGAACTTAGCAACCTTCTTCGCCTTGATCTTGATCACAGCACCAGTCTGAGGATTGCGACCATTACGGGCAGCTCTCTTCGATACAGAAAAAGTACCGAAACCAACGAGGGTTACTTTTCCATTACCTTTCAGCGTTTTGGTAACTGCTTCAATAAAAGAATCGAGGGAAGCGTTAGCCTGAGTCTTTGTAATGCCTGCGTCATCGGCGATCTTTGCGATCAATTCAGCTTTGTTCATAGTGTAATTTTTTTATTTAATTAGCAGCAACAAATATACCCGCTTTTTTTATCCAACAAAATTTTTTTGCTCGCGGCTCACCTCGCCGTAAACCGCGTCGGGTAAGGCTTAGCGGCCTCAGGCATTCGTAAAAGTCCGATGTGAAGGTTACGTTCGTTCGCTGAAATACAATGCTGTAGCGGGTTCCGGCTGAAAACCTTGACTGGCAAGGATTTGAAAGAATTCATAATATTTCCCGATTCTGTTACCGCGACACAATTCTTATCCACAAATAGTGCACAGAATGTTAATTTTTTATTTTCTTCTCACACCGATTCCAGCAACGTTCTGAACGAGATAAATCCGGTGCCCCATTTCTCATATCCCTGCTGCTGCAAGGCCGGAGCGAATTCGATCACGAACTGATGATACCGGTCCAGCGTGCTGGTGAAGAACTGCGCAACGAAGGTCGGCCCCTCTTCCTCATCCTGCTCAAGCAGCCGGTAGAGCTGATGGTCGTCGAACAACTGCGTCGCCATTATCGCAGGTATCTGCTCCTCCAGCTGCCATCTCAGCCAGCCTTCCAGAATATCCCACCTGACCTTGCTCGTAACGTTATATACGATCATCGTTCTCTTTATTTTAGCGCGAGCTCCACATAAAGGGGACAATGGTCGCTCTGTTTGACATGAGGATAGATATCGGCACTCAGCAACCGGTCCCGCAGCGGCTCAGTGACACTGATATAGTCGATCCTCCAGCCTTTATTTTGCTCGCGGACGGTGGGGAACCGCTGGCTCCACCAGCTATAACGGTGAGGCTCCGCATGAAAATGGCGAAAACTATCGATCCAGCCGCTGCCCAGGAACCTGTCCATCCAGGCCCTCTCCTCCGGCAGAAAGCCGGAATTGTTCTTATTTCCCTTCGGATCGTGTATGTCTATTTCTTTGTGCGCAATATTGTAGTCCCCGACCAGCACGAGTCGCGGGTATTTTTTCTTCAGCTGCTCGAGGTACGCATGAAATTCATCCAGCCACACATATTTATACTGCTGACGTTCGTCTCCCGAAGTCCCCGAAGGGAAATAGGCGTTGATCAGCCGTATATCGCCGAGGTCCAACTGGATCACCCGCCCTTCGTTGTCGCTCATCTCGTGCCCCGTACCATATTCGACATGGTCCGCCTTTATCTTGCTGAACACCGCTACGCCGCTATAACCCTTTTTCTGCGCCGGAAACCAATAGTCATGGAAACCCATCTCCGTGAATTGGGCATGCGCGACATTGTCTCTGTGTGCCTTGGTCTCCTGCACACAAACGATATCCGCAGGGTCGGTTGCCAGCCATTCGACCAGTCCTTTGTTCATGGCGGCGCGAAGCCCGTTAACGTTGTAGCTTACGATCCGTAGTGATGACATAATCCTTATATTTATACCCGAGCCCCGCAGGAACAGCTGCGGAATTACCGCGCGGGAGTCCGCAAATTACTAAGAAAGTCATTATGGAAAAACTAGACAGGATAATCCCCGCCAGCCCTAAAGACGCCCAGTTCCTCGAAGGCCCCAAGAGCCGCGGCTATGAGTTCAGCTTTGCATGGAGGGTCTTCCGCGAGTTCATAAAAGGCTTCCGTACGCTGCATTTTGTCGGACCATGCGTGACGGTGTTCGGCTCAGCCCGTTTTAAAGAAGACCATCCCCATTATCAAAGCGCACGGGAGATGGGACGGCAGATCGCGGCGCTCGGTCTTACGACGATGACGGGCGGAGGGCCGGGAACAATGGAAGCAGCCAACCGCGGCGCCTTCGAGCAGGGCGGGGCCTCCGTCGGCTGTAATATCAAGCTGCCCTTCGAGCAGAAGCCCAACCCCTACGTCCAGACGTCGATCACCTTCAACCATTTCTTCGTCCGCAAGGTGATGCTGGTAAAATATTCCTATGCCTTTGTCATCATGCCCGGCGGCTTTGGAACCATGGATGAATTTTTCGAGACACTGACCCTCGTTCAGACAAAAACGCTTGTCCGCTTTCCTATCGTGCTTTTTGGCAAGAGATACTATCAGCCCCTTTTTGACTATATGGAATACATGGCTCAGCAGGGCACTATCTCAAAGGAAGATATGGCGCTGGTGCTGCTGACCGACAGCGTCGCCGACGCCGCAAAGCATATCGACACGTTTATAAAGACGAATTACCGGGTTATACCACGGCGGAAAAGAAAATGGTGGCTGTTTGAGAAGTACAAACAATATAAGACGGCGTGATCTTCCGCCGTCCTCTGCGCGAACGGCTCATCCCTATTTCCACCAGGCGTGGGTCGTCGGGATCGTTACCCCTAAGCTAAGGATCATCTCATAGGTCCCGAAGGCCTGGCGCGCTTTACCTTCATAGATATGCAAGCCTGAGTAGCGGGCATAGTCCAGCTTGTTGGAGTATTCGAGGTAAAATGCATTAAAGAAAGTGGCCCGCAGGACGCCCTCGAATCCGGTATTCCATCCGCCGAGCTGGAAGCCGGGCTTGTTCTCCTTGCCGAACAATTCGTTCTGCGTGTGAGGAATGACAGGTCCGACGCCCCATTTAGCGTAACCATCGACCTTCACTTTCCGGTCGTGGGTAGCCAGCAGATGCCAGCGCTTTGTGACATTGAACAGCAGGAAATTGGCTCCGTTGTTGAGATAGTAGTAGAAGCCATTGGCCTCATTGAAGGCGACCGAAGTGTCGACAGGATGGTTGTCCATCCTGCCCTTTATCCGCACGTCCTGATCCTGGATGATATACTTGGTGTGATCGAAGTTGATCTCAAAACCCCACCCTCTCTTCTCGTCCAGCAGAAAGCCGAGCCGGTAGTTGTACTGCGGGATGCTCAGCGCCTTGTTAAAGAGGCCGTCGTCCCAGCCCGGGTGGTCGTGGGATTTGACGTGCTCCATCGTGTAGTCATTTCCAAGAGACGGCTGGGAAATATGCACGCTGCTATGCGTATACCATTCCTTGTTATATCCCCAGGAGAGGTACACCTCTTTTATGAGTTTCTTCTTTTTCTTGGGAGGGTCGTTTTGTGCAAACGCAAATGCGGGCAGACAGCATGTCAACGCCAGACATGCAAAAATTACACTAAGATTCTTTCTCATAGCTAAAACACATCCAATTGCTGTTAATAAAAGCCGATCGCGTCAAAAAATCCAATCTTTCTACCCTGTAAAAATAACCGAATTTTATCAAACATCGTATTCCAGCACCGGCCTGAGCCACTTTTCCGCCTCTTCGAGTGACATCCCTTTCCGGCTGGCATAGTCGACGACCTGGTCTTTCTCGATCTTACCGACCCCAAAATACTTGCTTTCAGGGTGGGCGAGGTACCAGCCGCTGACGGAAGATGCCGGATACATAGCCAAAGACTCCGTCAGGATAGTTCCCGCCTGGTTGGTAGCGTCCAGCATCGCGAACAGCTTTCTTTTCTCGGTATGGTCGGGACAGGCCGGATAGCCCGGTGCCGGCCGGATGCCCGAGTATTCCTCGCGGATCAGGTTATCGTTGCTCAGGCGCTCTTCCTTCGCATAGCCCCAGAACTCCTTTCTCACCCGTTCGTGCAGCAGCTCGGTAAAGGCTTCCGCCAGCCGGTCCGCCAGGGACTGCAACATGATCTTGTTGTAGTCGTCGTGCGCGGCCTGAAACCGCTGAAGATGAGGCTCAATGCCTTCGATGCTGACGACGAATGCGCCGATATGGTCCTGTTTTCCGGTGGATGCCGGGGCGATGAAGTCGCTCAGCGAAATATTCGGCTGATCGGCGGCTTTCTTTATCTGTTGTCTTAAAAATTCCAGCCTGACCTCTTCTCCTGCCGGATTGCCGGGCCCCGTCTTCACAAACACCGTATCCTTCCCGTCCGAATTCGCTGGCCAGAATCCGATTACTGCCCTGGGTTTCAGCCACTTCTCCTTGATGATCTGGTTCAGCAGCGCATTCGCGTCGTTAAAGAGCCGGGTAGCCTCTGCACCTACTACCTTGTCCTGCAATATCTGCGGATACTTCCCGTGCAGCTCCCAGGTGATAAAGAACGGACCCCAGTCGATATAGTGGGCGATCTCGCCAAGGTCGTAGCCGTCAAAGGTTTTTGTGCCAATAAAGGACGGTGCCACCGGCTTGAAACTATCCCAGCTGATCTTCACCTTGTTCTCCTGCGCAGCGCCAAAGGAGAGGTATTGCTTGACCGTCTTCTTGCTGGCAAAGTCTTCCTTCAGCTTTTTATACTCGGTACGGATAGTCTGCAGGAACTGCGGTTTCTGCTCGGGGCTCAGCAGCGAGCCGGCTACCGTGACGCTTCTCGAGGCGTCCAGGACGTGCACGACCCCTTTCTCGAACTCCGGGGCGATCTTCACCGCGGTATGCATGCGGGACGTCGTCGCTCCCCCGATCAACAGGGGCACTTCGAAGTCCTGCCGCTTCATCTCCCGGGCTACGTGCACCATTTCGTCGAGCGATGGCGTGATCAGGCCGCTAAGCCCGATGATATCGACCTTCTCCCGTTTAGCAGTCTCCAGTATCTTGTCGGCAGGAACCATTACTCCCATGTCGATGATGTCATATCCATTACAGCCGAGCACGACGCCTACTATGTTCTTGCCGATATCGTGTACGTCACCTTTTACGGTCGCCAGCAGGATCTTCGCGGCACTGGAGGTCTCGACATTATCTGCGCCTGCCGCCTTCTTACGCTCTTCCTTCTCCTGCTCGATAAAGGGAGTAAGCACGGCTACGGATTTCTTCATCACGCGCGCGCTCTTGACCACCTGCGGCAGGAACATCTTCCCGCTGCCAAAGAGGTCGCCCACTACGTCCATGCCTGCCATCAGCGGACCTTCGATCACGTCGAGCGGCTTCGGGTATTTCTGCCTGGCCTCTTCGGTATCCGCGTCGATGTATTCGGTGATGCCGTTGACGAGGGCATGCTTGAGCCGTTCTTCCACTGTTCCTTTCCGCCAGGCCTCGTCCTTCACTTCGGCCTTGTCCTTTGCTTTTACCGTTTCCGCGAACGCGAGCAGCTTGTCGGTGGCATCGGGGTTCCTGTTGAGGATAACGTCCTCACACAGTTGCCGCAGCCGGGGCTCGATCTCATCGTATACCACCAGCTGACCCGCGTTCACGATACCCATATCCATACCCGCCTTGATGGCGTAGTAGAGGAATACGCTGTGCATCGCCTCCCGTACGGGCTCGTTGCCGCGGAAAGAGAAGGAAATATTGCTGACGCCCCCGCTGATACGGGTCAGGGGCATCTTTTGTTTGATCTCTTTTATCGCTTCGATAAAGTCGACGGCGTAGTTGTTGTGCTCTTCGATACCGGTGGCTATGGCGAAGATGTTTGGATCGAAGATGATATCCTGCGGATCGAAGCCGACGGTCCCGGTGAGGATCTTGTAGGCTCTTTCGCTGATGTCCACTTTCTTGCGGAGCGTGTCGGCCTGTCCGTTCTCGTCAAAGGCCATGACGATGACGGCGGCCCCGTAGCTGCGGCAGATAATGGCCTGCTCGATGAATTTCTCCTCACCCTCCTTCAGGGAGATGGAGTTGACGATACATTTTCCCTGTACGCATTTAAGACCGGCCTCGATGATCGAGAACTTCGACGAGTCGATCATGATGGGGATCTTGGCGATATCGGGCTCGGACTGAAGGAGGTTCAGGAAGGTCTGCATAGCCTTCTCGCCGTCCAGCAGGGCGTCGTCCATATTTACGTCGAGGATCTGCGCGCCGTTCTCCACCTGCTGGCGGGCCACGCTGAGGGCTTCTTCATACTTATTCTCCCGGATAAGACGGGCGAATTTCTTGGACCCCGTCACGTTGGTGCGTTCGCCAACGTTGACGAAATTGGTCAGGGGACGCAATACCAGCGGCTCGAGGCCGGACAGACGCAAAAAGGGTTTTATTGTAACCGTCGACATTTCGAAAAGATCTATTATAAGGTTAAGCTAATTCTTTTTCAACCACCGGCAGCGGCCTCGGTCTGACCCTGGCTACGTGTTCGGCGATATGTTTTATATGATCGGGTGTGGTGCCGCAGCATCCTCCAACGATATTGACGAACCCATTCTCGGCCCAGTCTTCGATGAAGTGCGCCGTCTGTTCGGGCTGCTCGTCGTATTCACCCATGGCGTTCGGCAGGCCGGCATTGGGATAGGCAGAAGTAAAGCAGGCGGCGATCTGGCTCAGCTCTTCGATATGCGGCCGCATTTCCGCGGCTCCGAGCGCGCAGTTGAGCCCGACACTCAGAGGACGGGCGTGCATGACGGAGACATAAAAGGCTTCCAGCGTTTGACCGCTGAGCGTCCGGCCACTGGCATCGGTGATCGTCCCGCTGATCAGGATCGGCAGCTCGGGCGTTTTTGAATCCCGGAAATATTTCTGGATGGCGAATATGGCGGCCTTGGCATTGAGGGTGTCAAAGATCGTTTCCACAAGCAGGAGGTCGGCGCCACCGTCGACCAGGCCTTTCACCTGCTCATAATAGGCGCCCGCGACCTCGTCGAAGGTCACCGACCTGAACCCGGGGTTGTTCACGTCCGGCGAAAGCGAAAGGGTCTTGCTCATCGGCCCGATGGCTCCTGCTACAAATCGGGGCTTCGCCGGGTCCTTGGCCGTATATTCCGCGGCAGCCTTCTTCGCGATACGCGCCGCTGCAACATTCAGCTCATACGCGAGGTCTTCCATCCTGTAGTCGGCAAGGCTCACCCGCTGGGAGTTGAACGTATTGGTCTCGATAATATCGGCGCCTGCTTCCAGGTACTGCCGGTGAATGCCCTCGATTATCTGGGGTTGTGTGAGATTGAGCAGGTCATTATTTCCCTTAACATCGATCGGCCAGTCCTTAAAACGGTCGCCGCGATAGTCCCCTTCTTCCAGTTTGTGGCGCTGTATCATGGTTCCCATTGCGCCATCGATAATGAGTATGCGTTTTTTTAGCTGCTCCTGAATAATTGAACGTACGTCCATGGCTTACCTCCTGGGTTTAAACGTGTTGTGCCGTAAAAAATTTTCTGAACTACTTAATAACGAGGGAAATAAAAAGCGGGATTATTTCAGACGTTTATTAGTTCAGTTCGGTCCGGTTACCCGGCCGTACAGGCTGAACAATAAACAAATCCGCCTGTACAGGGTACAAATATACGGATATTTACGGGATTCGCAAGGTCGGGAAGCCGACTTGTCCGTAAGACCATGGGCCTGACTTGTCCCGGGGCCGGAACTACCCCCCCGTCCGGTAGCTTTCTACCGGCAGCCGGTTGGTTATGCTCCGCGCCAGCGTCATCTCGTCGGCATATTCAAGCTCGCCGCCAAAGGCTATCCCGCGGGCGATCGTCGTGATCCGCACGGGCAGGTCCTGCAGCTTCTTCTGGATATAATAGATAGTGGTATCTCCCTGAATATTGGGGTTGAGCGCAAAGATCAGCTCTTGCGTATGCTCTTTCTTTACCCTGCTCACAAGGGTCTCGATATTCAGCTGGTCGGGGCCGACCCCATCCAGCGGTGAGATGATCCCCCCGAGCACATGATAGGTACCGCTGTACTGCTGGGTGCTCTCGATGGCGATGACCTCGCGCAGACTCTCCACCACACAGATCAGCTCCTGCTTGCGGAGGGAATTTGAACAGATCGAACAGATATCCCCGTCGGATACATTATGACAGCGCTGGCAGAACTTTATCTCCTGCCTCATCCGGATAAGCGTTTCGCCGAAACCCTGTACATTGCCGGCATCCAGCTTCAGCAGATGCAGCACCAGCCGGAGAGCCGTCTTCTTCCCTATGCCCGGCAATTTGGCGAACTCACCTACCGCGCTCTCCAGTAAAGTTGAGGAAAATTGCATCCTGTAAAGGTACGAATATTTACAGCTGAATATCCACGTCGTTGTCCCAGTTCGCCTTGACTGTGAGCTTTCGCCGGATGGGTATGACCTTCTCCGGCTGGAGCTTTTTGCCAAAGAAATTCCCGGTGTCCCAGCGCAGGTTACCATTGATATCGTACAATACCCGCAGCTCGTATTCTCCGGGGGGGAACAGGATCCTCCGCACCTCCCTCCGGGTATTGAAGGGGATGGCATATTTTACATTGTCCCCGACTACCATCTGCAGGACCGGATGCTGCGACATATTGATATTGGGTATCCGTATCCTGATCTCGCCGTAGTCGATATCCTTCTTGGTCCGCCAGGTCACGGTGTCGTCCTTCAGCAGGCGTCTGCCCGCGGAGTCCTGGCCAAAGGTTTTGGGCAGGATAAGATTGAATTTGGTGTCGGTCGGCCAGTTAAATTGTAGCGCGAATACCTTGTTGGTGGTATCCCGCACATAGCGGTAGCGCCTCGGGTCGATATCCTTGAAGTTCTCGTCCGTAAAGCGCAGCTGGGTGGAATCAAAGGCCTTGAGCCCGGTTGTAAAGCTAATTTTGAAGGTATCCAGGACGTCGAAGACGCCGTTGGTGGCGTTGGTCTGGAACTGCAGCCGGCGATCCCTTTCCTTTTCTCTCGCGGTCCTTCGGCTCTGGGGCTGCGCCGGTGATGCGGGTGTGGACGATTTTGGTTTGGTCTCAGGGGCTTCCGAATAGGCGTACAGCGTTATCGGCTGCGTGTTCTCGGTGATGACGACCGGGGAGTCCGCGAAGGCGAACAACTGGCCTTTTGAGAGATACTTGTGCGAGCCGCCCTCGTCCTTCATCGCATATACCGCATACTGGCCGGTCTGTATATTCTCGAAATAGAACTGACCCGTGGAATCCACCCGGGTGAGATACCGCGGCCTTTCCTTCACAACCGCTGAGTCGTCGAACTTTCGGTGCAGGACCACCACCAGGCTGCTGTCCGGCCGGCCCGTGCTGGCGATCACTACCGTTCCCCCGAACGCCCCCTGGTCGATGACGCGGCCCGTCGTAAAGACGTATTTAAAGTCTCTCAGGATATTCCCTTCATTATAGTCCCTGATCGACTTTCCGAAGTTCAGAGAATAGGTGGTATTGGGCTCCAGCGTGTCCTTCAGCTTGACAGTCAGCGTCCGCAGCTTGGAATCCACGATGGGATCCACTTTTGGCACGGGGGAGACGATCAGCTCGGTCCGGATATCCTTGGGATCGATGTACTCGTCAAAGGTAAAGACGATCTTGTTCGTATTGAAGTTTCTGTCCGAGTCACCCGGTACGGCAGAGACGAGCCGTGGAGGAAGGGTATCACGAGGTCCGCCCGTGGGCGGGACTATATTCGCACACCCGGAATGGCTGACGGCGCCGATGATCAACAGGGAAAAGAGGGCAAAAAAGAATAGACCGTTTCGAAGCTTCATTTTACAAACTTAATTAAGATTCCTCACCATCCTCACTCACCTCGTGCAGGGCGATAGCCAAATTATTAGTTTTAACAAAATTACACCAGTGGCAGTCGGGCTTCCCGCATCCCGTATAGAACTCGCGGTTCTGGATCTTCTGCCAGGTCGTGGTGATCTGCCCGGTGACGGTGGTGATATCTTCGGGTGTGATGACGATCTTGACCTTGCGGTATTCCTTCTTCTTGTCCGGCTCGACAAAGTCGAATTCGGTGCTGGCGACCTTCCAGTCCTTCTGCTCATAGCTGTCGACGAGTATCTTGTAAAAGACGGCCTGCCGCCAGTAGTCGCCGCCGTTGGGATCCCTGTCGCTGGGCGGGAGGAGCTTTTCCCTGGCCTTGTCCACGTCCCCTGTTTTATAGTCTACGACGTTGACGTCCTTTCCCTGGAATTCTAATTTGTCCAGCTTACCCTTCAGCGGCACCCCCTTGACGATCACGTTCCGGATATTCCTTTCTACCGTGACGATCCTGTTCCACTGGTAGACGTATTTGTCATAGTAGCTCGACAATACCTCCTGACCGTATTCCATCCTGCGGGCAAAGGCCTCGCGCGTAAATATCTCCCTGTGACGGCGCATATACCACTGGAAGTCGGCCAGCATCTCTTCTTTGGAGGGGAACTGCTCTTTGACGTGCTCTTTCATCTTCTCAAAGAGCCGCTGCAGCGCAAAGTGGACGGCGCTTCCGAACTCCGTCGCCTCATTCTTGGGGGAGGGGATGCGCACCAGGTTGCGGTAGTAAAACTCCAGCGGACATTTGAGATAATTGTTGAGGGCCGTCACGTTCATGACGAACTTTTCGAGCATCCTGGTGATGAAGTCTTCCTCGGCCGACTCTATTTCGGGGGCGATGCTGTCGCTGAATGGCAGCGCGTCGAAGTCGGCCTGCTCTTCCGCGGGGACAGTGATCTTTTCGACGGGCAGGACGTGCCGATCCTGTATCTCCGCGATAAAGACGGAGGGCTCCAGCTCTTTCCCGTCGTCCCTGAAACGGGCCCACGAAATATACAAATGCTGCTCCACCCTGGTAAGCGCCACATAGAACAGCCGGCGCAGCTCTTCCTCATCTCTTTCCACTGTGCTGTCCACGCGCGAGAACAGGGTGTCCGGATATTTATAGCCGTTATTCAGCTTGCGTTTCTTCTCCCAGGTAGCAGCGTTACAGCCCGCGAAGAATACGTACTCGAACTCGAGTCCCTTGGAGCCATGGGCGGTCAGGAGGTTGACGGCTTTGTCGCTGCCCGACACCTGCACCAGCGGCATAGCGATACCGTTGTCCTTCATCAGGTCGGTCATCTGGATCAGCTCTTCCAGCGTCAGGTCGGGGTTGCGGCGGGACTCTTCCTTGACAAAATTGAAAAGGGCGGTCAGCACCTGCATCAGCCAGATCTTCTCGGGGCTCTTCATGATATATCCCAGTATCCCCGTGTCGCGGATCAGGTTCTCGAAGAGTGCCTGGAGGGTTATGTTGGGGACGTCTCCGATCAATTTTTCAAGCGCCCGGCTCGCTTTCTTCATGCCATCGGGGAGGCCGGTGTCGAAGAGGTCCCTGGCCGGGCGGGTGGCTTTTTCGTGCAGCAGCCTTCTTATGGACGTACGCTGGTCGTTGCTGAACTGCCGTTCGGCGACCTCGACGGAGAGCCTGGCGATCTCGATAGGCGCGATCGCGAAGAAGTCGAAATGCAGGATCTCGAAAAGCATTTCGTCACCGCCATAGGGCGCATCGTGTTCTGCAGCAAGATAGCGGAGCAGCAGAAGTATCTTTTGCGCCAGTGGTATCTCGAAAAGGTTCAGGTTTCGTTTGCTGTATACCGGTATCTGCTTTAGCTGCAGGAAGCGCGCCAGCTCTTCGCCATATTTGTTCTCCTTATAGATAACGGCGATCCTTCCGGGTACGACGCCCCGCCCGATGAGCTGTTCGATCTGGAGGGTGATATTCGTCATCTCCTGCCGGGGGCTCAGATATTCCTGCAGCCGGGGCGGATGCGCGTGCTGTTTTATCAGCGGGTGGCTCGAAAGGAGATGCTTGGACAAGCCGGGTAGCTGGGTG
>JAFDYE010000540.1 GCA_018267585.1 Bacteroidota bacterium
AGCCAAAGCGCTGCTTGTTGTACAGCGTTCCATCCGGGCGGATGGAATATACCCATATCCAGTGAGATGCCGATTCAGCCACATACAAAAGCGTCTGATCCGGTGAAAGACAAAGCCCGTTGATAAAGTGAAGCCCGGAGTCGACAACAACCCGATCCCCGGTCCCGGGCCGTATCAGATACAGCCGCGAAGGCCGCTCCGATCCATCCGGCGACGTCACGTATACATTCCCGTTTCGCGTCACCAGCAGATCGTTTCCCGATAGATCCGAGGCGATCGGCGTCGTTGCCCCGCCAGCACTATACCGGATGACCTGTCGCGAAGCCCCCGCCACCTCATAACGATCGCCATCCGGCCCAAAACAAGTGCCGCTGGCCTTCTTAGCATCCGCATTCACCAATACAACCTTTCCATCCGGCCCCACCCTGTACGTCTTCGACGCGGGTATATCCTGATAAAAAACATTGCCCGCGGCATCCGCAGCCGTCCCTTCCGTAAATCCATATCCCTCCCCTACAAGCTCCCAGTCCTGACCGGGGATCAATATCTCGCCAAGCACCTGATTCGAACTCCGCCCCTTCGCTACCGGCTGAGGCCAGCCCTTCCAGAGCCAGCGCATCGCCTCGGGGAAAAGGACCGCCCCCTGCGCGCCACTATGCCCGCCTTCTCCCCACACGTGCCGGACCTCATAGCCCGAAAACACCAGCGCCCGTTCCATTAGCTGGTTGGCCATCCACCAATCCCCGCCATAGATATTCAGGTCGTTCGATCCATCCTGTAAGAATATGCGGATCGGCTTCGGCTCATATTTTCGGATAAGGGTCGGGTAACGCTCCCCACCCCTCAGTCCCACATAGGTTCCGATCGCGCTGAAGACCCGCGTGAAGGCATCCGGACGTTCCCACGCCGCCGTAAAAGCGCAGATCGCGCCGCTGCTCGACCCGCCGATAGCCCTGTCGTTCCCGTTGCGCGACAAATGTATGCTCCTCCCATCCGAAGCCTGGTGTCTCTCCACATCGGGCAGCAGCTCGTCGAGAACGAATCGTACATAGCCATCCCCCAGCCGGTCGTATTCGTAACTCCGGTTGTACCTGTCGAGAGCCGCGCTGGTATCGCCCGCGATCACCTTCCCCGGCTGAACGAACACGCCAATAGTGACGGGCATCTCCCCGCGGGAAATCAGCGTATCGAGGACCGCCGGGGCATTCCATTGGATACCGTCCTGGTTGACATAGACGCAGGCCGGACGATCGGGCTTGTATTGCGCCGGGATATAGATCCAGTAGTCGCGATGGGTGCCGGGGAAGATAGCAGAGTGGTCAAAGCTGCAGCGCACCAGGTCTCCCTTCGGTACACCCCCTTGCGCAAAGGCTCCAGCAAATAGCAGGAGCCCGACGCCGATGCAAACGATCTTTTTCATACCCGGAATATAACAAATTCTCCCGAGCACTGCTTACTCAGTCCAAACTGAGTTGCTCAGGCACAAGGCTGACGGACTCCGTCGACGATCCTTCCATCCCCCACGCGAATACCAGGGGCAATACGAACAGTGCGGCAAAAGTCGAAGCCACGAGCCCGCCGATAACCGCCCTGCCCAGCGGCGAGGTCTGGTCACCGGCTTCACCAAGTCCGCTGGCCATCGGGATCATACCGACCACCATCGCAAGCGCCGTCATGATGATCGGACGGAGACGCAGCGCCGCGGCCTCCAGCGCCGAGCCCAACGCATCCCCGTTACGCGAACGCAACTGCTCGGCATTGGTGATGAGCAGCACGGCATTCGAAATGGATACCCCCACCGACATGATAATACCCATATAACTCTGGAGATTCAGCGTGGACCCCGTCGCCAGCAGCAACAGCAGCGAGCCCAGCACGACGGCAGGCACCGTCGCCAGTACGATCGCGCTGACCTTGAACGACTGGAAATTGGCCGCGAGCAAAAGGAAGATGACGACGATCGCCACCAGCAACCCGTTTTGAAGACTGCCCAGGGTATCGGTCAGCGTCTGGCTCATCCCGATCGGTTCGACCGTAAGCCCGCGCGGCAGCGGTCCAAGGGCCCTAATGGCCTTGGCCACATCGGCACTGGCCGAACCCAGGTCTTTGTTGTTGAGGTTGGCAGTGACCGAGAGCACGGGGATAGCGCCCAAATTGTCGCTCTCTCCGTAAGTGGTGTCCTCTTTTATGGTGGCCACATCGCCCAGCACAGGCCTCGCAGCATTCCGCAGTATCGGGATCTCGCTGATATCACCCACGCTCTTCATCTTGTTTTCCGGCACTTCCACCTGTACGTTATAGCTGTTGCCGATCTTCTCGTCTATCCAGATATTCTTGTCCGTATACCTCGAAGAAGAGGTCGAGGCCGTCAGCGAACGCGATACGTCATTGATGTCTACTCCCAACTGCGCCGCCCGCACCCGGTCGACGTCAATATTGATGGCAGGATAACGCGTCGACTGCCCCAGCTGCACGTCCCGCAGATAGGGTACCTTCCTGAGCTCGTCGATGAGCTTTTGCGCATAGACCTCATTGTTCTTCTTATTCCTTCCGGAGAACCGGACCTCCACCGGCGTCGGCGAACCCTGACTGAGTATCTTATCCGTCAGCTCGATGGGTTCGAACGAAAGCCGCACGTCCGGCATCTCGGCAGCCACCCGTGCCCTGATCCTTTCTTTAAGCTCATCCAGGTTCACCTTATAGCGCTCGTTCAGCGCGACCTGCAGCACCGCCTCCTGCGGTCCCGCCATCCAGAGATAAATTGGATTCGTAGAGAACAGCGACGGATGCTGCCCCACATAGGCGGAAGTGATCTCCACATTCTGCGGGCCGACAAGGTCCTTGATGATATTGATCGCGCCAAGGGTCTTTTCCTCCGTCCGTTCGATACGCGTACCCTGCGGAGCGCGCAGCCTTACCTGGAACTGGCTGCCGTTGATCTTGGGAAGAACGTCTTTCCCGATACGCGAAAGCAGCAACAACGCCACGACCGTCGTCACCACCAGGTATCCTCCCGCTATAACCTTCCTGTAGGGCATGACCCGGTCGACAAAACGCAGGAACCGCTGCCTGATCCGATCGAAACGCGAAGCCCCACCCTCCTTCACATGAACCTTCATCAACCAGTTGGCCATCACCGGCACAAAGGTCTGAGCAAGAAAATAGGAAACGATCATGCTGAAGCCGATGGCCAGCGACAACGGCAGAAAAAGCGAACCGGGAATGCCGCCCATCGTAAAGGCGGGAGCGAATACCGCCAGTATACACAAAAGGATCAGCAGCTTGGGGAAAGCGATCTCTTTACAGGCGTCCCATATCGCAAGCCGTTTGGACTTGCCCATGTCCAGGTGCTGGTGGATATTCTCGATCGTAACGGTGCTTTCGTCGACCAATATTCCGATCGCCAGCGCCAGACCGCTGAGGGTCATGATATTGATGGTCTGGCCAAAAAGACTCAGGAACAAGACCCCGGAAATGATAGAAGTAGGTATGGTCATGATCACGATAAGGGCCCCCCGCAGATCGCCAAGGAAAAGCAATACCATCAAACCGGTGAGAACAGCCCCGATCGCACCCTCGGAGATCAGGCTCTTCACGGAATTGATCACGTATACGGACTGGTCGAACACATAGTCCAGGTGCACGTCTTCCGGCAGCTGGGCCTGCATTTTGGGGATCGCCGCCTTCAACCGCTGCACTACCTCCCAGGTGGAGGCATCCGCGCTCTTCGCAATGGTCAGATACACGCTGCGTTTGCCGTTGACCAGACCATAACCGACCGTGATATCGGCGCCGTCCTCCACAGTCGCCACGTCCCTGACATAAAGATTGGCTACCCCGCCTCCCTTGAAGATGGGAATATTTCCAAAGTCCTTTATGCTCCGGATCGTTGTATTGACGGGCGTGATATAATTCTTGTCGCCGATGCGGACATTCCCCGATGGCGACGTCTGATTGTTGAGGTCGATGGCCTGCACCAGCTGATCGGGAGTGATATTATGGACCCGCAACAGTTCGGGATCGGCCTTGATGACCACCGTCCGGATATTTCCCCCGAACGGCGGAGCTGATACCAACCCGGGAATGGAAGTGAACGACGACCGGACGTAAAGGAACGCCAGGTCGAGCAGCTCGTTATTGCTCCGCTTTTCACTGCTCAGCACCAGCTGCCCCACCGGCAACGTCGATACGTCAAAACGGAGTATGAAAGGAGGATTGGACCCCGGCGGAAAAAGTACCTGCGCCCTGTTGCTGGCCGCACTGACCTCCGCCGCGGCCTGCGCCATATTGGTGCCCGGATAGAAGTTCAGTTTAATCAGCGTCAGTCCCTGGACATTCTTGGTTTCTATATTTTTTATACCGTTTACATAAAGTAAAACATTAATATATTGTTTGGCGAAAAGAGTCTCCATCTGCACCGGTGTATAGCCGCCAAATGGGTGGGCGATGTACAGGACCGGAAGATCCAGCTTCGGGAAGATGTCCACCCGGATGCTGCGGAGGGCGCCGATACCAAAAAAGAAGAGGGCCGCTACCATTACCAGAATTGTAATTGGCTTGCGTAAAGCGAATAAGATCAATTTCATACGCTGTAAAGAATTTGACATAACAGATAGACAAGTCTATCTGTTATAGAAGAAAAAAATAGGCCGGCCAACCGTTAGAGGATAGTTTCCGCGATCTGTTTGGACTGCTCCGCAGCATCCGAGCTGCGGTACATCAGCCCGACGGCAATGCCGCCCTCGAGCAGCAGGAAAAGGGTATCGGCCAGCTGGTCATTGTTCAGAATACTGCGGCGCTCCGGTATCTGTGAGACGAGCTCATAAATAAGGTCCTTGAACCGTTGTTTGTGCTTCTTCACCCTGGTCAGCACCTCCTGATCGTCGCTCGCTTCAGCCGCGATCCGGTTAAAATGACAGCCCTTGTACTTGAATTTCCGCTGCCGCTGTATCCGGAAATCGAATAGCGCCAGCAGCTTGTCCCGCGGCCCCGCCACAGGCTTGAGAAAAGCATCCAGCTCCTCAAACCACGAAGCATGCGTATTGTCGAGATAGGCCAGCAGCAGATCGGTCTTGGAAGGAAAATGATTGTATAGGGAAGCACGGGCAATATCCGCCTCCTCGATTATCTGGTTGATCCCGGTCACATGATAGCCCTGGTCATAAAACAACCTCGAGGCCGTATCCAGTATTCTTTCTTTTACACCCGATTCCCGCATACGTATACAAATATAGTATTTTAACCAGAATAGACAAGTCTGTCTATTAAAATCTAAAAATCTGAGTATGAACCAAAGACGCGTCCCCCTAAAAAATAAGTATATCCACTTAAATAAATCCTGTCTTTATACGTTATTGATATCGCCTTTTTATCCTTTTTGAGCAAAACCTTTATCCTGTGGCATTATCCAATAAAAGTATGAGAAAAGGACTTGTCGTAGCCTGGCTGGCCTTCCTTCTCGCCAGCATCCTCGCCGTATTCCGGCATGACCAATTGACCAAACGATTTCCCGCCCGTGTGTCCGTGGGCTGTAGCGCCATACCTGACAAATGAAACAAGCACCCAACCTCATAACAAATATCCCAAGCGAGCTGCAGACGCAAACGGACCAGTACCTGGCGGATGTCAAAGACCGCAGCGACAGCCTCATGAATTATTTTCTGGGGGGGCTCTTTGTCGTCGGCTTCTTATTGGCGCCTTATTATCACACCTGGAATATCGCCCTGCAGGTAGGCGGAATTTCGCTGCTGGCCTACTACTCGACCAAACGCCTGCTCCCCGGATCTGATCTTTATCAATACGTGCTCAGCGCCGTGCTGGCTATATTCATGGCCCAATATATCTACCAGATGCACGGCCTTTTCGAGATGCACTTCTTCGCGTTTGTCGGCAGCGCCATCCTCATCACCTATCAGAAGTGGAAGTTGCAGATCCCCCTGTTGATCATCGTCGCGGCACACCATATCGTTTTCAACCAGCTCCAGTACTATGGTTATACCGTCTTTTTCACCCAGGTCGACTACCTGAGCCTCAACACGATGATCATTCACATTCTGCGGACGGGCATCATCGTTTTCATCTGCCGACTATGGTGCTATCAACTGAACAAGTCCTGC
>JAFDYE010000541.1 GCA_018267585.1 Bacteroidota bacterium
CGCCACCGGAAAGATCACCCCCAAAGTCACCCTCGACCGCAATAAATACTTCGGCGAAGGCATCGTCTTCCTCAATGGAAAAGTCTACCAGCTGACCTACACGACAAAGGTCGGCTTCATCTACGACGCCAAAACCTTCAGGAAATTGGGAGAGTTCACCTTCCCCAGCAAGGAAGGCTGGGGAATGACCACCGACGGCGCACACCTCATCATGAGCGACGGCTCCAGCAATATCAACTACTTGGATCCTAATACCTTCCGTCTGGTAAAGGTCCTCGGCGTGACCGACAACAACGGCCCCGTAAGCAATATCAACGAGCTCGAGCTGATCAAAGGCTACCTCTATGCCAACCAATGGCAAACCAACTATATCCTGAAAATTGACACCGCCAGCGGTAAGGTCGTAGGAAAAATGAACCTCGACGGCCTGGAGAACGACGCCCGCAACAAATACCCCGGAGCCGAGGTCCTCAACGGCATCGCCTACGACTCCGCCTCAGGAAAAGTATACATAACCGGGAAGCTTTGGCCTAGCATTTACGAAATAAAATTCCCGTTCTAGGCAGGACGCCTATTTCGAGATCACATAGATCAGCGAGCTGCACCTCGACTTGTCGACAAAGGCCTTCACATTCGACGCCATCCCGTTACAGACGGCCCGTACCGGATTGCCGTGCCCGCTGCGGTATTTCTCGCTGAGCATGCTGATATAAAAGCTGTCAAACCACATCGGCTGGCTATACTGCAGCTGAAGTCCATGCCCGCTCACCAGCCGCTCCATCGAATCCGGCGAAAAATGATACAGATGCCGGGGCACATCATAGGCCGCCCAGACCTCTTTATAAATTTCGGCATCATACGAGGTATAATTGGGAACGGCGATAAAGATCCGCCCATCCCGCTTGACCAGCATCTTCAGCCGCTCCAGATAAGGATGCAGATCATGGACATGCTCCAGCACATGCCATAACGTGATCACGTCAAAACTCTCCGGCGGAAAAGAGAACAGCTGATCCATCTGCAGCAGCTGCACCCGGTTGTCGGTCCTCGCCTTCTCCCTGGCCACCTCATCCGGCTCCAACCCCGTCACTTCCCAGCCCGAGTCCTTCATGTGCGCGACAAACGCCCCCGTCCCCGCTCCGATATCCAGCAGCTTGCCCTGGCGGCTGCGCGTAGCCGACGAAATAAGCCGGTATTTATTGGACAGGGTCTGCTTGCGGACGATATGATAAAGACGGTTGACCAGCCCCTTATTGGTATTCGTGTGAGAGATATAGTTGTCCGACCGGTAATAGACACCGATCGACTCCGCATCCGGTACATCCTGCGTAAATCGCAGCCCGCATTCCTGGCACTCCCATATCTCAAAAGACTCCCGGGTAACCGTATGATCGATCGCTTTCAACGCAAATTTCAAACGTTCCGAATTACATGAGGGACAATGACTATAATGAATTAAAGACATAGATACAAGGCAGGGATTAAATTTTTATCTGGTTGCCGGTAGACCAGCCATGTGTGTAGAAATGCCACCCAAGAACAGCCAGCCCGGCGACCGCCAGCACGATAGCGACGACCCACCAGGAGATCCGCCGACGACCACTGTTCTCCTCCTGTAGCCATTCATTCATTTCCCCACTGGTCCTCTCGCGGTCTCCCACTACCAGGGTATGCTGGGCATCCTCCCGCTGTACCCGTATGGCAGGGGTCGGCTGAAGAAAAAAGGCGGGCGCTTTCGCCGACTCGAATAAGATATTCCCCGAGCCATCCTTCTTCAGTATCCCCACCCCATCCCAGCTCACCTCATCTTCCGCACGTATCCGGTTGCGGAGCTCGAAGGAGAACTCGTTATACCATTTAATGGCCTCAAAATCAAGCATGTTTTGCTGGGACGCCAGGTACCCGAAGAACTCCTTGTCCGGCGCATCGAAGTATTTATCAAAGCGGAAACGATACACAGGAGGTAGCATCGTCCGATCAGCCACATCCGCTTCAGCAGGCAAAGTCTCCAGATAGATCGTACCCAGACCCGGGATACTGATACTTCTATGTTGAAACAGATAGGCATTCAAAACCGAAAACATGGCTTATTTTTTAGGTTTGGTTGCGAATCTACGTCATTTCTGCCCAAACGTAAACACCACACCCCCCAAAACATTAAAGCCATATACGGGATATTGGTGCCATCTTTCATATTTATTATTAAAGATGTTGTTCATCTGGAACCAGAGATTCAGTTGCTTCAGTATCTTGAATTCCACACCCGCATTCAGGTCCGCACCGCTATCCCCCTTAAAGGCCTTGCCGTCGGCCGTCAGATAGCGCGCGCCATCAAACGCAAAAAAGTCGACCTTGGCCCAGAAATCCTTGAACGCCTGCCATTTCAAATGGGTGTTGAACTCTATCGGCAGCAACCCATAGGCCTTCGCGTTCACCTTCAGATGCCGGTAGTCGTAAAAATTCACGCCGGCAGTCGCCGAGAACTCATCCCCGGCAATATAGCTCAGTTCACCATGCAGCTGCAGCGCGTCCATAGACGGTTCATACCGCACGTCGAACTGGTTGTTCAGCGCCGAGTCGTTCACGAACAACGCCATATTCTTATACTGCTGAAATCCGATCTTGGCCGCATAGCTGAAATGATTGCTGATGGATCCCTTGAACCCGCCATACCACTCCTGCACCCGTGTATTCAGCAGCGAATCCGGGGCCGCCAGCCAGGGATTGATCGATTCGAACCGCTGATAGGACCCCTTGTCATAATAACCGATCCACCCCAGCTGCAGGGTGAACCGCTGGTCCGAAGTGGAGATATCCGCCAGGAAATTCGGCAGCAGATGAAAGACCTTCTGGTCCCAGGACGGTGTCACCGCCGCCTGCAGGAAAAGATTGGACGTCTTCACCAGAAAGGCCGGATTCACCATATATATATTGTTGTTCTGGTCGAAGGTCGCGCCGGATAGCGGCAGATGATAATGGGTCAGGTTCGCCGTAAACCCAAGATCAAAGGCGTAATTGTCGCCGATCGTCTTTTCCAAAGGCAGATTCAGCACCGTATTGACTTCGTTGGCGCTGGGATTGCTATTGTTGGAGAAAACATTCACTTTTATATTCGGATGGTACAGCAGACCGAACTCCGTCGGCTCGGTATTGCGAAGGCTCAGCTCACCCTCATAGGTCTGATAAGTCAGCTTTAGCTGATCCGACGTGAACTTCAGCGTATCCGGCCGGAAACCATACCGGTAATACACATCGTTCTTAAATCCCAGCCCCCCATTCCATTCCAGCTTTGAGGCGGTCTTTACGGTTCCTGCAAATTTCACGTCCGTCAGGCTGTTCTTCTGGAAGTCCAGGTTCCCTTTCGAAGACAGCTGGTTGGCGAATAAGTTGAAGAAGGTGGTCTTCCCATCGCCGAAACTAAGTCCGGTATGGATATACGGAATATGGACATTCCCCACACCCACCTTGATATAGTTGTAGTTCTCCCATGGCTTCGCAGAATCCCGTTGCAGGGCTACCGGCTTCATCTCCCCGGGCTGATAGTTCAGGAACAGGTACTGCGCAGGAATAGTATAGGCCAGCCGGGGCCTGGACGTGTCCACCGCCGGCGGAGCCGCATTAAAATTGATCTTCACTGCCTCCCGCAGCACAGGCTTGAAAGAAGACGTAATATCGATGGTCTTGCGCTTCGTCGTATCCTGCGCCTGCACAAAAGCTCCCGTGCCAGCCAACAGCAGTACTAAGAATGATATTCTATACATGGATCGAATTTCTGGAATGAAATGATTAGTTAGTCGAATCTACCTTGCTGCCCTTCTTCTCCTCTTCCGTCACCCGCGCCAGCTTCTGCTGGGCCTGCAGGCGGAGGTCTTCGATCTTCGCATTTTCCACGATGCTCTGGTAAGTCGCCCTGGCATTGAAATAGTCTTTCTCGGCAAAATACAGATCCCCCAGCAGCAGATAAGCCCTCGTTACCCACTCCTCATAAGAGCCGGACTTGTTGATGACCTCGAACGCAGCCTTCTCTGCGTCCTTCAGCTGATTCTGATGGAAAAGACAGTCCGCAATCTGATATCGGGCCTCGGCAGCATAGGCCGACTTCGTCAGAGGCGCCGCTACCCGGAAATACTGCAGCGCCGTCTCGCACTGACCCGCCGACTGATAGGACTTGGCAATGGCCATGTTCGCCAAAACCTTGTCATCCACGCTCAGCCCTTTTTGGGTCAGCAGGTCCTTCGCATTGGCCACGGCGTCGGGCCATTTCTGCAGCTGATACTGGCTGCGCAGCAACCCCCGCATAGCCTCCATCTTGTTCTCCTGCGAGGAGCTGAAATCCTTTAATTTGCTGAAATACTTCTCCGCGTTCGCATAGTCCTTCAGGTTGAAGAAATACAGCCGGGCCGCCTGCAGCAGCGACTTCTCGCCAAACTTGTTCGGCGCCCTGTCCCCCACCGCCGCATAGCCCGTGACCGCCTTGGCCCAGTCCTTCTGCGAAAAATAGATCTCGCTCTTATAATAGTTCGCTTCCAGCGAATACTTCCCGTCCGGGAACTTCGCCAGATATGATTCAAATCGCTGGACCGCTCCGGGAAAATTGCCATTGTTGAACTGCACCTCGGCCTCTTCATAAGCCAGCTGGTCTTCCTGGCTGGCGCTGACCTCAACCCCCATACCCTTGGCAAAATTCACGTACTCAGCGCTGCGCCCCTCCTCTACATAGATCGTCTTGGCATTATCGAGGCCGTCCTGCGCTTCGGGAGAATTGGGATACTGCCGCAGCAGCGAATCATACTGGTTCAGCGCCTCCTTGTTATTATTCAGGTTGTACCAGGCGATACCAGACTGCAGATACGCCCTCGGCTTCAGCGCATCGGCCCCCGGCGAACGGAGGACATTCTTCAGATAGGGCAAGGCTTCCCGGTAGTTCTCTCCGGCCAGATAGGTCCCGGCGATCTCCATGTTCACGTCCGCCGATAGATTGCTCCCCGGATAAAGCCGGTTGATCGTATTCAGCAGCGTGATCTTGTCCTTCCCGTTGCTTACACCCGCGATCATAGCCTTCTGGAAGGTCGCATAGTCGCTGGCAGGCCAGGAGAATTCGACGACCTTGCTATACATCCCCAGCGCGGTCCGGTAGTCGCGGTTCATATAATAACAGTCCGCGTCCCGTACATAGGCGTCCTGCTCCAGCGGAGAAGACCCGATCTTCGGATTGCGGACCACCTGCTCGAAAAAGCCCTGCGCCTGGCGATAGTTCTCCTTTTTGAGGAAACAGTAGCCCAAATTGTATCTGGCATCCGTAGGATTGACTTCACCGTTGACGGCGCCGCTCTTCAGATACTCCAGAAAATACCGGATGGCGTCGTCGATCCTGTTCAACCGATAGGCGATCTCCGCCTTCCAGAACTGGACATAGGGCAGCACACTTTTATTGTTCGGGTCCTTCAGCGCCTTATCCAGGAGCTCATTGGCATTCAGCAGCAGACCGTCATTTACCAGCTCTGTCGCACGGCCATACAGGATCGTAGGGACCAGCCGACGAACGTTATCGGACGGATGGCCCAGGCTGTCAAGCAGGGTAAGGGCATCCTTGTAGTTGTTGGTGCCGGCCAGCACGCTCACCAGCAGCTCACGCGCCTCCCGGGCATATTCCGAATTGGGATACTGCTGGAGGAAACCCTGGAATTCCGTCAGGGCAACGTCCTGGTAGCCGAGCTCATAGGACAGCTTGGCGTAGTTGAACTTGGATATCTCTTTCTGTTTGAGATTGCTGCTGTTCATCGAGCAGAACAGAAAAGCATTCCGCGCATTCGCCTTCTGCGCGGTCTTCAGATAGGCGTCCCCCAGAAGATACATAGCGTTTTGCGCGAGGGAATCCTTGCTGCCCGCCATCTGCTTAAATCCGGATATGGCCTTGTTCCAGTTCTTTGTCTGGTAATAACAATACGACAGCTCGTACAGGTCCTCCCTGGTCACTTTCCTGGATAAAGAGACGTACTGCTCGAGATAGGGCAGCGCCTTTGCAAAATCCTGCTTCTCATAATAGCCGTGCCCTACCAGCTGCCGCAGCTCTGCGTCATAATACTGGTTCCCCTTTTTCAGCCGGGCCTCGGCATATTCGATCGCCTTGTCCTTCTCCCCCTGCGCCAGGTAGATGTTCGCCACATAATAGGGAACAACTTTCTCATATGTGGGATTATCTTCCACTATTTTAAAGGCCGCCAGCGCATCGCTATACTTCTTTTGATAAAAACAGATGAAGCCATAGTAATAATTGGCGTCGATATAGTTGGGATCCTTTGGCAGCTGGCGGATGGCATTGAACAGCGGCAGGGCATTGTCGAACTGCTTCCTGGTAAAATAGCAGTAGCCCTGGTGAAACTTCATATCCGCGATGTCCTTATTGCTCAGATTGTCGATGTCCGCATGTTCGTAGGACCTCAACGCCGCCGTATAATCTTTCTGCCGGAAATAATATTCTCCCAGGTGAAAGCTGATCATACCCACCCGCGGAGCATTGTTCTCCAGGTCGATATACTCCTGGGCGGCCGTCACGGCCGTCTTGTCGTTCTGCTCGAGGGCACATACCAGGTAATAGTATTTTACGTCCTGGTACTCAACATAGTTATTGCTTTTGTCGGTCTCGCGTAGCGAGTACTTCAGGTCCCGGAAGATGGGGAATGCAAGCGAGTAATATTCGTGTTCGAAAAACTCCACCCCCTGCCTGAAGCTGGCCTGCGGGTCGTCATAATATCGGGTCTGCTGGGCAAATGACGAAGAGCTGAAGAGAATGACGAAAAAAAATAATACAGTATACTTCACTGGAAAATGATTTGATTTTTATCTCGTCCCGACCCCCGTGGGCCGTCTGGTGTTTTTTCGTTGGAAGGCTCCCTGAGCCGTTAACGTGCTAAGTTTCTAATTATTTTGCCTTTGACCAAACATCGTTCCAAACACCTGTGGATAACTGGTTAGATTAACATTTCCTTATAAAACCACTATCTTAGGACCCAAATTCCAATCTAACATGAAAAAATTCCTGTCGACACAGTATTCGGAAACGGCCTTCAACGTGGCGTCCCTGGCGCTGCGCCTGGTCTTCGGTCTTCTCATCTGTATCAACCACGGCTTCGACAAAATGCTGCACTTCGGCAAATACGAATATATCTTCTTCGACCCCTTCCACATCGGCCACCGCTGGTCCCTCGTGCTCGTCATCTTCGCCGAAGTGTTCTGCGCCCTGATGCTCGTCCTCGGCCTCTTCACCCGCGTCGCAGCTCTCGTACTGGTCATCGAAATGGCAGTCGCCGCCTTCCTCTTCCACAAAGGAACATCCCTCGCCGTTCACGAACCCGCCCTCACCTACCTGGCCGCCTTCTTCGCCGTCCTCATGGTCGGACCCGGCCGTATCAGCGTAGACGGAATGATGGGCAAATAATCAAGAATAGATGTACATAAGCGAAACAAAAATGCGCGTCCGATACGCCGAGACCGACCGGATGAACGTCGTCTACCACGGCAACTACGCCCAGTACTTTGAAGTGGGCAGGGTCGAAGCGATCCGCCAGCTGGGCCTCAGCTACAAAGACCTGGAAGACAGCGGCACCATCCTCCCCGTCATCGAATGGAATGCTAAATTCCTGCGCCCCGCCCGCTACGACGACCTCCTCACCGTCCGCACCACCCTTTCCGAATGGCCCACCGACCACCGCCTGCGCTTCCGCCAGGAAGTGTTCAACGAAGAAGGAAAACTCCTCACCGTAGGCGACGTGCTCCTCTACTTCATGCGATCGGCTACCATGGAAAGGGCCGGAATGCCAAAAGAAATGGCGGAAAAGCTCAAACCTTTTTTCAGCTAAGACGTTAAATTTACCCCATGGAAAAGCTTACGGCCGGCATCATCACCATCGGTGACGAACTGCTGATAGGACAAGTGATCGATACAAACAGTGCCTGGATGGCGCAGGAACTCAACAAAAACGGCATCTGGGTCAGCCACCGCGTCGCAGTAGGCGATACCCGCGAAGACATCTGGCAGGCGCTCGACGACGAGTTCAAAAGATCCTCCATCGTCCTCATTACCGGCGGCCTCGGACCCACTGCTGACGATATCACCAAACCCTTGCTGGCCGAATACTTCGGAGGAAAATTGGTCGTCGACCAGGGCGCGCTCGACAATGTAAAAAAAATATTCGAAAGACTCCAGCGCCCCATGATCGCGCGCAACCTCTCACAGGCCGAAGTACCCGATAATTGCACCGTCATACCCAACCACCGGGGAACAGCCCCCGGAATGTGGTTTGAGAAAGAAGGCCACATCTTCGTAAGCATGCCGGGCGTCCCCCACGAAATGAAAGGCATGATGACGGATTCCGTCATTCCCGCCCTCCGAAAACGTTTCAGCTTCCCCTATATCGCCCACCGTACCCTCCTGACAGCAGGCATCGGCGAATCATTCCTCGCCGACCATATAAGAAGCTTCGAAGAAGCCCTCCCCCCTTCCATCAAGCTGGCCTACCTGCCCAACTATGGCATGGTACGCCTTCGGCTCACCATCCACGGAGAGGACGCCGCCGCGCTCGAGACAGCAATCCAGCAACAGTTCGAAACCCTCAAAGGCCTGGTCACCGAATGGATGGTCACGGACGAGGACATCTCCATCCAGGAAGCCATCGGACGCCTCCTCAAATCCCGCGGAAAGACGCTCGGTACCGCCGAGAGCTGCACCGGCGGGAATATCGCACACCTGATAACGACCATCCCCGGCTCGAGCGACTATTTCAAAGGCAGCGTCGTCAGCTACGCCAACTCCGTAAAGGAAAAAGCCCTCGAAGTCAGCGCAGATACCCTCGCAGCCAACGGCGCCGTCAGCGAACCCACAGTAGAAGAAATGGTGAAAGGCGCCATAAGCCTGCTCGACGTCGACTTCGCCATCGCCACATCCGGCATCATGGGACCCGGCGGCGGCAGCCCCGAAAAACCAGTTGGCACCGTCTGGATCGCCGTTGGTGATCGTCAAAGAATACTCACCCAGAAATTCAATTTCCGCTTCGATAGGGGACGAAATATTGAATTGGCTTCAACAAATGCCCTCAATCTATTGAGAAAATTCATTCTCCAACCACCCGATCATCCGGAAGCCTGACCTTGACCCATATCTTCTTTTACCCGATCAGTATATCCATATCCATTTGTGGTGGTGGTATCCTTATCTCCTTTTGTGCTGGTGGTATCCTTGTCTCCTTTTGTCCTGGTGGTATCCTTGTCTCCTTTTGTC
>JAFDYE010000542.1 GCA_018267585.1 Bacteroidota bacterium
ACGGTGAGCTCAGCAGCCGGCCGTTGTTCGTGCTGTCGTACAATTATTTTACGCTGTACCTGCTGGTCCTGAGGCGTGAGCTGTTCAGAGAGGCGGGGCTTCGCCGCAGTATAGCTGCGCAGATCGCCCAGCTGGTAGGGAAGCTGGGTTTTGTGCGGTTTGGCTGGCTCGAGCATCGTATTGCAGAATTCAATGAAGCTACGAATAATGGAAATTAATGGAATTGCAAGTTGTTTTCGACGGTTGCATCTTTGTAACCTGTTAAAATAATTACCCCTTATCGTTCTCCGACCCAGACCGTATTTTCCATCCTCATGAAATTCCCGGCCTTTATCTTATCCATTTCCTAATTGTATATACGCTAATATCTCTGCGACTAAGCCTGCCAGGTTCGGGGCTTTCAAGGCGAAAGCATGCCCGCGGCAGTAGCATTTGCTCCCTTTTTTTTAAATAGTATAGTGTGCGCTTTGCGTGCAACGGAATTCTCATGCCCTTCCTCGCACATATGTGACAGGGAGCAGCGGAGCTATAAAATGACGATATGAAGGCCAACGGATTGAAATGGTATGCGTTGTATACGCGGCCGTGTAAGGAAAAGAGGGTGGCGGAGCTGCTGGGCGAGAAAGGTGTCGAGCACTATTGTCCCTTGAAGAAGGTGCAGCGGCAGTGGAGCGACAGGCGAGGATACGGCAACCAGGTTGAAATGGGCCGACAGAAATTTCAGCTGGTGGCGAAGCAGCACTTTCAACGATACCGGCACCGTAGTGATCCGGATCACCTTTTTGCGGCCGTCCCTATTGCGATCCTTTTGAGAATCCATTGGAGATCGCGTTCTGGTGGGATCCGGGGGATCTCACGCACAGCGTGCTTTACGACCACAATATCGTCGCCGTTTGTGATTATGTGCCGGGATCGCTGAATATGAATGCCGAAGATGCGCCGACCTTTTCGTCGAGCGGATTTTTGATGACCACGGGGGACGACAATATCTGCCGGAACAATGTGGTCGTGGGCGGGGCGCTGGGAGATGCTGCCGACGGCGGAGCGTACAACTGGGAGGCGACGCTCAACGAAGGAGTGTGGAAGTTCAACAACAACCTGGCACATAATAATGCGTGCGGGCTTCGCACCTGGCAGAACTCCACGAAGGGACACCTTATCGAGGATTTCATTACTTATCATAACGGCCTGGGTATCTTTCACGGCGCGTACGCCAATAACTACCGATACACTGGCGGTATCGTCTACGGCAATTCGATCGAGATCAAGGCGGCGTCCGTGGATACCAACCGCGTGCGCATGGAAAACCTCACCCTCGACGGGGCCGGACTGGTGGACTATTGCATCCGGGTGATCGACAGCCCGTTGGATGGCCTGGTGCCTGTATTCCTCCGCAACCTGGACATAAAGGGATTCAAAAAGGCGGCCATCAGCGATGAGGCTACGCAGTTCCTGAAGAGCATCGACGTGGTCGCATGTACGATTGCCGGTACGCCCTTTTATTTTACCCCCGATGCGTCCTCCAATGAAGTCATACGCATGCAGCCGGTGACGGGCCAGGCGCAACGGCTGACGACGGCGGGTACGTCCAATATAGCGGCTTTTGCTCCCACGGTCTGGGGTAGCGGCGACGGGTTGAAAGGAGAGTATTTTAACAGTGTGGATTTTACTAAACCGGCGTTTACGCGGATAGATCCGAATGTCAGCTTCAACGAGTGGAGCTCCGGCGTGCACCATCTGATCACGAGCAATACCTATTCTGTTCGCTGGACGGGGAAGATCATGGCTCAGTTCACGGAGTCCATTACGTTCTGGCTTGGCTCGGGCGGCGGCATGCGGCTTTGGGTCAACGGCCAGCTGATCCTTGACAGCTGGACCGACAATTATCCGGACGTTTATCCTGCTACGCCCATCAGTCTCACTGCGGGCCAGCAATACGATATCAAACTGGAATATTTCAATACAGACGATAAGACGGGGATGGGTCTGCAGTGGGAAAGCAAGAGCATGCCGCGTCAGTATGTACCGATGAGCCAGCTCTATTCGGGGACTGCCGTGACGCCGCCACCGCCTGCAGCGAATCAAAATCCCGTCGCGAATGCGGGCGCCGACCAGACGATAACCCTGCCGGTGAACCGTGTGACGCTCGATGGTTCGGCTTCCTACGACCCTGACGGCACGCTCTCTGCGTACAAATGGTCGTATGTCAGCGGCCCTGCAACGGGAACCATGACCAATGCTACGGCTGCGATCGCCACGGCTGCGGGTCTGGTAGAAGGTTCCTATGTATACCGCCTCACGGTGACGGACAGTAATGGCGCCACTGCCACCGATGACGTGACGGTGATCGTGAACCCGGCTCCAACCACCGGAGGTACGAAGAGTGGAGCGCTTACTGTCACCGCATCGCCGAATCCGACCTCCACGCGGTGGATGTTTGTGATCTCCAGTGACAGCACTGCGCCGATAACGCTGAGCATCTACAACAGCAATGGGAATCAGGTGGTGAGCAGGACGGGGATCAGTGCAGGCAGTACTGTATATGCCGGAGGGCATTTGAAGGCGGGTACTTATTTTGCGCGGATCGTGCAGGGGTATCAGACCTTTAATATTACGCTGATCAAGACATAACGATAGTGTTATAGAGGGGTACACCCTATGCCGGAATCAAATCCTTCAGCTGTTGCTGGAGGATTTTTTTTGTTTGTACGATGCGTGATGGAGCAAAAGCAGGCGGATCAGCGTCTCGCGGTGGTCAGCTGTGATCTGATCCGGGTGATTTCTGCCTGGTTGTGTTCGAGTGACGCCTGCAGACTGATCTGCTGCACGAGGAGCGACTGTATCTTCTGCTCTTGTTGTTGTACTTGTGAAGACTGGTCTGAGTGGGATTGTTTTATTCCGGATAGTGCGTCTTTGGCGGCATAGATGGTGGCGCGAAGCTGCGCGAGGTCTTTTTGCTGACGAGCTACCAATGTGTTGTAAGCCGTGAGCGAGTCGCTCAGCGCGGAGCGGAACTGTTGGGCGTCCTTTAGTCGTTGGAGCTCCGCCGTCCGGGTGGAGTCGTCTTTTGCTTTTTGTTCCTGCAGGAGTGCTGTCTTTTCTTTTTCGCTGAGGCCGCATGACGCCAGGATCAGAAGGGGGGCAAAGAGGGCGATCAGTTTCATATGATATGGGTTAGGGTCTGTCTCCATTCAACGTCCGGGGCCTCTTAATATTGTGAGGGGGAAGTCGAATTTTTGTGCAATCTGTTGGGGGTGATGGACTTGCCGGTGGTTTACTCCGAGCGGAGCGAATCGACGGGATTTGCCAGCGCGGCCCTGACGGCCTGGAAGCTGACGGTAACCAGGGCGATGGCGATCGCAATGAAGCCGCCGGCGGCGAAGATCCACCAGGGGATCGATGTGCGATAGGCATAGGATTGGAGCCAGCCGTGCATGGTCATCCAGGTGAGGGGTGTGGCGATCAGGAGGGAGATCAGCACGAGGCGCAGGAAATCGGAGGACAGCATGGCGGTGATGTTGGCTACGGACGCCCCGAGGACTTTGCGGACGCCGATCTCTTTTACCCGCTGGCTGGCCATGTAGGAGGAAAGCCCGAAGAGGCCCAGGCAGCTGATCAGGATGGCAAGGACGGCAAAGGTCGTGAAAAGCTCGCCAAATCTGCGCTCGTTGGCGTACTGCCGGTTGAAATATTCGTCGAGAAAGAAATATTCGAAAGGGTTTCCGGGAAAGGCTTTGTTCCAGGCTGCGCGAATATGGCCGAGGGATGCCGACATATTGCTGGTGTGTACGCGTACCGCGTAAAATTCGCTCTCATAAAGATCGCAGGTGAAGAGGGTGGGCTCCAGCGGCCGTTTGAGCGAGTACTGGTGAAAGTCGTTCACCACCCCGACGACGATCTTCTTTTGGTTGTTCCATTCGGGGATGACGATCGTCCTGGCGATAGCGTCCCCGGGGTTTTTGAAGCCCAGCAGCCGTGCGGCGGAGGCGGTTAGGATGGCCGAAGTATCGGGATCGTGGGGATAGTCGGGGGAGAAATTGCGGCCGGCAAGCAGCTGCATTTTAAAGACCTTCAAGAAATCGTAGTCGATGTTGCCGGTGCGCATCAGGACCGAGTCGTTGGTGTGACCGCCCCATCGTTTGACCGTGTAGCGCCATTCCCGAAGCATGCCCGGAATGGTGGTCGTATTGGATACGGCTTCCATGTCGGGTGTTCGCTTAATGCCGTTGCGAAACAGGTCGATCTCCGACCGAAAGGAATGGGCGTTTGTTCTGTCACTGGGCTGGATACCCGGTCTGTCCATGACGACGACCTGGTCGATATTCATGCCGAGGTCGCTGTGCATCATGAAATGCAGCTGCCGGTAGATGATCATAGTGCCTGTGATCAGGGCTATCGAGGCCATGAACTGACCAACTACCAGGGCGCGCCGTAAGAATCCACCTCCGGCGTTGGTGCGGAGCCTGCCTTTCAGCACGGCGGCAGGACGAAATGCCGACAGCACCATGGCCGGATAGAAGCCTGCGGCAATTGTGCCGCCGATCCAGAGCAGCCCAAGGAGGGCCATGAACCAGGGGTGCGTCAGGTCGGAGGCATCCAGCGGGAGGCCGGAGATGGTATTGAAGGCGGGAAGGATGGGAAATAGCAGCGCGCAGGCAATTAAAAGGGCCAGTCCGTTGGTCAGTGCCGCTTCCATTATGAAACGGAGGAACAGCTGGATCCGGGATGCGCCGATGACCTTTCGCACCCCTACTTCCCTGGCGCGGGTCATGGCTCTGGCCGTCGAGAGATTGACAAAGTTGATCCAGGCGATCACCAGCACGAAGATGCCGATGATCCCCAGGAAGAAGACGATATTGGCGTTGCCGTTGAGCTCGGGCTCTTCGGCAAGGTCGGAATGCAGGTGGATGGAGGACAGGGGTTGCAACTGAAGGAGCTCGCGGGAGCCGCCTGCGCGAAGGCCGGGTTTATATTTATCCACTATAGCCGGTAGTTTGGCCGCCATCGTCGTCGGATCGACGCCGGGCCTGAGGCGGACAAAGGTATACATATCTGCGCGATCCCAGCTTTTGTCGAACCGCTGGTGGGGGTTGCCATAGGGACGCGCCAATAAAGTGGAGTAAGAAAAAAGCACGTCGAACTTCAAATGCGTGTTGGCCGGGAGGTCTTTGAATACACCGGTGACCTTTACAAGCTCGTCGTTGAAATCGTCGTCGTGCATATGCAGGGTTTTCCCCAGCGGGTCCGCGGACCCAAACCAGAGCCGTGCATATTTTTCCGAAATGACAGCGGAGAAGGGCTGGGAGAGGGCCTGTTCTGCTTTTCCGTTGAGCATGGCATAGCCCATCATCGGCAGGAAAGAAGAGTCGGCGTATAAAAAATGGTGCTGTTTGAGGACAATGGGGTCTGGCGTGGCCTGCTCGTTGGTGATCATCACGTTGTTCTTATAGCCCAGGTTATACAGCCGGGCGAAGGCCGTGACCTCCGGCAGCTCACGCCTGAGGGCGGGGCCGACCGCGGGATAGTTCTCGGCGCTGGAGGAGATAACCTCATTATTCCGCAGCCTGGTGAGGCTGACCCTGTAGATATTTGCCCTGTCGGGAACAAAATCTTCGTAGCTATTTTCGAATTTGACGTATTGTGCGATCAGGAGGAACACCGCCATTCCGATGGCCAGTCCGAGGGTGTTGATCGAGGAGTATGTTTTATTCCGAAGGAAGTTCCGGAGGGCTGTCTTCAGGTAATTGGAAAACATTGCCAAATTTTCGTAGCTAGCTACAAACCGGGTGCCGGCGGCGCAGGTGATTGACCCTCAATCGGATCGTTGGGTTTACCGGATTGGGGCCTGTCCGGTTTTGAAACACTGTGTGTCCGATCGACGGGTATTTGGATTATCTTAGGATATGCATATATACAAGCCGGTGATGATCTTTTTATTGGTTTGCGCTGCCTGTCAGGCAGGTGTAAACGCCCAGACCCCTGTTATCTTCGATACGGATATGGGACCGGATTATGACGATGTGGGCGCTATCGCGCTGCTGCACGCATTTGCGGACAGCGGTAAAGCCGAGATACTGGCGACTGTCGCCAGCAATAAGTATGAAAATATCGCGGGGGTGCTGAACCTTTTTAACAGCTGGTATGGCCGGCCGGATATTCCGATCGGCGTTCCCGGGGGGAAGGCGATCGATCAGCGGGATAGCCAGCACTGGACCGACAGCATTCTTGCCAAATATCCGCACAGGATACGGCGTAATGAGGAAGTGCCGGATGCGGTAGAGGTCTACCGGAAGGTGTTGGCGGCTCGCGGCGATCACAGTGTCGTAATTATTACAGTCGGCTTTTTGACCAATCTGTCCAATTTGCTGCAAGCCGGAGCCGACCGGTACTCGCCGCTGGCCGGAACCGAGCTGGTGCGGCGGAAAGTGAAAAGGCTCGTGTGCATGGCCGGTAGCTTCCCCGGCGGTAGGGAGTTCAATGTTTTCAGGGACGCCGGTGCTTCGCGCTATGCATTTTCGCACTGGCCGACTCCTGTCATCTTCAGCGGGTTCGAGATCGGCAGGAAAATAAAGTGCGGTCTGCCGATAGTGCGGAACGAAGCGATACAGAACAGTCCGGTGAAGGACGTATTCCGGATAAGCATTCCGCTTGCGGCAGGGGATAGCGCCGGCAGGATGAGCTGGGATGAGACGGCGGTCCTGGTGGGTGTGATGGGGCCCGAGCCTTATTATACGCTTCATCCTGGTCGGATCGTGGTGGCGGAGGATGGGAGCAATGGCTGGGATGAGGGAGGGAAGGGGCAATTTTACCTGGTGGAGGACAGGCCATTTACGGAGGTTCGAGACCTGATCGACCGGCTTATGCAGCATCGGCCGGGGTGAGTGGTTTTTTTTCGTTAAATTATGCTATGAAAAAGCAATTTTCCCGTCGGGAGTTTATCGCGATGAGCGGGGCCGCGGCGTTTGGTGCTGCGGCGCCATCGGCTGTTGGGACATTTGGGGGCATTGGGAGCGGTCCGCAGGTAGCCGTGCAGCTGTATACCATCCGGGACCAGATCGCGAAGGATATGCCCGGCAGTCTGCAAAAGCTGGCGTCACTGGGTATTCGAACGGTGGAGACGGCATTCTGGCCGAACGGGGTCACGGTCGGACAGGCTGCGGGGGCGGTGAAGGCAGCGGGGCTGAAGGTCTGCTCCAGTCACGTTGAGCTCCCCGTTGGCGATAAGAAGGCCGTGATGCTCGAGACGGCGCGGGCGTTCGGGTGCAAGCGGATGATCTGGCATGGTTGGCCTGAGGACAAACGGTATAGCTCCCTTGATGGAACTAAGGAGCTGATTGGCCTTTACAATGAGGCCGGTGCATTTGCAAAAGAGAACGGTCTGCAATTCGGTCTGCACAACCATTGGTGGGAATACCGGAACAAGGTCGGGGGCCGGTTTGTTTATGAGTGGTTGCTGGAGGGTGTGAGCCGGGACGTTTTTTTTGAGCTTGACACTTATTGGATCAAGGTTGCGGGACATGATCCTGCTGCTATTATCGCGAAGTTCGGCCCGCGCGCAAGGCTGCTGCATATGAAGGATGGACCGGCGGTATACAACGACTCGCTTATTAAAGACAAGCCCGATCCGATGGTGCCGCTTGGCCGCGGGGCTCAGAATGTCCCGGCTATTGCCCGGGCTGCCAGGCCAAACATCGAGTGGATGGTGATCGAGATGGATGTTGTGGCGACGGACGTCTATCAGGCAATTAGAGATAGCAAGGACTATCTTCTCCGTAACAAGTTCGCGACGGTTTGAAATGTCGCCGGGGCCTAGCCGAAGAATCCGCCGATCGCCCAGGCCTTATCGCCTTTTTTGTAAGGGTAGGCGCCGTCGAATTTCCCGGGGCTTTCGATATAGCGAAGGGCTTTGGTCATGCCTGCTTCGGAAGTGAAGTAGCCCCAGATGGTCAGCTGCTTGATCATGGAAAAATAGTGGGGAGGGTATTCGTCTTTCAGGTGGGCGGCACCAAAATCGTTGTTGGCTTCTTCGGATCTTACCCAATTGGCCTGGATGCTGTCGTAGGCCAGTTTTTTCTTTTTGTAGTCGTCGGAGCTGGTAAGCGCCTTCGCTTCTTTGTCCAGGGCGGTCACGAACTCTTTCTTTTGGTCGGGCGAGAGGCTGGTAAAGTCCTTGCCGTACTTTGCCTGGCAGGACTGTCGCAGCTGGCCGATGCCTTCGGTGAACGCCTTTTGCTGGTTCTCCGTATAGCAATCATTGACGATCGTTCGCATGAATTCGCCGATCTTTGCGGACTTTGCGCCGGGCGAATCTGCGGTTGAGGGGATGATGGTCTCGCCGACATCGTCCAGCAGGTTGATATCGTCGGGGCTAAAAGCGGTCGCGGCCTTTTTTTCTGCCGGTTTGCAGCCTGACAAAAAGAAATTGGCGCCTATGATGCTCCCGCCCAGTAAAGCGCTGACGGCGGATAGTGCTTGTCTTCTGTTCATGATCTGGATTTTTACAGGTTCTGTTTCTTCAGTTCGCTGACGGCATGGTTGGCCGCCCGGGCGGTAAAAGCCATATAGGTGAGCGATGGATTCACGCAATTGGCCGAGGCCATGAAGGAGCCGTCGGTTACGAATACGTTGGGAGCGTCCCATACCTGGTTCCATTTGTTGAGCACGGAGGTGCTTGCGTCCGGCCCCATCCGTGCCGTGCCCATTTCGTGGATGCCGCGTCCTAGGACGGGTTCCCCGAAGGGGACGCTGATAACGTGCTTCAGCCCTGATCTTTCCAGCATTTCCTTTGCGTCGTCGGCCATATCTATGCGCATCTTTTTTTCGTTGTCTTTTATCTCTGCGTCGACGGCCAGCACATTCAGGCCCCATTTGTCTTTTTTGGCCTTGTCCAGCGTTACCCGGTTCTCATGATAGGGAAGGGTTTCTCCGAAGCCTCCGACAAACATGGTCCAGGGGCCGGGTTCGGTCAACGCCTCTTTCAGATCGAGCCCGATAGCCAGCATTTCAGCCGGTTGCGCGCCACGCCCTCTCATGCCTGCACCCTGATAGCCGAAGCCCCGCAGATAATCCCGTCGCTCACCAAACATATTGCGGTACCTGGGAATGTAGATCCCGTTGGCGCGGCGGCCGAAGGTATATTTGTCTTCGTAGCCTTCGACTACGCCCATGGTAGTGCCGCCAATGTGATGGTCCATGAGGTTGTGCCCCAGCTGTCCGCTGCTGCTGCCAAGTCCATCGGGCCATACATCGGTTGCGGAGTTCATCAGCACCCATGCGCTGTTGAGGGTGGAGGCATTCAGGAAAACGATCTTCGCCTTGTATTCGTAGGTCTTGTTCGTCTCTGCGTCCAGGACTTCCACGCCCGTTGCGCGACGTTTGTCCTTGTCGTATAGAATCCTGGTAACGATGCTCCAGGGGCGGAGCGTCAGATTGCCCGTTCGCATGGCTGCGGGCAGTGTGGAGGACTGTGTGCTGAAATAGGCGCCGAACGGGCATCCCAGCCAGCATTTGTCTCTGTACTGGCAATTGGTGCGGCCGGGCAGGGGCTCTGTAATGTTGGCCGTACGGCCGATGATCATGTGACGCTGGCCCTTATAAATTTCTTTTATGCGGGCGGCGACGTCTTTTTCGACGACGGTCATTTCCATGGGAGGCATGAACTGGCCATCGGGGAGGTGAGGAATGCCGTCCCGGTTGCCGCTGATGCCTGCAAACTTTTCGACATGGTCGTACCAGGGGGCGATCTCCTTGTAGCGCACGGGCCAGTCGACACCGATGCCTTCTTTTGCGTTGGCTTCAAAGTCCTGGTCTGCCCAGCGCCAGCTTTGTCTGCCCCACATGAGCGAGCGTCCGCCGACATGGTAGCCCCTGAACCAGTCGAAGCGTTTTACTTCGGTATACGGGGATTCCTTTTCGTTGACCCACCAGTCGAGGTTGGTCTCATTCAGCGGGTAGTCCCTGTTGAGGACCGGGTGATCCTTCATCATTTGCCGGGTCTTGGTCCCTCTGTGTGCAAATTCCCAGGTGCCTTTTGTGGCGTTCACATAATCTTTTACGTGCTCTATGTTCCTGCCTCTTTCGAGCATGATCACTTTCAATCCTTTTTCGGTCAATTCTTTTGCGGCCCATCCGCCGCTGATGCCGGAACCTATTACGATGGCATCGTAGGTATTGTTGTCGGACATATCAGACTTTTAAAGTGGTGGTCAGGTATTTATAACTCTTTGTGATGCTTGCGTAGGGATCCTGTGGCATGTCGTGCTCTACAAAGAAATGCTGCAGGCCTGCTGTTTGGGCGTTTGCAAAAATGGTTGCGAAATCGACGACGCCGGATCCTACCGGGGCCGGGCCCTGTCTGTTGTTGTCCAAATCCTTTACATGCCACAAAGGGAAGCGTCCGGGATGTTTTTTGAATAATCCGACGATGTCGACGCCGGATTTGGTCGCCCAGCAAAGGTCGAGTTCCATTTTTATGTCGGGGCTCAGTTCGGAAAGGAACAGGTTGTAGGGAATCTTGCCGTCTATCGTCTTGAATTCTTCATCGTGGTTGTGATAGCAAAAGGTGATGCCGGCCTTTTTGCAGGCTTCGCCGGTCTTGTTGAGGGTTGCGATGGACTTTTTTATTTCGTTCATCGAGTCGATGGGTGTGGTGGCGCAGACGAGATAGGGCACATGCGAGGCTGCGGCTTTGTCGACGATCTCCTGCATATTGTCTCTCAGGTGTTTCATGGGAGGTATCGTCATCGGCTTTCCGTCCGGCCCTTTGGGCATTTTGTCCGGTGGGATCTTTATGGGGCCTCCCAGGACGTGGTGTGATCTCCAGGACAGCCCGAGGTCGGTGAGGAGCGCGGAGAAATCCTTTGCGCTCATGCCATAGTAATCTCCTTTTTTTGAAAATGCGGATTCGACCTCTTTGTAGCCGATGGCCGCTACTTTTTTCAAAGAACCCCTGACGTCGTCGTCCATTATATTGAACAGAGTGTAGAGCTGCAGGCCTGGCGGGGGGTAGGAGGTGCGGGTAAGAAAGGATGCTATTGTTCTATTGGAGAGTAGTGTGCCTCCGGCTAGCAATGATGCTGCGGACCGGATGAAATCTCTTCTGTGGTTCATGGCAAAGCTTTTGTTTTGAATGGGGCAATTAATTTACGGCTATTCTGATTTCGGGTTGTGGTCTTATTAGTCCAATGTGTGTAAATAACGCAATGATTTTTTGAGGTCGGTGTTGATCATCTATGGGAATATCCGGCTGCTTTATCCCCGGTATTTCCGGAGGCGGCGGTATGTGCTCTATGCGATAGGGTCGGTGCTGCTGGTGGGGATCGCGGGATTTGTAAAGGGTTATCTGTCCCTTTATATCAGCAGCCGGTTCTTTTCCAAGGCGCTCAGGATACAGGACGCGAGCACGCATCTGTCTTTCTTTCTCTCCGGTCTGACGGTTTTTGTGATGAGCCTGGTCATCCGGCTGGCCATCGCCTATTTCGCCGAGAAGCAGAGATCGGAGGAGGCGTTGCTGCAGCGGAGCCAGTTCGAGCTAAAACTGCTGAAGGCGCAGGTGCAGCCTCATTTCCTTTTCAATACGCTCAACAATATGTATTACGAGGCCTATATGGAGGCGCCTCGTACCGCCTTGCTGATCGAACGGCTGTCCGATATCATGCGTTATTTTATCGACCAGGAGATACAGGATATGGTTCCCCTGGAGACGGAGGTGCAGTTCCTGGATAATTATATCGCGCTGGAGAAGATCCGGATCCTGCCGGAGCCGGAGCTCGAATTCTCGAAGAGTTTCGGCGCCGGCATCCAGCTGCCGCCGATGCTCCTGATGACATTCGTGGAGAATATCTTCAAGCACGGGATCGACAAGATCAGCGGCTGCAACCAGATATGGATCAGGATCGCCGAGCAGGCCGGCTATCTTATATTTGAGACAAAGAACAGCATCAACCGGAATCCGGGCAGGGTCAAACCGAACGGGCTGGGGCTAAAGAATCTCCGGCAGCGGCTGTCGCTGCTGTATGGAGCGAATTTCGAGCTGGAGACCCGGGACGATGGTCGATATTTCACAGCATTCCTCAAAATACCCCTCCCATGAATCTGCGTTGTATGATAGTAGACGACGAGCCCAATGCGGTGAACTTGCTGGAGGTGCTGATCGGTCAGACGACGGGATGGCAGCTGGTGGCAAAATGTCTGAACGCGCTGGAAGCCGTCGCCTTCCTTAAAAATGATACGGTCGACCTCGTCTTTCTGGATATCGAGATGCCGTTGCTGAGCGGGATGGAACTGGCCGGTCTGCTGCCGGCTGATACGGCGATCGTCTTCACGACGGCTTACAGGGAGCATGCGGCGGAGAGCTATTCCTTTAATACGATCGACTATTTGCTGAAGCCGATCACGCTAAAACGTTTTATTGCCTCGACGAAGAAGATCGAGGGCCATTTTCAGAATCTGCTGGCCGCGGCGCCGGTGGAAGAGCCGAAGGGCGAGTATTTTTTTGTGAAAACGGGTACTGCGTTACGCAAGATACTGCCCGAAGATATCCTCTATTTTGAAGGGCAGAAGGAATATGTGAAGATCGAGACGAGGCAGTTCGAGGTCCTGACCTCCCGACGGCTGAAGGATATC
>JAFDYE010000543.1 GCA_018267585.1 Bacteroidota bacterium
GCTGCAGTCTATTCCTTCTGATCTATACAACACCGCCTAAACTATTTCTTCATCAAAAACAACTGAACAATGGGAGCAAAACAAAAGACCAAGTTCAAAATTCGTTCATTCCTTTTTGCATTGGCTGCACTCGGCATGGTCCTCGCCACACTGATGCCGCTTTCCTCAATGGCGCAGGATCCCACTGGCGCACAAACCGGAACAATAAAAGATCTGGGCACTGATACCCTGGCGGCGACTAAAGACACCGCTCTCAACAAAGTCATCACCGCCGTCAATACCATCGGCAACGCAGACGGCCACAACAAGATTGCAACCAATATTATGTGGACCCTGATCGCCGGCTTCCTCGTAATGTTCATGCAGGCCGGCTTTGCCCTTGTGGAAACAGGTTTCACACAGAAAAAGAACGTGGCCCACACCATGGGCATGAACTTCCTGGTCTATGGTCTTGGTATGTTCGGGTTCTGGATCTGCGGCTTTGCTTTCATGTTCGGCGGCGGACTCAACGCGGCTACCCTGGGGGGAGCACCCGGAGTCATACCCCACGAATACGCTGTCCATATGTTCGGCCATGACTTCAATATCATCGGCACAGCCGGCTTCTTTCTGAACAGCAAGGTCTATGACGTAGGCGTCTTTACCCTCTTCCTCTTCCAGATGGTCTTCATGGACACTACCGCCACAATCCCTACAGGCTCAATGGCTGAAAGATGGTCGTTTAAATCCTTCATCATCTTCGGCCTCTTTATCTCCATGTTCGTTTATCCCCTCTATGGCAACTGGGTATGGGGCGGCGGCTGGCTCGCTACCCTCGGAACCCAGTTCCACCTCGGACACGGCCATGTCGACTTCGCCGGATCTTCCGTCGTTCATATGGTCGGCGGCGTGGCCGCCCTCGCCGGCGCCATCGTCATCGGACCGCGCATCGGCAAATACGGCAAAGACGGTACCGTCAATACGATCCCGGGTCATAATATCCCAATGGCCATCCTGGGCACATTCATCCTGGCCTTCGGCTGGTTCGGCTTCAACCCGGGCTCTACCCTGGCAGGCCAGGACTATCGCATCGCCGTAGTGGCCGTCAATACGATGATGGCCGGTACAGCCGGAACCCTCGCAGCCCTGATTTATATGTATGCCAAAGGGCAGAAACCCGACCCCGGCATGCTCTGCAACGGACTCCTCGCAGGACTCGTAGCTATCACAGCCCCCTGCGCCTTCGTCAACTCGATCGGCTCCGTTATCATCGGAGGCGTAGCCGGTATCCTGGTCATCGTCGTCTATAACTTCGTCGACCGCAAACTCAAGATCGACGATCCCGTAGGCGCCTTCGCCGTCCACGGCGCAAATGGCGCATGGGGAGTCCTCTCCCTCGGCCTTTTCGCAGATGGCTCGTATGGGGATGGATGGAACGGCGTTTCCGGTACAGTCAAGGGCCTTTTTTACGGTGACGCCAGCCAGTTCGTCGCCCAACTCATCGGAACCCTGACCTGCTTCGTCTTCGTCTTCCCCGTCATGTATTTCTTCTTCAAGCTCTCCAACAAGATCACACCCATCCGAGTGAAAGCAGAAGACGAGATCGCCGGCCTCGATATCCCCGAAATGGGCGTACACGGCTATGTGGATTAGACGAATAGGAATTGTATAAACTTTAAATGGGGACTCTTCATGTCCCCATTTTTATTTGTTCCTTCTAAAAGCATCAGTGACAATGGATTATTATCTTTATTTTTCATATTAAAGATTTTAATATGTTAATCTGTTCATCAAAAGACGTGAAAATTTGAAGTTATTTTCATGAAATATCACTAAATTTAATACAGGAACGTGTTTTTAGATCATATAGAAATTTTTATTATTTAAATCTTCCAGTATGGCAGTAGCATCAACATCCAGCCCACTCCGCCACCGGATCATGACTCCTCTCCGCGATTTTATCAACGACAGTCGCTCTACTGGCATCCTTCTCATCGGTTGCACCCTGGTTTCTTTATTTATTTCCAATTCGGGTGGCTCCTGGTATACCAGCGGATGGAAAGCAGAATCTCATGCTTTGGCATCCAGCCATCTCCCCTCTTCAACGTTGGAATGGATCAACAACTTCCTGATGGCTTTTTTCTTCCTGCTGGCAGGCCTGGAAATAAAAAGACAATTGGTCACCGGCGAACTGGCCTCATTCAAAAAAGCCGTTCTCCCCTTCGGCGCAGCCCTGGGCGGTATGCTGATGCCCGCCCTCATTTACACCGCCTTTAACTTGTACACCCCCCACGCACACGGCTGGGGAATACCCACTGCTACCGATATCGCTTTTTCCATCGGCATCGCCTCTCTGCTTGGTAAACGATTCTCCGTCGGCGCGAAAATATTGCTCATGGCACTCGCCATAATAGATGATCTGGGCGCTATCGTCGTGGTTGCCTTTTTTTACGGAGGCCATGTTAGCGCTCTCTGGCTTGGCATTGCCGGAATATTGTATGGTCTCCTCCTCACCTGCAACTACCGTAAGCTCCCATTCGGAGCGCTGCAGATATTGCTGGGAGCAGGACTCTGGTACGCCATGCTCCGCTCAGGCGTCGAAGCCAGCATCACCGGAGTGCTCTTCGCTTTCGCCATACCGGTAAAAGATCTGGCGCTTATCGAAAAATATATCCATAAACCGGTCAATTTCTTCATTCTTCCGCTTTTTGCACTGGCCAATACGGCCATCCCTATTCCAGGAAATATCCTGGAAGCCCTAAGCTCCACCGTTAGTATGGGAGTCCTTCTCGGCCTGGTAATCGGCAAGCCGGTAGGCATCTTCATCGTGAGCCGCATAATGGTCGCTGCAAAGATCGCTCACCTGCCCTCCAACACGAGCTGGCAACAGATCTTCGGCATGGGCACACTTGCAGGCATTGGTTTCACCATGTCCATTTTTACCACCATGCTGGCCTTCTCCGAAGAAGCCTACCGTGACATCGCCAGGATCGCTATACTGCTGGCCGTCGTCGTTTCCGTCATCGTAAGTCTCATCTACTTCCGTATCGTCAGCGGTAAGTTCGCCGTTCCGGCCCAACTCGGCGCTACCCAGTTGGAACCACCAACGCAGGTTCCGCAACCTGGTATCAATGCTGCATAATACTCGCATCCATATAACCCATTAAAAGAGGCCTGCTTCACGCAGGCCTCTTCACTAACCGCCAAAAATTTTTTAAAAATTTTTAATTCATATTAAATAAATATCATATACAATAGGTCGGTCCTCTCCTGCCCTTAAATTCCATAACCACTGATCCAATATTTGAAGATTCATTTCTTACCCGCTCATATCCCGCTCATTCTCCAATAAAAAATCTCGGTTTTCAGACCTCCCATCCTTCGAAACTCTTGCCAGTACAGCATTTCGGTACACGGCCCGACAACTCCAGTCATGCACTTCGAACAATATTCCACCTACCTTTACGTCATAACAAATTAAAGCCCTTAAATCGTCAATTATGAGACTCTATTACAGAGCACCGAAGCTCAAACTGAAGCCCATTCATTTACTATATGCGTTTTATATCCTGATTGCTACAACAGCACTTATCTGGCGCATATATCTTCAGAAATAACCAGGGTGGCTAAGCCGAATTCCGCGCCGCATTGATGATCCCAAAACTGCTCCTCATGATCAGCTTCTCATAAACCTCCTTCATCGGCTTGTTATCCCCGCTCTTCTCCAGCGCCTGGAATTTGGTCAGCGCATACTGCTGTATAGTGCTCAACGGCAGCACGATCCGCTCACGCATCTGTATCGACAGCTGCTCCACAGGATAATCCGCCATCAGCTCGGTCTTTCCGGATAGCTTGAAGATATATTTCTTCGTCAGCTCGAACTCATCATAGATCAGCGTCCACAGCTCCCCATATACCGGGTGACGCGAAAAATGCTCGGTCAGCGGAAAGAAACACTTCTTCATAGCCATCTCACAATTGTCCAGCAACGCCTTGAAAAATGACGAGTTCCCATACAATTGCTTCACCGCCTTCCATTTTCCCTGCTTGTCCAGCGCCTGCAACGCCGTCCCCACCCCGTAATAACCCGAGATGTTCTGCTTCAGCTGCGACCAGGAACCCACAAAAGGGATCGCCCGCAGGTCCTTCAGCTCCAGCCTGCCCGTATTCTTCCGCTTGGTAGGCCGGCTCGCGATATTGGTCTCATTGTAGAATCGCAAAGGACTTACCTCGTTAAGATAAGGCAGGAAATAGGGATGCTCCTTCAGCGCAATATACGCCCTGTAGCTCTCTTCCGCCAGCGCCTGCAGCAGGCCATCCTCCCCCTCCTCCAGCGTCTCCTCCCTCGAAGAGAAAAGATCATTCGAGATACCCGCATTCAGCAGCTGCTCGATATTGAACTGCGCCGTATCGATCGTCCCAAAGTTAGAGCTCACCGTCTGGCCCTGTATCGTCAATTGTATCTGCTTGTTCGCAATATTCCGGCCCATCGACGCATAGAACCGGTGCGTCTTTCCCCCGCCCCTCGCAGGAGGACCACCCCGCCCGTCGAAGAACACAACGTCCACATCATATTCCCTGGATACCCGCGTCAACTCTTCCTTCGCCTTATAGATCGCCCAGTTGGCCATCAGATAGCCACCATCCTTGGTGCCATCCGAAAAACCCAGCATGATCGTCTGCACATCACCCCGCTTCTTCAGATGCTTCCGGTACGCCGCATTCTCATAGAGCTCCTGCATCACGGCAGCCGCAGCCTTCAGATCGTCCACCGTCTCGAACAGCGGTACGATATCCACCGTCAAACTGTCCTTGCTGAACCCGCCCAGCAACAGCAAACCCATCACCTCCAATACATTCAGCGCGTTGCTGCACTGGCTGATGATATAACGGCAGCAGCCATTCTCCCCGTTGAGCCCCTGGATCGTCCGCATCGCCCCTACACTCTCGATGGTATCCCGGATAAGAGGATCCTCATACAGCTCAGGCTGGGCCTTACCCTTCAGCGAAGGAAGCAGGGCTATCTTCTCGGCGTCGGACAAACCATCATAATCTGCCGGCAACAGCTGCTCCCGCGCCGCAATAGCCTTGAGCACATTGCCGTGAACACTGCTGTCCTGGCGGATATCCAGCGTCGCAAAATGCAGCCCGAAGATCATCACCTTTCCGATCAGGTTGTCTACCTTGTCCACGAACAGACCATTATGCTGATAGATAATGATCTCCTTTATCTGATTCAGCAGATCCAGTATCTCTCCTTTGGAAAGATCGGTCCGCTGATTGGGAACAAAAATGTTATTGTATAGCTTCTGCTCCAGCTCGGCAAGCAGCACATCCACTCCCTTAAAGGTCAGCCGCCGCTTGAGCCGCCGGACATCGAAATAATAACAACGGATGATCGCACCCCGCAAAGCCTCCGCAACGCGCAGGGTCGTCTCCGACTTGACGAAAGGATTCCCGTCCCTGTCCCCTCCCGGCCAGAAACCCATCTTGATCACCGGGTTCTCGTTACTCAACGCATGCGGGAATTGCTCGCGCAATGCAGAAATGATCCGCCCGCTCGCCTGGTAGAAGACGTTCTCCAGGTACCAGATCAGGCTCACCGCTTCATCATAAGGCGTCGGCTTCTGTTTCTTTAAGAACGGCGTCTTGCCAAGCTGCTGCAGATAGAGATTGATCTCCGAAGCATTGTTCTCTATCACGGCCCGCGAAAGATCATTGATGATCCCCAGCACCGGCCCCGGATAGAACTGCGTCGGATGCGCCGTCAGCGTCATCAGGACCGAATAGTCCTTCAGCTTCTCCGCCAGCTCCTCCTCCTTCCCCGTCCTCGCAACCTCCGACAGCAGATTCTTCATCGTCCCCGGACCGCTCATATCGTTCACATGCTTGAAAGCCGCATCCTCCAGCGCATCGAACAGCACGATCTGCCGCTCCACATACTGCACAAACCGAAACAGTACATCCACCTACTCCCTCTCTCCACCCGCCGCCCTA
>JAFDYE010000544.1 GCA_018267585.1 Bacteroidota bacterium
CAAGCCCATCACGCTTAACATAACCGATACGTTCCGCGGCAACCAGTACAGCGCCATCCTGTTGATGACCACCGACGCCCAATACCTGCCCGCAACCATCATCCGGCCCAGACCCACACGCGAACAGTTCGAACGGGATTTTGTCAATACCAAGGTCCCTGACGACGACATAGAGATCGCCCGGCAGAACAACGACATCGCCAAACGCCGCGTCCTCGCCCGAAGCCTGCCCGCCAGCGCCGGAGAAGCCGCCGCCACCTATCTGCGACAGAGCGCCACCCGCTATTCCTACCAGGGACAGGCGCCCCCCCAGAATATCTTCAACCCCCTCGCCTGGGCAGAGTTTATCCAGGCGTGGAAACGCGGTGATTTCCGAAACAACAACTAACTTCGCGCGAAATCAATTTCGCACAAGCCATATGCAAAACATCTCCGTCATCGGCGCCGGTACCATGGGTAATGGTATCGCCCATGTCTTTGCTCAAAAAGGATTTACCGTCACCCTCATCGACACCCAGCCCGCACAGCTCGAAAAAGCACTCGCCACAATCGCCCGCAACCTCGACCGCCAGATCGCAAAAGGTACCCTTACCGAACAGGACAAACAGTCGACCCTCGGCGCCATCAACACCTCTACAACACTGTCCGAAGGCGTCGCAAAAGCCGACCTCGTCGTCGAAGCCGCCACAGAGAACGTCGACCTCAAGCTCAACATCTTCCGCCAGCTCGACGAACACGCACCCCAGTCCGCCATACTCGCCTCCAACACTTCATCGATATCCATAACCCGCATCGCCTCCGTCACCCGTCGCCCCCAATCCGTCATCGGCCTCCACTTCATGAACCCCGTTCCCGTCATGCAACTCGTCGAGATCATCAACGGCTACGCTACGGATGAGTCCGTCACCAAAAAAATGACCGCCCTCTCCGAAAAACTCGGAAAAGTTCCCTGCGTCGTCAATGACTACCCCGGCTTTATCGCCAACCGCATACTCATGCCCATGATCAACGAGGCCATCACCAGCCTCTTCGAAGGCGTCGCCGGCGTACAGGAGATCGATACCGTAATGAAATTGGGAATGGCCCACCCCATGGGACCGCTGCAGCTGGCCGACTTTATCGGCCTCGACGTGTGTCTGTATATCCTCCGCGTCCTGCACGACGGCTTCGGCAACCCGAAGTACGCGCCCTGCCCTCTGCTCGTCAACATGGTCACCGCGGGCTATCTCGGCGCCAAGAGCGGCGAAGGATTCTATAAATATACCCCGGGCAGCAAAGACCTTGTGGTCAGCGCACGATTTAACGCCTAATTCGTCCGTTTAACACTAAAGCTACCCGATACCGTCTGCGGCTGTTGGGAAGAAATACTATACACAGACCCGGTAAAATTACCCTCTATAACCCCGCCCACAGGACCAAAAGAAGTGATGGTACAATTCAGACCAGCCCCCGTATAACCCGTTTGAGCTGTAGAGATATAGACAGAGTCCAGCGTCGCCCCCGTCGTACCGCTCAGCTGCGAGAACTGCATCCTGATAGAAGGCGCCTGTCCACCCGACTTACCTGCGTTGATAAAGGTCGTAGCGCCATAAACATTTTCGCTAAAATTATCAGGCGGCGACGTCAGGCTGTACGCGGTGCCCCCCACGCTGAACTTCATGATCTGACTGATCGTGACACCGCAGGCCTGCAGCTGCCCCGCATCCACGGTGTCGCCAGAAGATACCGCCACCGACACCTGGCTGCCCTGCTGCGAAGTTTTAAAGTCGGCCGCCGTCAGCAACGCCGTGGTCGAACTGCTATAACAGCGGGTGACCGGCAGCACAAACGCCCCCTTGACCACAGCAGCATTGTAATTCAACCCATCGATATGTATCGAGACATAGCCGCTGTCCACAGGGTTAAGACTACAGTCGACCACAGTCCCCTTCACCACGATATCGGAATGATCGATCGTCACTACCACCGTTCCCAGGTCCTGATCCGACAACGCCGGCCCGACATTCACCCCCGCCAGCATAGCCCCGCATTCGGTCACTACCTGCATCACCAGCGCCTGCCCGCCGGGTATCAGGCCCTGCGCAAAACCACTCGAGTCCGTATACCCCCCACGGGTACCCCAATTCTGTGACGTAAACTGTATATACGTATAGGCCAGCGGATTCCCGTGCTGGTCCTTCAAATGAACCTTAAAATTGACAGTGCCCGAAGCCACATCAAAGTTCCAGTACGAAAAATGCGCTACCTGCCCCACATAGCTGTTGCCAACACGCACCGCACCGCCCTCCTGTATCCACCGGCCGCTCGAGTCATTAAAATACCACAAAGGGATCGTGGCGGGAGCCGTCGCCTGCAAAGACGCCGGTATCGCCAACGTAAGCGTAGCCTTCTTACCGGAGGCCAGCTGCAGCTTCTCTCCCGCGTCCCCCTGAAGCTCAACCCCCATCATACCATAACTCTGCAAAGCCGTTTCCCTTCCATCCGTACCGATACCCCTCAGATCCCCCGGCATATATTTATACAGGTTCTGGTCCGTCGGGTCGAGGTAAGTAGCATAGACATTGACGTTTCCAGTATAGCTCGCCCCCGTAGCGGCATTGACGAATCCGGCCGAAGGAAGCGCCACCGTATCCCCCGATACCACAGACAGCACGCCTCCCGTAGACGCCGCAACAGTCGCCGTCAACTTCCTCGGCACCAGCTGTATACTCACATAATTCGAAGCCCCGCCGTTGGTGATGATGCTCCTCGACCCGGTAAAATAACCGGCCTTGCTCACCTTCACAAACCCAAACCGGCTCGACATCGATATCTTCGAAAAAGAAAACACCCCGTTGACGTCGGTCGTGGCCGTTGCCGACCCGCTGCTCACCGCCGCCCCCTGCACCGGTACACCCTTTTCATCGACCACCCGGCCTTGCAGGCTGGCCGTCACCGTTTGCTCGGAAGGAATATTGTCGGGATTCGTCCCCGATCCATTGTCGGAAGACGAGCTCTTATTACAGGCAAAAAATAAAATAAGGGAAATGACCGCAAAGGCCAGGATACAGGGGTAGAGGAGCTTTTTCAAAAGATGGATTTTTTGATACCCATAAGAACGCCACTACCCATCGGAAAAGTATGCGCCGCCCTA
>JAFDYE010000545.1 GCA_018267585.1 Bacteroidota bacterium
CCCCTGCGGATCACGGGCGCTCCCGTATACCTGCTGCCGCTTGCAGTCTTCCTGACCGCATTGATATCGCTGAAAGGCAATGAATATATCTTCCAGTTGCTCAGTTCCTGGTTGCCGAACAGCACTTGCTGTGTAATACCTTTCTTGTTTTCCAGGAGATAAGGGCCGAAATTTATCCGCCCCAGATTCTCGACCAGGATGTCCAGCGTAACCTTTCCCTTCGGCATCTCGACAGTAACGCTGCTGTCGCCGTGCCGCCTGTCCAGGATGGCCGCCCGTTTGCCGTTGATGAACACCAATCCATAGTCCCTCAGGCCGTTTACCACAAGGTCACCCTTCTTACCTCCGGTCAGCGTCGTTCTGTAGAGCACAAAGCCATACGCCTGATCGAGGTCTTCAAAGGTCAAAAGCCGCGGGCTCAGCTTCGCGGCCGGAAGAACGTTGAACAGGCTCGTCGACCGGGTGAACTGAATTTCATCGATCGGGACCACAGGCTTCACGGCAGGCACGTCCGGCAGGGTTTCTCCGGGAGGCAGGTGCCGTTGGATGACCGACCGGAAGGCCATGAATTTGGAGGTCGGATTGCCCGCCTCGTCCAGCGGCGCATCGTAGTCATAGCTGCTTATCTGCGGCTCGTATGGACTCCTGCTGTTGTAATTGGCCCCGTTCATAAAGGCCCGGGTAGTGCCGCCATGGAACATATACATGTTCACAGAAATGCCGGCAGACAACATGGAGTCCAACAGACCGGCATATCGTTCGGGTGGAATGACATGATGCGGCGCGCCCCACCAGTCGAACCAGGCAGGATACCATTCGGCGACATAAAAAGGCCCCTTGCCATTGTTGTGTTTCCTGACCAGCTGTTTTATTTTTTGGGGGTTATCGACGCCATTTACCGCAGGCAGGAGGCCCGGCAAACAGCCTTTCGACAGATCGTTCGCCTGATCGCAGGTATAGAGCAGTCCGTCAAAACCGGCTTCCCGGAATATTTTCCGGTTTATCGCAAGATACTCCTTGTCCTCGCCATAAGAACCATATTCGTTCTCCACCTGGATCATCAGGATATTTCCACCATGGTTCACCTGCAGAGGCGCCAGCTGCCTGCCCAGCGCCGCCAGGTAATGCCTGTATTCCTCCAGGTATCTTTTTTCCTTGCTCCGGACAACAAGTCCTTTTTCGTTTTGCAGCCAGTATGGATAGCCGCCGAACTCCCATTCGGCACAGACATATGGCGAAGGCCTCAGCACTACCCACAAACCCTCCTGCTGAGCCGTCCTCACAAATGCAGCGATATCATTATTCCCCGAAAAATCAAACCTGCCTTTCTCCGGCTCCTGTACATTCCAGAAAACATAGGTGCCGATCGTATTCAGCCCCATCGCCCTGGCCATCTTCATCCGCTGCCTCCACGCCTCGCGGGGAACACGCGAATAGTGCATCTCCCCGCTGATCATCTGGAAAGGCTTGTTGTCGAGCAGAAAAACCGAATCGCCCAGGGAGAATTGATGGCGTTGCTGTGCAGTTGCGTCGATATGACAGCCGGCAAAAAGCGCCAGCAGAAGAGCGAAATACCTTTTCATAGTAAGTCATTTATAGAGTGCCGCCCGATCACGAAAATAAAGCCCCCCGTAGAAACAGGGAGCCTTGATAACGATCGCTTATGTAATTAATAAAAAGGATTTTGAATAAGCTTCAGGTTTTTGTTCATCTCGTCATAGGCGATCGGCAGGAAATACGACTTGGGATTCCATGCCCTGCCGCCGGAATAGTCCAGGTTGGCGTAGTTGCCCGCCCCGCTCACATTCGCCACCGGCGTGTAGACAGGTGTGCTCGAACCGTAGGCCGTAGAGCCAGTATAGGGATAAAAGATATGAATGCTCCACACATTGCTAAAGCCGGCTTTCTGTCCATACACGGCCGGATCGCAGATCATCCACCGGCGGATATCGAAATAACGCAATTCTTCGAACGCCAATTCTATCTTTCGTTCGTGCTGCAGGCTGGCCATCGTAGCGGAGGCGATAGCCGGCATAGCCGCCCTGGCCCTGATCATGTTGATATAGGTCGTCGCCGTCGTTGCGTCACCTAACCCCAGACAGGCCTCGGCATAGTTAAGCAAAACCTCGGTATAACGCATATAACGCCACGGGGTCGACTGCAACACCTTTAACGGGTCGATGGTAGGATCACTCCATTTTCTCAAATAATAACCAGTGGGAGACCAGTTCCAGATATTGGCGCCCGTCGGAGGATTGTGCGTATCAAAACCGCCGGCCTCATACTGAATGTCGTCTGTGGTCGGATTGGCAGCAGATATGTTCTGGTACCCCGTCTGGACCTTACCCGTGGGCTCATGCGGTAATATATCCGATGTCCGTTGACGCCAGGGAGCGCCGTCGTAGAGTACCGTCCCGTAAAAACGCGGGTCGCGGTTCTTATAAGGCGCCGCCTTCTCGGCCGGATTGCTCCAGCTGAACGCCGTACCGTCATTCATCTCATACTCATCGACGAACTGCTGCGTGGGAGCATCCACACCCCAGCCCCAGAAGCCATTGGGATTGTGGAACAGCCCGGGACCATAGGTTTTGCCATAGTCATTCCAGTTCGCAACCGTATTCGTGGAAACATATTTTACAAAGATATCCTCCGAAGTGGCCATTTGGATGAACAGGTTGCCGTAGTTCGTGGCCGCCTCGGTCGGTGACGCCGGAGTAGGCATATACAGGGAATACTGACCAAGATTGATTACCGCCAGCGCCGCATCCTTTGCCTTCTGCCAGCGGGCCTGCCTGTCCGCTCCGGTAAAAGTCGTGTACCTTACCAGCTCGGGATGCGTATACCCCGCAAAAGGATCCGGCACGGTACCATTGCCACCATTGTACAGGTCGCTTGCCGCATACAGCAAGACCCTCGATTTTAAGGCAAGCGCCGCGCCTTTGGTAGCCCTGCCTACCTGCGCCTGCTGTAAAGGAAGCAGCTGGGCGGCACTGTCGCACTGCTGTGAAATGAACTGGATACAGTCCGCATAGGTGTTCCTCGCCACGCTAAAGCTATCCGTCAGCGTGTACGCCTTTGTGATTATGGGCACACCGCCATAGAAAGATACGAGGTTGTGATACAAATAGGCTCTCAGGAAATAGACTTCCCCCATCAACTCGTGCTTCGTAGCCGTATCCACCGGCGACGAATTGATCTTCGACAAGAACAGATTGGTAGACCTGATAAAGGAATATTCATTCGTCCAGGCAAAATGCTGCAGCTCAGGACAATTGCCATTGCCGAACGGTCCCAAATTGCTGGGAGTCATCTGGCTCAGCATCGCCATCTGCTGACCCGCCCAGGTACACGCCTGTGTAAGCGCTTCGTCCGTCAGCGAAGCCAGCATCGACCAGTCGAAACCATGCGGCAAGCCCTGGTAAATGTTGTTGACGAACGCCGTCAATAAGCCGGGGTCCGTCGAATTAAAGACGGCATCGTCAGAGACGGCGCTGACGGGCGTTTGATCCAGTACTTTTTTATTGCACGATATTCCGGGACCTACTAAAAAGGCCGCTATCAGGATCAGGCAAACAATATTTTTAGTCATGATGAGTAAATTATTTTTTTAAAATGTAAGGGTCAATCCCATCGTCACCACGCGCGACAACGGATAACTACCACCGGAGTTGCTCGGGATGGCATTTTTCAGATCGGATGGAGTGGCATTCGCCCCGGCTTCCGGATCAAAGTCTTTCAAACCGGGACACCAGGTAAGCAGATTCTGCCCGCTCGCATAGACCCGCAGATTCCTGATCCCCGATTTCTGAAGGCCTTTCGAGTCGATGGTATAGCCGAACTGCATCGTCTTCAGCCGCACATAGTCCGTCTTATGAAGGAAAAAGGTATTGCCGGTATTATCCCAATAGTAGTTGCCACGGTTGGGCGTTCTCGGAATATTCCCGTTAGGATTGGTCGGAGACCAGCGTCCCTCCAGCAGGCTCTTACGGAAATTGGTAAAGGTTCCCCCGTCCGAGTTGACATACATGATAGCCCCCGTCGCACCCTGGAACAGTATCGACAGATCGAAATTCTTATAGCCTAAGTTGATATAAGACCCAAAAGTGAAGGTCGGAATGCTGCTCTTATAGATCCTCGTTTGCTGCCGGGAATCCATCGTATCGTTCTTGGCTATATCCACATACTTGATGTCGCCGGGCGCCGGATTGGTGCTAAGCCCCCAGGACTTGAAGCTGCTCGCGTAGTCAGCCGAGTCCTTCGAGTTATGTATCACCCCCGCAGCCTGGTAGTACAACCCCGAACCCATGGGATGACCCGTCGTCTGCTGCCACACCGGTGCCCCGGGCGCCTCACCCCACTGCAGCACCTTGTTCTGCGCATAGCTTCCGTTGAACGATATCGAATAATTGAACTTGCTCCTCGTCGAATTACTATAGGTGACGCTGAAATCGAAGCCCTGGTTCTGTACCTTGCCATAGTTGACGCTTGGCAGGGTCAGACCCGCAGATGCAGGGACCGTGGCATTCTGTGGCCAAAGGATATTGCTTCGTTTATAATAGAAATAATCACCTTCGACGGTTAATTTGTTGTCCAGGAAATTGGCGTTAAATCCGATATCACTCTGGTTGGCGACCTCCCAGGTAATATTCGGGTTGGCGATAACACTCTCATATACCGTCTGCAGCTCGCTGAGCGCACTTGCCGAATTGACCACGAACGGATAGTACTGACCCGTTGCATTGTAATAGCTGCTCCCGAACAAATAGGAGGTCAGGTACTGAAACCCCGCGACCCGGTCGTTACCCGTCTTCCCCCACGATCCTCGCAGCTTGAAATAGTCGATGAACTTGACGTTCTCTTTCCAGAATTTCTCCTCCGAAGCCACCCAGCCCGCCGTCACACCAGGGAAAAAACCAAACCGATGACTGGGGGCGAAAATATACGAGCCGTCATATCGGCCGACCAGCTCGATCAGGTATTTATTCGCATAGGCGTAATTGACCCTGCCAAAATAGCTCAGCCTCGCGTTTACGTTGCCCGTACCGCCGGTAGACTGGTTGGCCGTCGCGCCGGCGAACATTTCCTGTACTGCAGTGGAAGCGAACAGATCCCTGTACGCATTGACGCTTTCCGTATCACCCTTGGAGACCTGCGCACCCAGCATAACTTTCAGGGTCTGGTCGTCGGCGATATTCGTCGAATAGTTCAGCAGACCATATGCCAGCTTATTGTAGTCGTTCCTGAAATACTCATACAAGGTCGGCGAATTGTTCGCGCCCGCGCCGAAAACGTTGGAAGTAAGGACCGGTTGCCCCTTAGGATCCACCGTCGTTCCGTCCCAGGAATACAGCTGCCAGGGCTTGAAGAAATTCTTGGTGAAGTCGAAGCCCTGATCATAGGACAGATTTCCGTTGAACGTCAGCCCCTTTATCCAGGGAATGTCGATATCGATCTTTGCATTCGAATTCAGGATATAATATTTGTCATTATTATACCCCGTAGCGCCGGTCGAAATGACCACGGGGTTTTCGCCGTGCTCACGCGCAGGACCGGGATCCCCATTGGGCCACCAGGCAACCGACGTAGGATAGGCCGAGACCAGGTCGTTAAATATGGTGCTCGCGGACTTTTGCGGATAGTGCTTATCCTGCAGCCGCCCGGTCAGGTCTACCGCCACATGAATGTATTTGCTGATCTTTCCGTCGACATTCGACGTAAAGCCATACTGGTTGTAATAAGTCGCGCTGTTCCGGTATTGCCCGTCCTGGTGCTTGTAGTCCAGGGCAACAAAATACCGCATATTCTCTGTCCCCCCCGATATCGCAACATTGGCATTGCCCTGCACCGACCTCGGCTTCAGCACCGTCTTGAACCAGTCGGTGTTCGGGTAGCGCAACGGGTCCGAACCATCCCTGAACTTCTGTACCTGCGCGTCGGTATAGGTCTGGTTCAGTCCGCCGGAAGGGTTGTTGTAGTAGGCGATCTCATTGAGCGCCGTGGCATACAGCGGGGCGTCCGCCATCTTGGGCACCTTTGTAGGCTGGTTATAGCCATAGTTGGCATTCACCGTGATCTCGGGCTTCCCGGTCTTTCCCCGTTTGGTCGTGACCAGGATAACGCCGTTCGCCGCCCTCGAACCATAAATGGCCGCGGACGCATCCTTCAATACGGTTATGCTCTCGATGCTGTACGGGTCGATCCTCTCCAGGCTCCTGTCCGGCACACCGTCGATCACCACCAGGACGCTATTATCATTAAAGGTGTTGCTGCCGCGGATCCGCAGGTTGCTGGCATCAGACCCCGGCTCGCTGCTGCTGGTGACGGCGACCAGACCGGGCAACCTTCCCGCCAGGCCGTTGGTCACGTTGGTCACGGGCGACTCCGTTACCTCCTTGGCCTTGATCGAAGCGACAGATCCCGTCAGCGTCGCTTTCTTGGCCGTGCCATAACCGACGACAACCACGTCATTCAGCTGTTTGTTTTCCGTATGCAGACGGACAACGACATTTTCGCCCTGCTGGACGATATCAGCCGTTTCGTAACCAACGCCGCTCACGGACAAGACCGGTTTGGAAAGGCTGGAAGGGACCTCTAATTTAAACACCCCCTTTTCATCGGCCGAAGTCCCTATTTTGGTGTTGAGGACCTTAACGGTGGCGCCCGGAATGGGTTCCCCGGTTTTGGAATCCAGGACCCTGCCGCTGATCGTCCTGGTCTGGGCCGATACGGCAAGGTTGAATAGCACAAGCGAACATACGAATAGCAGTTGTTTGATTCTTTTCATACAGCATGTTATAAAATGTTAAAAAACAGTCAGTTGGAACTTAAGAGAAGGAAACAGCTCAAGACGGGATCCTTTACATATGGCAACTATTTATGTTAAATAATTGCAAATATGCGGACAACGGCATCCGGTATGGGGGGTCAAATCGATAAAATAGGGGGGGTAAATTCGTGGCGAACGCCGTCGCAGGCGCCAAAATCCCCAGACCGAAGGCAAAATCTCCTCACAGGCGTCAAAATCCCCTCACCGGGGTCAAAATGTCCTTTTCTGGATGATTGCCATCAGTTCGTCCCTGAACTTATCGCTGATCGGGATTGGTCTCTCCCCGAAATAGACGGCGCTGGCCTGTATCTTGGTCA
>JAFDYE010000546.1 GCA_018267585.1 Bacteroidota bacterium
CCAGGGACCGGATCAAAAAGGCCGTGGGTGAGGTGAAGGAGCGGTGTAATATTTCCCATATCAGCAGCCGGCTGATCCGCAACCTGTCCGGCGGATACCGTCAGCGGGTAGGCATCGCGCAGGCTATTATCCACAAGCCCCGCCTGGTGGTGATGGATGAGCCGACCAACGGACTGGACCCGAACCAGCTGATCGAGGCCAGGAAGCTTATCCGGGAGATCGGCCAGGACCGGGTAGTATTGCTGTCTTCGCATATCATGTCCGAAATTCACCTGCTTTGTAAGGAAGTGATCATGATCGAGGCCGGCCGGATCGTCTTCTCCGATAGCATGCATGCATTCAACAACTATGTTCAGCCGCATAGTCTGGTGCTGCGCATGGAAAACCCGCCGCCAACTTCGGAGCTCCTGGCCGTGCCCGGTGTTACGAGGGTGGAAACAATGGCTGACGGGCAGGTGCGGGTCTGGTTCGATGGCGAGGAGGAGATCACCGAACGACTCGTCGCCATGAGCGTTCAGCATGGCTGGCGCTTGCGGGAGATCAGCCTGGACAAGGGTCTGCTGGACGATGTATTCAAAGAGCTGTCCGCACAGGCCCGTTGACATCCTGTATTTTATCCTTCCACCATCCAACTCTAAACAATGAAGATAATCATTAAGATAGCCAAAAACGAACTGCTTAATCTCTTCTACTCGCCCGTCGCCTGGTTCCTGGTGATCGCCTTTATGGTCCAGTGTGGCCTTTACTACACCGGTAATCTATATACCTGGGCCAATCTGCAGGACCTTTATCTGAAGAATATCCCCTTATGGAAGAATTGGGGCAATGTCTCTGTCACCCAGGAAACCTTTCTGTCCGGAGACGGCATCTTTGTCAATGTCCTGACCAATCTTTTTCTTTTCATTCCACTGTTGTGCATGGGGCTGATCAGCCGCGAGGTCAACAATGGTACCATCAAGTTACTTTATTCCTCACCCGTGAAGGTGCGGGATATCGTGCTCGGAAAATACCTGGCGATCATGCTCTTCAACCTGCTGTTGCTGGCGATCCTGGGTATCTTCATGGTATTGGGGGCGTTCAATATCAAGTCGGTGGATTATGGCTTGCTGCTGTCGGCCTCGCTGGGTTTTTACCTGATGGTTTGCGCGTTCACGGCAATCGGGTTATTCCTGTCCAGCCTGACTACCTACCAGATCGTGTCGGCGATCGGCAGTTTTATCACGCTGTTTGTCCTGAGCCGGATCGGCGGGCTCTGGCAGAAATACGATGTCCTGCGGGATCTGACCAATTTTCTTTCTATGTCCGGTCGGACCGCAAAGATGCTAAAAGGACTTATCACGACCAAGGATGTTCTGTATTATGTACTGATCGTGTATCTATTCCTGTCCTTTACCTATTTCAAGCTGAAGGGGGCCCGGGAGGCCAGGCCGTGGTATGTGAAGGCAAGGGGGTACCTGATTGTGAGCGTATTGGTGCTGGGGTTGGGTTATCTCGGATCACGGCCTGCCTATACGCTGTATTGGGATACGACGGCGAGACAGTCAAATACCATCGATCCGAAGGTGCAGCAGATGATCAAGGCTATGGGAAAGGACAAATTGGAAGTGACGCTATATACGAATCTGCTTGGTAAGGGTGGCTCGAACGGTCTTCCCGAAGCCCGCAATGCCTATCTTTCGACCATGTGGGAGCCTTATGTACGGTTCAAGCCGGATATGGATTTCAAATACTCTTATTATTACGCTTACCATCCCTGGATGGATGACAGCGTCGGTTATAAGTCGTTCGCCGGCAAATCGGTCAAAGAAATGGCTGAACTTGTAGCGCGTGGCATGGAGGTGAGTCTTTCGAAGTTCGCGCCGGAGGAAGAGATGCGCAAGACGATGGACCTTGCGCCGGAGAATTTCCGGCTGGTGATGCAGCTGAAATACAATGGACAGAGCACCTTCCTTCGCACTTTTGACGACGGGATATTCTGGCCGACGGAAACGCAGGTTGCCGCGGCGCTAAAACGCCTGCAACAGGCCAGGATGCCGAAGCTGTTGTTTGTAACGGGGGACCTGGAGCGCAGCATCTATAAGTATGGGGAACGGGAATACCAGCTGCATACCTTACAGCGGCTATACCGGTTGTCGATGATCAACATGGGTTTCGATGCGGATAGCATCAACCTGGAAACGCAGGATATTCCGGCGGGGATCACGGCCCTTGTACTGGCCGATCCCAAAAAAGACCTGGGCGCCGTCACCCGCGCAAAGATCAAGCAATACATCGATGGGGGCGGAAATATGCTGATCCTTGGAGAGCCCGGCAAACAGTATGTGCTGAACCCGGTGTTGCAGCAGCTGGGCGTTCAATTAAAGGAAGGTATCCTGGTAGAGCCGTCGACGCAGGAAATGCCACATATGGTGAAGCCTTATCTTACTGCCTCGTTCAGCCGGTTTGCGGATGAACCCGAATTTATAGAGATGCGGGAAGGCGGAAAGGTCTTGAAAGGTCTTATGCCCGGAGTGACTGCGCTGTCCTATGACGGACCGGGGCGCTTCACCGTAAGCCCGCTGCTGGCCAGTGCCGGTGACAAGACCTGGCTCAAGGCCGGGAGGCTCGTGACGGACTCGACCCCGCCGGAATTCAGCCCGAAAGAAGGGGATATCAGGGGTCCATTTCCCACTGCCCTGGCCCTGACCCGGCGTTCGGGCGATCATGAACAAAAGATCATCGTTTGCGGCGATGCGGATTTTATGAGCAATCTCCGCAGCGGCGGTGGGGCGATCGGCAGGGCCATGTACAGCTGGCTGGATGATAATAAGTTCCCGATCTATACTCCGAAGCCCGACCCGAAGGACAATTTGCTGCTTGTCACACCCGGCGGGGCCACGGCAGAGAAGATAGTTTATGTATGGGTGCTTCCTGCCATCACCTTGCTGATCGGCATCATCTTATTGATCAGGCGTAAAAGAAAATAAATGAGAAAAATAGCCGAAGAGCTGCAAATGACAATGATTAACGACCATAGATCGATGCTGCTGGAGACGGATGACCAGACGATGGAAGACCTTGGGATCTTCAGCCGGAAAAGTGGCGGCGGTATCTTCGATCTGTACAATCATACCCATACCAGGGGAGGTGAGACCCTTTTGCGGGAAATATTCCGGGTCCCGCTGGCGGACAAGGAGGCTATCAACAGGCGAAGCGGTGTCATAGAATGTTTTACCCGTCTGAACACAGCTTTTCCCTTCGAATCCGCCGATTTTGACATGGCGGAGAAATACCTGAAAAACCCGGGTGAGCGGGCCGGAAATGGTTCCGGCAAGGCCGTGCTGAATGAAAAGGAGGTGCAGCAGGGTGTCACGGCCGTTATAGCACTGATCCGGCAGGTGCGGAATTTTGTGAATGCCGCCGCCGCGAGGGAGAATGCAGCCTATGAGCCTGAACGGCGGGAAATATCCCAATTGATCTCGGACCCCGTTTTTGAGCCGGCGCTCCGGGGAAAAGAAAAGATCTCCTTTGCCGGGGTAACGGCATTCGATATCTTATTCCGGGTCCGCGAGCGGGCGAAGATCGAGCAATTGCTTGAACATATCTATCGGCTCGATGTCTATCTCTCTGTGGCAAGGGTGGCGGCGGAAAGGCGATTTGTCTTCCCGCGGGCCGTGGATAAGGCGCGGGGTATTTTGCGGCTGGAAGGGGTCTATCATCCCGAGCTGAAATCCCCGATCGCCAACGATCTGGGGATGGCTTCATTGCGGAACCTCATCTTTCTGACCGGTGCCAATATGGCGGGCAAATCCACTTTTTTGCGTGCGGTGGGTACGGCGGTATATCTTGCGCATCTCGGCTTCCCGGTGGCTGCCGCCCAAATGGAGTTCTCCGTAAGGGATGGCCTGTATACGACCATCAATCTGCCGGACAACCTGGGCATCGGCGCCAGTCATTTCTATGCAGAAGTGTTGCGGGTGAAGAAAGTGGCTACCGAACTCGGCCGGGGGAAGTCCCTGTTCATCATCTTTGACGAGCTGTTCCGGGGCACCAATGTAAAGGATGCTTACGAGGCTACGGTGGCCGTCAGCAGAGCTTTCGCGGGACGGCGAAACAGTCTTTTCATCATTTCTTCGCATATCGTGGAGGCGGGAGAGGATCTACAAGAAAATGATGGGGTCGGGTTCCATTATCTGCCGACCAGGATGAATGGGCATGTGCCCGAATATACCTATACCCTGGAAGAGGGGATCACGGACGACCGGCATGGTATGATCATTATCCGAAACGAAGGTATCCTGGAAACGCTCCGAAACGGACGAAAAAACGGCAAAGCATTATGAGTTTCAGTATCGATAATCAAACATTGGATGAACTGAACCTGCTGGGCAAGTTCCGCGCAGGGTCGGTATATAGTCTATTCAACCAGGTAAAGACCCGCGGTGGCGAGCAGTTGCTGGACGGTATGTTCCGGACGCCATTGACGGATGCGGAAGCTATCAATGAGCGCAGCGGTATTTTCCAGCTTTTTCAGAAAAGCCGGGCGGCCTTTCCCTTCGAGGTGCAGGAGATCAGCCTTATGCGGGAATACCTCGATACGGGAGCAGGGAAGAATATGGCGATGAGTCTTGCCTCCACGCTCGTCAAAAAAATGCTTTCCGATCTGACCCGCGACGAGCGCTATAAAAAAATGATCCAGGGGCTGCAGGCGACGATCCTTACGCTGAAGAAATGTGACGATTTTGTGAAGGAGATGGTCGGCGGCATTCCGCCGGGTTCGCCTTATTTCGAGCGGCTTCGGAAAGTAAAGTCGCTGCTTGCGGACAAACGGCTGGAAAAGCTGCGCGCAATAGATATCTATACCGCCTTGCCCTTGCGAGTGCTGGCTTTCTATGATCACCAGCTGAAGAATGGGCTGTACGAACAAATGGAGTCAATCTTGTCTTTTGCTTATGAGCTGGACGTCAATATAGCGGTGAGCGATGTCGCGCGTGCCAGGGGATTTGCCTATGCAAAGGCCTGTGCCCCTGAAGCGAATCTTCTTTCGGCCTCCGGCCTCTATCACCCGGGTCTTAAGCGGGCAGTGGGTAATTCCATAAACCTGGACGGCGCCCGCAATGTGCTCTTCCTCACGGGAGCCAATATGGCGGGTAAATCTACATGGATGAAGTCGGTAGGGATCGGTATCTATCTGGCGCATATGGGATTTCCGGTCGCCGCCGCCCGCATGGAATTCTCTGTGAGGGAGGGGCTTTATTCTTCTATCAATGTAGCGGACAATATCGGACTGGGGTATAGCCATTTCTATGCAGAGGTGGTCAGGGTGAGGCAGGCTGCGGAGGCGACTGCCAGCGGCAAGCGGTTGTTGTTGATGTTCGACGAGCTGTTCAAGGGTACCAATGTAAAGGACGCCTATGACGGAACGCTGGCTGTAACGGAAGCCTTTGCCGAATACCGGAACTGCCTGTTCATCGTGTCGACCCACATCATTGAAGTCGGGGAGGCGCTGAAGGTGCATGACAATATCCGCCCGGTCTATATGCCTACTATAATGGACGGCCCGCATCCGCGGTATACTTACCAATTGCAGGAAGGGATCACGGAGGACCGCCAGGGAATGATGATCATTCGTAATGAAGGTATTTTGGAACTCATTGGATAATCAATTTCAGCTAGTGATATGAAAAAGATACTGCTATCGTGCTTGCTGCTGCTGCCTTTTATAGGATTTTGCCAGCAAGGGGAGACTAAGGATGCTATAAGCGGCTATTATGATCTGAAACAGGCCGATGTGATGGCTTTTTTGTCAAAAGACAGTGTAGACAAGGGTGAGGTCATGCGTGACCTGACTGTCCTGAATGCCATCCTGAGCAAAGACATCGGGGAAGCGGCCCTGGTAAAAGAAATCAGTGCGTTGGACAGGGTCAGGGATAGCGTTGCCTTCTATAATCTGGTCACGACCAAGCCTGGCGAGCTCTACCGTCAAAAACGGATCATGAAGCAGCAATTTGTGAAGGACCATCCGGATTCTTTTATCAGCCTGTATGCCCTGGAAGAGAACAATGGGATGTATAGCGCTGATAGTTATGCTGTGGCTTATGAGAAACTAAGCGACCGGCTAAAGCGGACACATGCCGCCCAAAGCATCCGTGATAGAATTGCAGCGTTGAAGAAATTAACTCCTATCGGTACATCCGCACAAGATTTCACCCGGAAAGATCAAAATGGCAAGACTGTCAGGTTGAGTGACTACAAGGGGAAACTGGTCATCCTGGATTTTTGGGGCAGCTGGTGCGGGGCCTGCCGGCAAAGTCATCCTCATTTAAAACAGCTGTATGCCGCCTATAAGAACAGGGGGCTGGAGATCATCGCTATAGCAAATGAAAATGTTCATGGGCAGAAAACGCCCTTGAGCAAGAGCAAGGCCGCCTGGCTTGCCGCCATTAAGAAAGATGATGTCAACTGGGTCCATGTGTTGAACGACGAGGGCACCGGAGACATGGATATCGTAAAGGCCTACCAGGTTAACGCTTACCCGACAAAATTCCTGCTGGATAGGGACGGTAAGATACTATTGCGTATTGAAGACATCCAGAACGTTGAGATCGATGAGCTGGTCAAGTCGATTTTGGGAAATGTACCGAAGGATTAAGGACTGGGGCGGCGGCCGGCTGATGCAGCGATTATTTGTCATTTTGCCGGCTGCGATATTCACCGGGGATGGAAGAGTGGCTTATGTGGTTCAGTTGACGAGCAACTCGTCGAAGAAGATCCAGGCGGGTTTGCCTTTGCCGGGATGCCAGGGGGGAAGGTTTTTGACGTTATCGGCGACGATTTTGAGGCAGCGGATGGTGGTCGGGGGAAAGGTGAGGGGGTAGGACGTGAGGGTGGAGGGAGCGAGGGTGTCGGGTTGATGGGGGGTAAGGGCGGCGAGGGGCTTGAGGTGGTGTTCGTCGGGGCCGCCCCAGACCCGGAGATGGGTGGGGGGGAAGATGTAGGAGCCGATGTCGACGAGGGAGGAGAGGGTGAGGGACTTTATGGTGACGGGATGACGGTAGTATAAGAGGGCGGAGAGGCCATTTTTGTGGAAGCCCAGCCATTTGCCGCTGTTGAAGCCCAGGTCGCCTTTGTCGGCGTCGATGAGGACGGTGGGACGATATTTTAAGTAGTTGGAGTCGACGGGGAGGAGAAGACGGATGGAGTCGGGCGGGAATTTTTGGGAATAGAAAGTTGCGGTTGTGGCGTCGCTGGGGAGCCAGCCAGGTTTGTAAGCTTTTGCGCGGAACTGACCGGCGTCGGCAATGGGGAAGGGTGACGTGTATAGCCGGCCGGCGCTGTCGGGGTCGGAGCCGTCGAGGGTATAGCGGATGGTGGCGCCGGGAACGAAGTGTCGCATTTTTATTACTAGAGCCGAGTCGCGGATGATGCGCGCCTCGGTCTCGAGACGGGGTGGGTTGAGCCTGATGCGGACGGTGTCGCCGTTGAAGCCAGCGATTATTTCGAGGTCTTTTTTGTGTTGACGGATCGATGCCAGGGCATTGTCGGGTATGCCTGTTTTCCAGATATATATTTTTCGCAAGGAGGTGATGGCCGCGAGTTTTTCGAGGTCGGCGGCCTTTGTCGCCGTGCCGGTGAGGCTAAGAGTTTGCAAATGGGATAGTCGGGTAAGATGGGGAATGCCGGAACTGGTGATCTTCGTAAAGTCGAGGTTTAGCTGGCGCAGGTTGGGGAAGGTGGCCAGCTCGGAAAGGTCGTTGTCGGTGACCGGCATCTTGTCGAGGTTGACGGAGACGATCTGCTCCTTTACCGGGGATAGCTCTTTCAACTGGACGGATCTGAAGAAGCCCGCCCCGTAGAAATCGACGGCGAGGGCGGGTGAGCCGTTCGCCAGCGGGGTGATCGCGCGATAGTTGGTGCGGAGCTTTGCAATCTTTTTCTCGTCGGCGGCGGGGAAGTCGAAGGTCTCGTTGTCGTCGGTCCGGAGGAGGCTGGAGGCTATGATCCGGAGGGTATCGGTTGGATCGAGGTCGACGACTTTTGTGTCGAAGGGTGAACCGTCTTTTATCCACGCGTATAATATCTTTTGTTCCTGGTCGGATAGCTGGGTCTTGTTGGCCGGCGGCATGTGTTTGCGGTCGTCGGGGGGAAGGTGGATCCTTTCGAGCAGGAGACCGGGGCCCGCCGCCGTGGTGTCCCAGGGTTTGCCGTTGCGGCCGCCTTTGGCAAAGCGGTGCGGGTCGGACATATCGAGACCGCCTTTCGTGGTGCTCCCGTTGTGGCATTGCATGCATCGGATTGAGAGGACGGGCTGAACGACGTCGGTATAGACCAACGCCTGGTCGAAAGGCGGGGTTTGACGGATCGAGGGTTTCAGGGGAGCGAGCACGTAGCCCTCGCCGTGGGTGAGGTCGCCTCCGAGGTGGCCCGCTATGATGACGGTGGCAAGGGGAAGGATGGCCAGCCATCTTTTTGGATTGCCGGAGAGGTAGAGAAAGAGGAGGATCAGCGAAGTGCCGGTTCCCATCCATTTGTGCCATTGGATGCCGGAGCCTTCGTAGGTGGATTCCTTCGACAGGAAGACGCCTGCCAGCGCGGTAATGACGGCGGCGAAGGCTGACCAGAGCAGCAGCTCATCGGAGAGGCGGGGCATGAACCAGACGCTTAGCGCATAGGCGACAATGAGGACGATCGGGAAGTGGAGTATCATCGGATGGAGCCTGCCCGTCACCTGGAGCCAGACAGGAACCGTGAGGTGGTTGTCCAGCAGGGAGAAGAAGAGCAGCATCGTGTTGCATGCTATCAGCAAATAGACGGGGGCGGGTCTCCATTTGATCATCGAGGAAAAATTGATCATTGGCGGAATAAGGAGTTATACTCTCCGGAGTTTGTAGGGGTACACTTTTCCAGATGCCCACTGGGCGACGTAGAGATTTTCGTCGCGATCGATGCAGACGTCGTGGGGATGAACGAATAATTTGTCGGTCTGCCGCATGGGTTGGAGATGGCCATCCTGGTATTGCGGCTCGCTGCCGCCTAAGTTGCTGACTACCTTGTTGTCCTTGTCGAGGATGGTCACGAAGCCGGTGCCTTCGGCCTTGAGGTCGGGCGAACGCAGTACGGCGGCGTAGAGGTGGTCTTTGTGGACGACCGGGCGGCAGACGCAGGCGCCGGGGAGAGGGATGAGGTCTATTAATTTACCGTCTTTGCTGAATCTTTTAAAGCAGTTGCGTGTCCGGTCGGTGATGAGAAGGCTGTGGTCGCTGCGCCGGGTGTCCCAGCAGATGCCGTGGGCATTGTCGAAGTGCTGGTCGCCGTCTCCGCGGCCGCCGAACCAGCTGAGGAGTTTTCCATTTTTATCGTAGTGCAGGATGTATTGGGCGCCGTAGCCGTCGGCGATGAAGATGTCGCCGTTGGCGTCGATCGCGGTCTCGGTCGGGATGAAATCCTTTGTTTCCTTGTATATGCCGGCTTCGAGGGGTGCATCGATAGTGAGGAGTATTTTGCCGTCGAGGGTGGTCTTGTAGACCTGGTGGCGGACGGTGTCGGTGATATAGAGAAACTCTGTACCATTCTCGTCGTGGAGGGTGAGCCCGTGGCCGCCGGGGAAGTCGTGGCCCCAGCTATCGATCAGCTGCCCGTTGGTATCATAGATCAGCAGGTTATTGCGGGTCTCGTTGGTGAGGAGGAGGATCCTGCCTTTTGCGTCCTGGACCATTTCGTGGCAGTCATTGACGGGGTATTTTGCCGGGTCGCATTTGCTCCAGGACGTGTCCAGCGTGTATAGCATTCCGTTGTAGCCGTAGGCTTTCTGGTACGGCCGTTTGAACAGGTCTTTTGTAAGGACGATGCCGGTGAGGGCGAGGGAGCTGCTGCGGATGAAGTTGCGGCGTTGCATGTTTTGCGTTGTTGGTTTTAGGCGATGAGGCCGTCTATTACTTTGCCGGCGACGTCGGTGAGGCGATAGCGGCGGCCCTGGTGTTTGAATGTCAGTTTTTCGTGGTCGAGGCCCATGAGGTGGAGGACGGTGGCGTGGAAGTCGTGGACGTGGACGGGGTCTTTGACGATGTTGTAGCCAAAATCGTCCGTCTCGCCGTAGACGCCGGGTCTTGTGCCGCCGCCGGCCATCCAGATGGTGAAGCATCTGGGGTGGTGATCGCGTCCGTAGTTGTCGGGGCTTAATTTTCCCTGGCAGTAGTTGGTGCGACCGAATTCGCCGCCCCAGATGACGAGGGTCTCGTCGAGCAGGCCGCGTTGTTTGAGGTCCTGAACGAGGGCCGCGGAAGCCTGGTCGGCGTCTTTGCACTGGCCTCTTATCTCTTTTGGCAGGTTGCTGTGTCCGTCCCAGCCCTGGTGGTAGAGCTGTACGAAGCGGACGCCTGACTCGGAGAGCTTTCTGGCGAGTAGGCAGTTGGCGGCGAAGGTTCCCGGCACGAGGCATTCGGGGCCGTACATTTTGATGATGTCTTCCGGCTCTTTGCTGAGGTCGGTGATCTCTGGTACGGCCGTCTGCATCCGGTAGGCCATTTCGTATTGCTGGATCCTGGTGCTGATCTCGGGGTCGCCGAATTCTTTGTAGGACTCCGTGTTGAGGGCGGCGAGTTCGTCGAGCATTTTTCGTCTTGCTGTCCTGTCCATGCCGTCGGGGTCGGAGAGGTAGAGGACGGGGTTTTCGCCGTTGCTGAATTGTACGCCCTGGTGGATGGAGTCGAGGAAGCCGTTGGACCACAGCTTCGAATACACGCCCTGGCCGTTGCCCTTGCCTTTTGACAGCAGGACGCAGAAGGCGGGGAGGTTCTTGTTCCCGCTGCCGAGGCCGTAGCTGAGCCATGCGCCCATGCTGGGGCGGTTGCCTTGCTGGGCGCCGGTCTGCATGAAGGTTAGCGCGGGGTCGTGGTTGATGGCTTCGGTATACATGCTTTTTATGAAACAGAGGTCGTCGACGGCGTTGGCAGTGTGGGGCATCAGTTCGCTGACCCAGGCCCTGGCCTGCCCGTATTGTCCGAACCGGAAGGCGGTACCCGCGAGCGGGAATTTGGTCTGGTTGGCCGTCATGCCGGTAAGGCGCTGGCCGTTGCGCACCGACGCGGGCAGGTCCTCGCCCTGCATCTTATTGAGCAGCGGCTTGTAGTCGAAGAGGTCGAGCTGGGAGGGAGCGCCGTTCTGGAAAAGGTAGATGATTCGTTTGGCTTTCGGCGCGAAGTGTGGCAGGCCGAGGGCCATTGCCTCTTCTTCGGAGGGGCTGAAGAGGTCCGGTATGAGCAGGCTGCCGAGAGCGATGCCGCCGATGCCAAAGCCGAGCCCTTTCAGGAAACGGCGGCGGTTGAATTGAAGGCGGTGTTCGAGCTGTTCTTTTTCCATATTCTCTCAGGTCTTGGTGATGGTCTCTTCCAAATTATATAAAAGGTCGACTGTCCTTGTCAGGGCGGCGGAGGTAGTGGGGTCGAGGTTTTGGGGTTGCCGGTATTCGCCGGCGGCCAGGGTTTTGCGGGCCGAGGCCGGGTCGTTCTGAAACGATTTGAGCTGGTCGTTGTAGTAGTCGACGAGGCGTTGTTCTTCCGAGGCGGATGGCCTGCGGCAGACGATGGTCCGGAATGCTTTTACGATCTTGTCGCCGGCTGAAGTGGGCTCGGCTTCGAGACGCTGGGCGAGGACGCGTGCGGCTTCGAGGACGGTGGGGTCGTTAAGCATGGCCAGGGCCTGAAGGGGCGTATTGGTTCGTCCGCGGCGGACTTCGCACTGGTCGCGGTTGCTGGCATCGAATATGCCCATGACCGGAGGAGGGACGGTGAGTTTTATGAAGGTATACATCCCTCTTCGGTAGAGGGAGTCGTGGTGGTCCTGTTTGTAGGTGGCGAGGACGCCTCTGCCGGAGGTGGCGGATTCCCAGAGGCCTTCAGGCTGGTAGGGTTTCACGCTTGGCCCGCCGATGGTCGGGACGAGCAGGCCGCTGGTGGAGAGTACGAGGTCGCGAATGAATTCGGCGGATAGTCGTGAACGGGGGCCGCGGGAGAGCGAGGCGTTTTCCGGGTCTTTTTCCAGCTGCTGTTTCGTAACGTGTGTGGATTGCCGATAGGTGGCTGAGCCGACCATCTGTCGGACGAGGCGTTTGATATCCCAGCCGTGTTCCATAAAGTCTGCCGCCAGCCAGTCGAGGAGGCGGGGATTGGTGGGCAGGTCGCCCTGCATGCCGAAATCGCCGGCGCTTTTTACGATACCCCTTCCGAAGAATTCCTGCCAGAGCTGGTTGACGAAGACCCTTGCCGTCAACGGATTTTGGTTGCTTACGGTCCATTTGGCCAACCCGAGGCGGTTGCGCGGGAACATTGTCGTGTCGAAGCGCAGGACGGCTTTAAGGCCTGCGGCCTGTACCGAGTCTGCGGGTGCGTCGTAGCGTCCTCTTGAGAGGACGTATGTCGTTCGAAAGGTATCTCGCTGGCCCATGACAGATACCGTCATGGCGCCGGTGTCTTTTTTATTGATGAAAGACAGGGTGTTGCGGACGTCGGAGTCATTGAAGCTGAGGATCGGCATCTTTGCCGGTTTGGAGACGCTGACGTCTCCTTCATATCCGACCTCTTTGGTGTTGTTGAAGAATGCGAGCAGGGAATAGTAGTCCTGCTGGGAGATGGGGTCGTATTTATGGTCGTGACACTGGGCGCATTCTACCGTCAGGCCGAGGATGCCTTTGCCGAAGGTGCGGGTCTTGTCCACGAGGTATTCGATGCGGTATTCTTCGGGGACCACGCCGCCCTCCTCGGTGTATTTGTGATTGCGGAAGAAGGCGGTGGCCAGAATTTCTTCTTTGTTTGCGTTGGGCAGCATGTCGCCGGCGATCTGCCAGGTAAGGAACCGGTCGTAGGGCATGTTCCGGTTGAAGGCGTGGATGACCCAGTCGCGCCAGGGCCACTGGGTTCGGATATTGTCGTCCTGGTAGCCATAGCTGTCGGCGTAGCGGGCTACGTCGAGCCAGTGGACTGCCATTTTTTCGCCGTACTGCGGTGTGGCGAGCAACTCGTCGACCTGGCGCTCATAGGCGTTGCTGTTGTTGTCGGCCAGGAAGGCGTCCATTCTTGCGATGGTGGGCGGGAGGCCGGTGAGGTCGAGGCAGAGTCTTTTCAGCAGTCGTTCTTTGTCGGCCTGGTCGTTTGGGTGCAGGTTTTCCTGTTCGAGTTTGGCAAGGACGAAATAGTCGATCTCGTTGCGTGTCCATTTTGTGTCATGGACGCCGGGCAGCGGGGTCTTGACCGGTGGGACGAAGGCCCAGTGTTTTTCGTAGCGGGCGCCCTGTTTGATCCAGTTCCTGAACAGGGTAATTTCCCGGGGAGTAAGTGCGCCGAGGTGGGCGTCTGATGGAGGCATCTGGTAGTCCGGGTCGGCGGATGATACCCGACGCAGGAGCTCGGACTGGTCAGGGTTGCCGGCGACGATGGCGAATGCGCCTTTTGTGTTGTGTAAAGGGGCGAAAGCGCTGTCGGGGATATCGAGCCTGAGGTGCGCCTGGCGGTGGCTGGGGTCAGGACCGTGGCATTTGAAGCATTTGTCGGAGAGGATGGGGCGGATATCGAAATTATAGCTGACTGCAGAAGTACCGGAGGATGAATGGAGGCAGGATCCGAAAAAGAGGGTTCCTCCCAGGATCAGGGTCAATATGGCGGCAATGCGGAGCAAACGCGGTAGTGTTTGTATTAAAGATAGGTCAATTATCCGACAAACATGACGGTACAGGATGGAAAGGGAAAGGTGGGACTGTAAATTGGAGGATGATTCGCATTTTAGTAAAACGATGCTTTGCTTCGCTGTTGGCGCTGGTTCTCTTGATGCCCCTGGCGCGGGGGCAGGGTTTGCGCAAGGGTTGGTTTGTGCCTCCGGACTCGATACAGACGAGCGTCTACTGGTATTGGATATCGGGCAATATCTCGAAGGAGGGAGTGGTAAAGGACCTGGAGGCGATGAAGCGGGCGGGGATCAACCGGGCGTTTATCGGAAATGTGGCGGTGGGAGGAACGCCTGATGGGAAGGTTAAGCTGTTCTCGCCGGAGTGGTGGGATATATTGCATGTGGCGCTGAAGACGGCGACCCGGCTGCATATCGATATCGGATTGTTCGATAGTCCGGGGTGGAGCGGGATCGGCGGGCCGTGGGTTAGGAGGGGCGGGGCGATGAGGTATCTGGCTGTCCGCGATACGATGGTGCATGGGCCCGGGGTTTTTCGTGGTGCGCTGCCTGCGGCAGGGGACAGCATGCAGGACGTTCGGGTGATCGCTTACCCGAGGCCATATGGTGCGGGGGGCGGATCGATCGTGAGGGATGTGCATTTGGGGGCCGGTGATTCGGTGGTAGTTGAAGTACCCGCGGATGCAGTTGGCACGGTCAGGAGTCTTGTGCTGACGCCGGAGCGTCGGGCGATGCGGGTCGAAGGAGCGGTTGAGGTGTTGGAGGATGGCGGAGGATATAGAAAGGTTGCCGGCTTTGTAATGGATAGAAGCAATGACGCGCTGAATGTGGGTTTCAATCCGTATGGGCCGCTGGCGGTGTCGATGCCGGCGGTGAAGGGTCGTGCTTTTCGTGTAGTGTTTTATCATTGGAGTCCCGGCAGTGGGATCGCCTCGCTGAGGCTTTCGGAGGAGCCGGTAGTGGCACAGTATGTGGAGAAGAGTCTGGGCAAGATGCATCCGACGCCACATCCTTTCTGGTCGGCGTACCAGTGGCCGGAGCAGGCTGCGGTGGATGACTCAGATTATGTTATCGATCCATCCCGCGTTGTGGATATTTCTTCTCATATGGACGCTCATGGTGTATTGCGGTGGGATGTTCCGCCGGGCGATTGGACGATCGTACGGACGGGGATGTTGCCGACGGGTGTGGTGAATAGTCCGGCGGCGCCCGAAGGGACGGGTTTGCAGGGGGATAAGATGAATAAGCAATCGGTGTTTGCGAATTTTGATGCGTTTATCGGGGAGGTCTTGCGGCGGATACCTGTTCAGGACCGGGCTTGTTTTAAGGTGGTGGTAGAGGATAGCTATGAGGTAGGTGGACTGAACTGGACGGATGGGATGATCGATTCTTTTAAAGTTCGTTATCGCTATGATCCGACGCCTTACCTGCCTGTGCTGATGGGACGTGTTGTGGGAAGCGAGGATAAGAGTGATCGCTTTTTGTGGGACCTGCGACGATTCGTGGCGGACAGGGTGGCTTATGATTATGTGGGGGGACTTCGGGAGGCGAGCCATGGGCATGGTCTTAGTACCTGGCTGGAGAACTATGGGCACTGGGGTTTTCCGGCGGAGTTCCTGCAATATGGCGGGCAGTCGGATGAGGTGGGCGGGGAGTTCTGGGCTGAGGGTGACCTGGGGGATATCGAGAACAGGAGCGCTTCGTCGTGTGCGCATATCTATGGGAAGAGCAAGGTGTCTGCGGAATCGTTCACCGCGGCCGGGAATGCATATGGAAGGTACCCGGCTTTGCTGAAGGCCAGGGGGGACCGGTTCTTCTGCGAGGGGGTCAATAATTCGCTGTTGCATGTTTTTATCTCGCAGCCGGATGAGCGTCTGCCGGGGACCAATACGTGGTTTGGAACGGAGTTCAATAGACATAATGTGTGGTTTGATCAGCTGGATGTTTTTACCGGCTATCTGAAGCGCTGCAATTATCTGTTGCGTTCCGGTCGGTATGTGGCGGATGTAGCCTACTTCATCGGGGAGGATGCGCCCAAGATGACGGGTGTGCGTGACCCTGAGCTGCCGAAGGGTTATTCTTACGACTATATCAATGCGGAGGTGATCGAGAAGCGGTTGACCGTCCGGGGCGGGCGATGGACGTTGCCGGATGGGTTGTCGTATAAAGTTTTGGTGCTGCCAAAGCTGAAGACGATGCGGCCGCAGGTGTTGCGGCGGTTGTTCGAGCTCGTTAAAATGGGCGGGGTGTTGATGGGGCCGGCGCCTTCCCGGTCTCCCAGCCTGGAAGATTATGGTGTTGCGGATAGTGTGGTTCTGGGGCTGTCGCATTTGATGTGGGACGGGGGTATGGTGGTGAAGGGGGATGGACTGGAGGGGCTGCTGAGGGGGTTGGGTGTTGCGCCGGATCTTCGGGTTCCGGGGAATGATAGTGTATTATTTATTCACCGGACTGCGGGGGCTGAGGAGATCTATTTTATCAGCAACCAGACGGGGAGGAAGGTTGGAGTTGCGCCTGTCTTTCGCGTGAAGGAGGGGGTGCCTGAGCTGTGGGACCCGTTGTTGGGGACGGTGCGTGCGCTGCCGGAATTTGTGCGTGTTGGCGGCATGACGCGCGTGCCCTTGCGGCTTTCGGAATATGGAAGCTGTTTTGTGGTATTCAGGAGAGGGGGTGTGGCTGGCACCGGGGGGAAGAATTTTCCGACGGCCCGTGTCGTTGAGGAGTTGAAGGGGCCGTGGATGGTGCGGTTTGATGGTCTTGCGAGGGGGCCGCTGGTTTTTGATTCGTTGGTGGACTGGGCCACGAGTAAGGATAGTGCGATCAGGTATTTCTCGGGGAAGGCTGTTTATCGTTGCGGGTTCCGGGTTGACCGGGTGGGTGGCGATCTGCCGTTGTTTCTCGATCTGGGGAGAGTTGGAGTTATGGCGAAGGTTCGGGTGAACGGGGTATATGCCGGTGGGGTGTGGACGCCGCCGTACAGGGTGGATATTCGTTCTGCGGTTAAGAAGGGGATGAATGATGTGGAGGTCGAGGTCGTGAATACATGGGTGAACCGGCTGATCGGCGATAGCCGGTTGCCGGAGGGTGAGCGGAAGACCTGGATGAATTTTAATCCGTATAAGCCGGGAAGTCCGTTGATGTCTTCGGGGCTGCTAGGGCCGGTGCGGGTGGTCACGGGGTATGGAGACGCTGATGAGGATGATCGTAAGAAATAGGGTAAGCTGGAGGAGGTAGAAGCGGTTGAGGCCGGAGGTCAGGGTATCCAGGTGTTCGGTGTTGTTGTGGGTGATCAGGGTTCTGAACTTTGTGGCACGGGGGTTTCCGACGAGCATGCCGTGGAGGATGAGGATGGCGGTGAGTCCCAGCTTGAGTCTGAACAGGGGTTGCGACCAGCTGTCTTTTTCCATTATCAGCATGGTGATGCCGGTAGCTATGATGATGATGGCTCCGGTGCGGATGAGGACGCCAAATTTTGATGCGAGGTGGAGGAAGTGCAGTGTTTTGAAGCAGTAGTAATCGAATATCGTTGTTCCGGCCATGAGTACCAGTCCGGTCAGGTGGAGGGGCAGGAGGATGCGGAGGAGTAGTTGAGGTCTTGTCATGGTTGTTGCGATGATCGACAAAGCTACAGCGGTCGGGGTGGACAGGCAAGGGATGAAAAAGGGTGTATGTCCGATAGTGAACAATACACCCGAATAGTTCAGAAATGAGCCTATCAGACGATCATACCCGCGGTGAGGTTGAAGGTGGTACCGGTCATGGCGCTGCCTTCGTCCGATGCTGCGAAGACGGCGGCGGCGGAAAGCTCGCTTAGGGTGGTGAGGCGTTTGCGGTGGGTCGCGCCGGTCATCACTTCGTGGAACTGTTGGAAGGTGATGCCGTGGGCCTTGCCGTGGATCTCCCAGACCTCGTCGATGAGGGGTGTTTCGGGGATGCCGGTGGTGAGGAGGCAGACGGAGCGGAGGCCCTGCTGGCCGTATTCTACGGAGAGGGAGCGGCAGAGTCCTTCTATAGCGGACCAGGCGGGGACCATTCCGCCGACGAACGGGGGGCTGATGTGGCTGGCGTTGGGCGTGTGCATGAGGATGACGCCGCCGCCATTTTGTTTGGTCATGCGGCTTGCGGCGGCTTTCGCAGTGATGAAGTTGTTCTTCAAATAGGAGTTGATGGGCGAGAGGAAGCCTTCTTCGGACAGTTCGGCCAGCGGGATGCCCTGTATGCCGATCTGGGACAGGCCGGTGGCGTTGAAGGAGATGTCGATGCGGCCGGTCTTTTCGATGATCTTTCCCATGTGATCTTCTACGGCCTTGCCGTCGAGGGAGTCGAGGACGGCGGTTTCGATGACGCCGCCGCCGGCGATGATATCGTCGACTATCGGTCGTTGTTTTGCGGGGGTGCGGCCTGCGAGGAATATCTCTGCACCTTCTTTTGCGAAGGCTCTGGCGACTGCGCCGCCTACTGCGCCGTTGCCGTAAATGACGGCAATCTTGTTGGTTAACTTTTTCATGAAACAAAGCTATTGTCTAAATACGGCCCTTTCGATGGGATAATTAGACAATTTGGAGGTCTTTTTTGGACATTGAAATTTATTAACTTCATACTATGAAACACCTTACTATTATAGTGCCTGACGGGCAGACCACGCTGAGCACGGTGGCCTGTATCGTAGGGGCCTACGAGATACTTGTCGCCGCCAACCGGTACTGGATGAGAACGAAGGGAAAGGAGCTCTACAGGATCGAGCTCGCCGGCGTATCGAAGAAGGCGGATTTCGACAACGGATTACTGACGGTGAAGCCGCATACTCATATTTCGGCCATCGAAAAGACAGACCTCATCATTATCCCTTCGCTGGTGCAGAGCTATCAGAAGGCGATGAAGGGGAACCGGCTGCTGGCGGAATGGGTGAAGCAGCAGTACAAGGAAGGCGCTGAGCTGGCGTCGATGTGTACGGGGACCTTTATGCTGGCGTCGGAGGGTTTGCTGGACGGGAGGAACTGCTCTACGCACTGGTCTGCGGCGGATGTGTTCCGGAATCAGTTTCCCAGTGTGAAACTGCAGCGGGAGAAGCTGATCACCGACGAGAATGGTATCTACACTAACGGTGGGGCCTATTCCTTTTTAAACCTGCTGATCTACCTCGTGGAGAAATATTTTGACCGGCCAACGGCAATTTATTGCTCTAAGATCTTCCAGGTGGAGATAGACAGGCAGAGTCAGTCGGCGTTTGCCATCTTCTCGGGGCAGAAGCTGCACGATGACGAAATGGTCAGGAAGGCGCAGAACTTTATCGAGAGCCAGGTGGGGGAAAGGGTGTCGGTGGAGGACCTGTCGTCGAAGTTTGCGGTGAGCAGGAGGAATTTTGACCGTCGGTTTATCAAGGCTACGGGGAATACGCCGGCGGAGTATGTACAGCGGGTGAAGATCGAGGTGGCGAAGAAGCTGTTCGAGACTACGCGGAAGACGATCAATGAGGCGATGTATGAGGTGGGGTATTCGGATACGAAGACGTTCAGGGATATGTTCAGGAAGGTGACGGGGATGTCGCCGATCGAGTATCGGAATAGGTATAGTAAATAGGGGGATCCGCTGTTGGAGGGCAGCTGATTTCGGTGATCAGGGATGGTGAATGTTGGGATGGTTGGCGAATTTTTCTATATTTGTTCTGATGGGCAAAGGGCTGTCAAAATATTACAAGCTGCCGGCGCTCGGTGGACTGGAGGCGTTGGGTGCGACGCGTCACCGCACGTCATTTCCTCATCACTACCACGACACTTTTAATGTCTCGCTGATATACGAAGGTGTATTTTCTGCAAAGCTGGACGACAGGCTGATCACTGCGCCGACGGGGGGCATCTTTGTCACCAATCCGCTGGAGGTGCACGCCAATCCCTGTGATAAAAAGGGAAGTGTATCCTTTTTTACTTTTTACCTGTCGCAGGATTTTGTCCGGTATTGCAACGGTGGCCGGCCGGTGGTGTTCAACAGTAAAGTTATCTACGACACCGATCTGTTTGCGAGCCTGCACCAGCTGTCGCTGCTTGTCGACGCGGGTCTGGCGGGGTCTTGTGAGGAGGTGTTCCGCCGGGGTTTCAGCGATCTGGTGGTGCGGCACGGGTCGCAACGGCCGGCGGATGACGGTGCGCGGGCGGGCCGGCTTTTCGCCGAATTTCTGGCGGAGGAAAACCTGGCCAGATTTTCGTTGCAGGAGGCGGCTGACCGGTTTGGCATGGACAAATATAAATTTCTTCGGCTTTTCAAGGACCAGACCGGTCTTACTCCGAACAATTATTTCATCCTGAAGCGCATCGAGCGGAGCAAGAGTCTGCTGGCACATTGCGACGATCTCTTGAGCGTGGCTATCGACCTGGGGTTTTATGACTCGGCCCATTTCTCCAATCATTTTAAAAAATTCACCGGTGTCTCTCCCGGCGTGTATATCCAGTCCGTTTAGGTAGTGCAATATCTTACAATCGGGCCTGCGGCTGCTGTCCTATTTTGCGTAAAATTTAACCGCAGATGAAAATCACCGCACTGGCCGCCTGTCTTTTATTGACCCTGGCGGCGTACACCCAGGGCTCTACAGCGACTCACATCCAACCGCTCACGACGGCGCAGTACCGCGAGGACTTCAACTATTTCTGGCAGACCGTCAACGACAACTATTGTTATTTCGAGAAGAAGCAGATCGACTGGAACAGGATCAGGGAGATCTACGGTCCCCGGATCGATACGGTTGGGTCGCGGGAGTCTTTTATAGGGGTGATGGAGGGCGCGCTCTATGAGCTGTATGATCATCACTGTACGCTCAGGACGCGCAACCGGCTGTCCCGCCGCCTGGTGCCGACGGGGACGGACGTATGGGCCGGGTTCGAAGGCGGCAGGCCTGTGATAACGGAGGTCCGGAAGGGGTTTGGAGCCGAGAAGGCCGGTATAAAGGCGGGGATGGAGGTTGTCGCCGTCGACGGCGTACCGGTAAGCAAGGCCATCGAGGCCTTTCTGCCGCATACGGTGAACGACGAGTCCAGGAGTTTTGCATTGCGGCTGCTGCTTGCGGGCGACCACGTCAACAAGCGAAGGTTCACGCTGAAGGATAGGGAGGTTATTGCGGACTATTATCCGGATAAAGACGGCCTCCAGCTGGAAGACGTGCAGTATGCTGCCTGGGTAGAGTCGGAGAGCCTGGGTGACATCGGGTATATCAAGGTCAATAACTTCCTATTTGATAGAGCGATCATTCCACGGTTCGACAGCGTCCTGGACGGGTTGCTGTCAAAAAAAGCGCTGATCGTCGACCTCCGTGAAACGCCGAGCGGTGGGAATACGACGGTCGCACGCGCCATACTGGGGCGGTTCATCGACACAGACCGGTTCTACCAGAAGCATGAATTGTATGCGGAGGAAAAGGCGACGGGGGTCAAGCGTAGCTGGGAAGAGATCGTCTCGCCAAGGGGCCGGCGGTATACCGGGCGGGTGGTGGTGCTGGCCGATCACTGGAACGGCAGCATCGGGGAGGGTATTACGATCGCCTTTGACGGGATGGAGCGTGCGACGGTGATTGGCACGGAGCTGGCGAGACTGAACGGCGCCGTCGATGGCTTTGAGATGCCGAACACCGGGATCGGCTTTACTATCGCCACGGAACGGCTGTATCATGTGAACGGGACGCCGCGGGAATTGTACGAGCCCGCTGTCCGGCCCGATCTGACGAAGCAAGGCCCCGGCAATGGCGGGGACGTTATATTGAACACCGCCGTAGAATACCTGAAGCGGCGAATGAACGCGGACCTGTATCGGAAGGTCGAAGGCGAGTTTTGGGGACAATATCAAAGCCGGTGTCCGAGTTAAGAGGCAAGCCCGGGGAACCCTATCAATTCTGGTTGTCCTGGCCATTGTGGTTGCCCTTGTTACCCTGGTTGCTCTGGCCGTAGTGGTTGCCCTTGTCTTTGTTGTTGCCCTGGTCGGCGGGGCTTATCGAGCAGGAATAATCGAAGCTGGCCTGGGTGATGGCGAAGGGATAGCCGATGATAATGAAGCCGAATCCGGGGACGACGGACTGCGTGTTGTTGATCGAGGTCGGGTATCCGCTGCCGTTGTAGGTATAGGATTCGTTGTCGATAGGGTTATGCAGGCTGTATTCCCGGTCGATAAACATCCATGTTCCGTTGGTGAGGTGGATGTTGGGCATGTTGTCGTAGATCGCACCGGCGTACTGGCGGTTGCCGTTGGCGTCGTAGGTGTAGGACCGGAGGACGGTGTCGCCGTTGACGTATTCGACGGACTGGGTGATCCGGTCCAGCGAATCGTATTGGAAGGTCATGACGTCGATGTCGTTGTAGTCGGTCATCTGGCCGTTGGAGCTCACGAAGTCGCGGTAGGCGGTATCGACGATGACCAGGTTGGTCTTTACCGGGTCGTAGGTGTATTTATGCCAGAAATCGCCGGCGCCGTTGGAGAAGATGTTGATGTATTCTGTCAGTCGGTTGGACGCATCGTATCTGAAGATCGCGTTCTCGCCGAATTCTCTTTTGTGCGTCATGGTGACGGGGTTGTTGTACTGGTTGTAGGTGAAGTCGATCGTGTCGGCGACGCCGGGGGTGGTGGTGGTAGTGGGATGTTGGGGCCGGCTTGCGATCCTTTTGGGTATATAGGTGCGTTGTTCGACACGGTTAGCGGCGACGAGGACGCTGCCGGGGATGATTATTCTTGTTACCTGGCAGGGGGGCAGAGGGTCGTTAACGCGGGCTTTTTCACAAGCGGTTGTCAGGAACAGGGCGGCAAGACAGACTGGAAAAAGGGCCAGGGCTAAAACTTTTCTCATAATGAACTTTTGACAATGTTTTAATGTAAGGGAATCGAAACTTAAAGGAGATATTGGAAAGGACTGAGAAGAGGATATAATTTTAGCGACGCTTTACGATGTAAACTTACGGGAAATTCTGTTCAAATCGGACATCATTCGTATCATATTCGTACACTTACCTGTAAGTATAAATCATTAAATTTATGATTGCTAGTTTATTATGCAAACGGCATTTTATTAGCGGCGAAATGTTATGATCAAAAACTATATCAGGACTGCGGTGAGGGCTTTTTTGAAGAATAAGGTCACCACCTGCATCAATCTACTCGGCTTGTCGATCGGCATCAGCGCTGCGCTGATCATTTTTATGCTGGTTGAATACGATCATAGTTTTGACCGGTGGGAACCGGGCTGTGACAGGATCTATCGCATCGTATCGGAGAGTGATGTGTTTAAGAATTCGGGTGCGCCGGTTCCTCTGCTCGAGGCGGTGCGCCGGAGTACGGCCGGGGTAGAGAAGGCGGCCCTGATCTTAGAGTGCAGCTATGGGCGTGCGAAGGTCACTGTTCCGCAGGCTAAAGGCAAGGTGCCGGTGATCTACAAGGCGCAGGAGCAGATCGTCTTTGCCGACAGTAACTATTTTTCTTTGTTCCCGCATGAGTGGATGGCAGGGAGTCCTGCTGTCTCGCTGCGGGAGCCTCGACGGCTGGTTCTGACCGAGAGCCGGGCGAGGCTGTATTTTCCGGGTATTCCGGTGTCGCAGGTGGTCGGGAGGACGGTCGTATTCTGCGATACGATCATTACGACGGTTGGGGGTGTGGTAAAGGACCTGAGGTCGAACAGCGATTTTGAGGTCGCCGGGGTTATTTCCCTTTCGACCGTAGCGTCGGGCGGTCTGGCGGCCTCTTATAATTGGAATGAGTGGGGCGCCATCAGTTCAAACACGACCGAATTCGTGAAGCTGGCGCCCGGTGTCGGTGTTCGGGGCATCGACAAACAGATAGCGGCGATCTCAGACTTGCATAGGGGCGATGAGGATAGAAAGCAGGTACATCGTCTGCAGGCGCTGAGCGATATCCATACCAATTTGGGTTTTAACGGCAGGGTGAATGAGCAGACCGTTCGCAACCTGATATGGCTGGCCGTTTTTCTTTTGCTGTTGGGGGCGATCAATTTTATCAATCTTTCGACGGCGCATGCTGCGGAGCGGGGCAAAGAAATTGGCATCCGTAAGACGCTTGGGGGGCAGCGGGCCCAACTGATCCTGCAATTCCTGACAGAGACCTTTGTGCTGACGGCGGCGACCGCGGTGGTCAGCGTGCTTATATCGCCGCTGCTGTTGCGCGCCGTTTCGGGGTTTATTCCGGAGGGACTGAAGGTCGACCGGTTCCTGATGCAGCCGCTGGTGTGGGGGTTTTTGTTCTTGCTGGTCGTGATGGTGAGTATTATTGCCGGTCTGTATCCGGCGTTTGTGCTTTCGGGCTTCAGGCCGGTGTCGGTGCTGAAGGGCGGCGTCGCTGCGGGTGGCACGAGGGGCGCCTGGCTGAGGAAGGTACTGATCGTGCTGCAGTTTGCGGTAGCGCAGGTTTTCATCGTTGCGGTCTTTGTCGTTGACAGGCAGATCCATTATTCTGTTGAAAAGGATATGGGGTTTAAGAAGGACGCCATCGTGAACTTTAATGTACCGTTCGATTTTGAGCATCCGAACGGGAAGAAATATGTTCTTCGGGACGAGATAGCCAGGATACCCGGGATAGAGCGGGTGAGCCTGGGCTCGCAGTCTCCTGCCTTTGGAGGGAGGATGTCTTCCAGGCTCAGGTTCAAGGAGAAGAAGCAGGATCTGAATTTTGATGTCGATGCGCGGTGGGGGGACACGTCCTTTTTAAGCGTTTATGGTCTTCAACTGGTCGCGGGGAGGAATATCGGGTATTCGGATACGGCCAATGAAGTGCTTGTGA
>JAFDYE010000547.1 GCA_018267585.1 Bacteroidota bacterium
CGAAAATACTCCTTCCCTTCTTCGCTCTCTTCTTTTATTTCTTCTAGTGTCGGCGATCTTAACGCTCTGGCAAGAGCTATTTTATCAGCCATTCTATCCAACTCTTCTCGGTCTTCACGTTTGCCTTCTTCATCCTCTTCTTCCAGGCCGTCAATATCTCGTTTCCAGACCGGCTTATTACCGGCATACTGATAAGGGCTATACCAGGGATATTGCTTTGTTAAAGGATCAACACTTGGGAAACGCCCTATTCGCGGATCGTAAGCCCGCATGCCGTAATCATAGAAGTTGCCTTGACCCTCCACCTCCGGATCTTGTTCCTTCCCATTAAACCCATGCCTATACTTCCCATTCCCCACCAATGCATCATCGCCCCCATTCCCCGTCCCCGCATACGACCCATCGGCGATATACAATGTCACGTCCTCCGTATCCTTACTCTCAAACCCATTGTCCAGATCAATCATCCTGGTCGCCACATACTCCCTGGGGTCAGCCGAAGCCCTGCTCGTGATATCCAGATCCTGCGGCAGCGTATACCCATTGACCTGCGACTGTCCGCTCACTGATCCCCCGGGGATCGAAATAGCCGTAAACATTCTTCCCGGCATCACCATACCAAAGGGGTAATAGTCCTGCGCCGTCTTTACATCCGCCTCATAATGGTCTATCAAAGAACTGTCTGTCGCTAAAGATACACCTATTTTCTTATCGGTAATGGTCGCTAGCACGTTCCCCAGGTGGTTGACCAGCTCATACTGCTTCTTCCCCGTATAATACGGTAGGTGCGCCCCAACCCACGGCGAGGTATAGACATTCAGTCCGTCCGTCGCCGCATCTGTCAGGGACAATTTAGCTAGGGCGAAAAAAGAATTATCAGATGAAGTTACTGCAAGCGGAAATTGACGGGCTGGATCTTATAAGTTTTAACCGTCTTTCCGTTTTGGAATCTACAACCTATCTTTATTATGGACACTGGGCAGTTTCGCCAGGCATGTGCAAAGCACATTTTTCCAATTATTTAAAACTGTTCTTATGCACGTTCAGCAAACCATTTCGATCCTCTTTTTTATTCGCAAAAACAAAATGTCGGCCGAGGGCAGATGCGCGATTTATACCGGGCTCACCATCGACGGGCTCGCAGACCAATTTTCAACGGGCGTCCACAACAGGTTCAGATTGACGATATTCTTTTTGCCAGTAATAAAAGCACGAAGAGTTAATCTGATGAAGAGCACAAAATTCAGCAACAGATTGATCTGGACTTTTGGAGGCCACCAGAGCCAGCATCCGATCTTGTTTAGATAGTTCCATGACATTGTAGTTTATTCCAAACTACTACCTGATCATCCAATGGTATAGACGTGGTTGGTCAAACGCTTACGTCGCTTCTCCGAAGTTATTTTGGCAA
>JAFDYE010000548.1 GCA_018267585.1 Bacteroidota bacterium
TATATCCTGTAAAGGTACGGGGTCTGCTGGCTGAAATGTTTGTTTTGATTTTTTGGGGCGGTTGGCGAGTTGGGGGTTGGGAAGTGAGTTTGGAGGGGGGAGGCGCTGGTTGGGGAAAGTGAAGATTGACCGGGGTTTGGTTAAAATGGTCGATCTTAGTGTGTATGGATGTTTCGATCGATTTTGAGTTGCCCGCACCCGTTGAAGCGGTGTGGCGGGCCTGGACCGAGCCGGAGATGGTGCTTCGGTGGTTTGGTTCCAAGCCGGATGGTGTTGGTCTGCGTGCTGAGCTGGATGTGCGGGTCGGGGGTGACTTTCTGATCTCTTTCAGGGATACTATGGAGCACACCTGTTATGGTGTGTATGCTGTTGTGGACAAGCCGAAGGTTCTTGGGTTCTCGTGGAATTGGAAGAGCGAGCCGGGGGTGACTTCGCAGGTTATGGTGAGGCTGGAGGGCATCGGGAATGGGACGCGGATGCATTTTACGCATGACCAGGTGGGGACGGCTTCTGCGCATGACTATCAGGCCGGATGGATGAGTACGTTTGAGAAGTTGCGGAGGTTGTTGGGAGGTTGAGGTTTTGGTTGAGGTAGCCGCAGGCTGGCTGAGTCGACGGATGCCGGAAAAACAAAAACCCGCGGGTCTGGCGGGTTAATTCGTTTACTGTAATGGGTGTTGCACGGTTTACAGCTGTTTTTCAGTGGTATCGGATCTTTCTGCTAGCGGGTTTAGGGGTGCGATCAGCATATTGGTTTAGGGGTCGATCAAGAACCTGGGTTTAGGGGTCGATCAGTGGGTTTAGGGTTCGGTCAAATGCCTTAGGGTTTAGGGTGCGATCGATGTCCGGGTTTAGGGTCGGTCAAGTGGTTTAGGGTTTAGGGGTGTGATCAGCACTTTGGGTTTAGGGGTCGATCAAGAGTCTTAGGGTTTAGTAAGTGTTCAGGGTTTAGTGAACAATCAGAACTTTAACGGTCGGGCAGAGCCTTAATCTGATATTGGATTTGATTTTACGTCTGTGTTTCTGATGTAAAGATGCGAAGGATCGGAAGGGTATCCAAGGTTTTTGAACGGCTTTGTCGATCTATCATCGATAAACTCACCAGGTGGTAGGGAGAAGTACCTAATAACGCGGGGGCACACTTGAAAAGAACCTTCTCTGCTAGAAAGAGAGGGTCTTTTGCGCGGCGGTGATAATTTTTACTGACCAGGACGAGTATTCTTTCGAGGCCACCAGCAGGATATTGTCCTCATATTGCCGACCGTTATATTTCAGTGATACGGTGATGGCCGGAAGCGTACCCCCGGCCTGGTCTTTGTCGTCGTAGGCGGTGGAGTTGTGGCTGGTGGATGCACAGCCGGAACTGCCGCAGTCGGTCCTGCTGCTGCGTGCGTCATAGAATCGGAGAGGTCCATTCAGCTCGAGCCCGTTGGATCGATAGTGATCAAAATTTATAATAACGGACATGTTGTAAGTGGAGCTGCTCGAATTCGGATACGAGGTGGTGGTAGTCGAGAAGGTGCCGTTGACGGTGGCCGATCCTCCTGAAGAGTCCTGCAGGACCGTGTTCGTGAAGGTTTGGCTATTTTTTGAGAGGGCCGGGGAAAGGGTTCTCTGCCATAGGACGTCGATGGCGTTGAAGATGGCTCTTGCCGTGGTGGCGTCGTTGATGGGGGAAACGGCTTCGCCGCTGTTCTTTTTGCAGGAGGAGATCAGGATGAGGCCTATGAGACCAGGGAGGAGGTGCTTCATTTTGGTTTTTGCGGTAAAGCTAGGGAAGGGGAGGGGTGAGGACAATAGAATGAAAGTTACTAACGGCTTACAAGTACACA
>JAFDYE010000549.1 GCA_018267585.1 Bacteroidota bacterium
CTTTGTCCGGTACATGTTATAAACGGTCCCGTGTACGGTGACCTGCGCCCGGGCTTCGCCGCCGACAAAGAGAAGAACCAAAGATAAGGTGAGCAGCAGCAGGAGCTTATGGGTAAAAAAAGACAAAGGCAACTAATATTTAGGTGATAATATTAAATATCAAACGGCTAACTACCGCCACCGGTTGAATTTTTAACGTTGATTTGGCAGAGCAGACCCATCTGTCTGTTGGTTGACGACGGCTTCTATGATCCTCGGAAAATGTTCATGTTCCAGCCGGTGCACTTTCTGTGCCACCGTTGCCGGGGTGTCATCGGGCGAAACTTCCACTTTTTCCTGGAAGATGGTCCGGCCGTGGTCATAAAATTCGTCGACATAGTGGATCGTAATGCCGGTATGTGTCTCTTTCGCCTCGACGACGGCTTCGTGCACAAAGCGGCCGTACATCCCCTTTCCCCCAAATTTGGGCAGGAGTGCGGGGTGTATATTAATTATCCTGCCGGGGTAGGCCTTCACCAGTGCGGCGGGTATCTTCCACAGGAAACCGGCGAGCACGACGAAGTCGATCCCATGGGCTTCGAGCTCTTCAAGGTAGGCGGAGCCGCGGAAGAAGTTCTCCTTTTCGATGAGCAGGGTCGGGATCCCTGCCCTGGCGGCGATGTCCAGAACACCCGCCGTTGGCTTGTTACATACGATGAGGCTTACCTTTATTTCCGGGTTGTATTGAAAATGTTCTATAATTTTTGCGGCATTGGACCCCGCCCCTGAAGCGAAAATGGCGATCTTCTTCATTGGCCAAAACTACTGCACACACTTGTATTTTAGCGAAGAGCGCACAGGATTTTAATCCTTGAATTTTGTTCGCAATGCACTTGACATTACTATGACAGAAGGTCACGGCGATTTGGCGTAATTCGCTGAAACCCACGCCCACAGCGGGAAAAAAAATTTTCAGCATGTTGATATATTGTTAAAATCCTGACTTATTTTTGCAACCTGTTTGTACGCCTTTGGCGTTTTTAAAGGAGATTTTTCCACATTTATACAACATATTGTATATATGACCAACCATAGACCAATTGTTAGAGCGTTAATATTCAGTATCCTCCTCCCCTCTCTGGTTCTACTAGGAAATACTTCATATGCTCAGGATGGTAAGGCTTTGTTTCAGTCCAATTGCGCTTCGTGTCACAGTCCTTTTAAAGTAATCACCGGTCCCGCGCTGCAAGGCGTGAGTTCGCGTGTACCGGACAAAAATCTGCTGCACGACTGGATCCACAACAACCAAAAGGTGCTCGCTTCGGGTAACAAGTACTTCAACGACCTGTTCGTTCAGTTCAACAAGACTCCGATGAGCACTTTCCCGAACCTGAGCGATAAGGAGATCGATGCGATCCTCAGCTATGTTGAGACGGCGAAGCCGCCGACCACTGCCGCGACCGGCGGCCCCGAAGCGGGCAGCTCTGAAGCCAAGGCTCAGGAAGGCGACAACACGCTGCTCTATGGCATTCTGACCCTCATCCTCGCTGTCATCATGTTCGTTCTCCTCCAGGTGAACAGCAGCCTGAAAAAGCTTTCCGATGACAAGGAAGGGATACCTGCTTCCGAGCCGGTGCCTTTCTGGAGAAATAAAGCGTACATCGCCGGTGCTATCCTGGTACTGTTCGTGCTCGGCGGCTACTGGGTTGTACAGGGCGCTATCGGCCTGGGGCGCCAGCAGGGCTATCAGCCGGAGCAGCCGATCTTCTACTCTCACAAGGTACACGCCGGGATCAACCAGGTCAGCTGTCTGTATTGCCATAGTAACGCGCTGGATTCCAAACATGCTACCGTACCGCCGTTGAACGTCTGTATGAACTGCCATGCCGCGATCAACGACTACAGCCACGGCCCCAAGCTGTACCGCGAGGACGGCAGCGAAGTGGACGGAACGGCCGAGATCCAGAAATTGTACTCCTACACCGGCTACGACCCCAAAACGAGCCGCTATAATACAGCTACTGCCAAGCCGGTTGAATGGATCAAGATCCACAGCCTGCCTGACCACGTATTCTTCAGCCACGCGCAGCACACCAAGGCCGGCAAGGTACAGTGCCAGACCTGCCACGGTCCTATCCAGGAGATGGATGAGGTAAAACAGTTCGCTCCCCTGAGCATGGGCTGGTGTATCAACTGTCACCGTACCACCAAGGTCAACTTCCCCGACAGCTCGGGCAACGGAGGTAACAAATTCTACAGCATCTATGAGAAATTCCACAAGGACCTGAAGAGTGGGAAGATGGATAGCGTGACTGTGGAGAACATCGGCGGTACTGAGTGTCAGAAATGCCACTACTAATCTCCTCCTCTGCCGACGCAGAGACGACAAACGAATTGGAAGAAATATATATCATATAAAATAAACTCCCCCTAAAGCTATCCGGTGCTTATCCCGGAAGTGGGGTTTAGCTTAACTTCTCAGCTATGAGCGACAAAAAATACTGGCAAAGTTTCGGTGAGCGCAATAACAGCGAAGCGTTTCAGAAATCGACGGAAGACGAATTCAACGAGAGTTTACCGTTGGAAGGCCTGGATGGAAAAGGATTGCTCGACGCCAAGACCCCCCGCAGGGACTTTCTTAAATATCTGGGCTTTTCCACGGCTGCTGCCACCTTGGCCGCCAGCTGCGAAATGCCTGTCCGTCACGTAGTACCTTATCTCAACAAGCCCGAGAATACCATCCCGGGTGTCGCCGATTATTATGCAACGACCTATACGGTGGGCGGGGACGTCGTTCCCGTTGTTGCAAAGGTCAGGGACGGTCGCCCCATCAAGCTGGAGGGAAATACGCTCTCTTCCGCCAGCAGAGGCGCCACTTCCGCACGTGTCCAGGCCTCGGTGCTGGACCTGTACGACACGGCCCGCCTTCGCTTCCCCGTCCAGATCGCGGACGGCAAAGCCCAGGAAGTAAGCACATTTGAAGCATTCGATAAGATGGTTGGGGATGCGCTCGCGGCTGCAGGAGGTCCGGTAGTGTTACTGACTGGCACCATCACCTCTCCTACGACCAAACAGGTTATTACAGAATTCCTCGCAAAATATCCGGGCAGCCGTCACGTACAGTATGACGCCGATACTTACAGCGGCATCCTGCTGGCAGCTGAAGCCTCCATCGGCAAAAGGGTGGTCCCTTCCTATCGCTTTGATAACGCAAAGGTCGTTGTGAGCCTGGGTGCTGACTTCCTCGGCACCTGGCTGGCGCCCGAGCAGTTCAGCAGCGACTTCGCCAAGGGAAGAAGGATCGACGAGAAGAACCCCGGGATGAGCAAGCTCTTCCAGTTCGAAAGCCTGCTCTCCGTCACCGGCGCCAATGCCGACGAGCGCTTTACGCACCGTCCTTCCGAGACCGGCGCCGTAGCCCTCGCCCTGCTGGCTGCAGTCGGCGGTTCGGTTACCGCACCCGCGGTTCCCGACAACGTAAAGGCTGGTATCGCCAAAGCCGCTAAAGAGCTGACGGAGAATAAGGGCAAGGCCCTCGTCGTCAGCGGTAGCAATGATAAGAATGTTCAGATCATCGTCAACGCGATAAATGAGGCGATCGGCGCCAATGGGACAACGGTCGACTGGGGTCTGCCCCTTATGACCCGCCAGGGTATCGACGGAGATATGACCCAGCTGGTCGCCGACCTCAACGACGGCAAGGTTGGAGCGCTGCTGATCTATGGCGTTAACCCCGCCTATGATTTCTACGCTGCGGACAAGTTCAAAGCCGGTCTGCAGAAAGTAAAGGTCTCCCTCTCCTTCAACGACCGTATGGATGAGACTACCGAGCTGGTAAAGTTCGCACTGCCTGCGCCGCACTTCCTGGAAAGCTGGGGCGATACGGAGGCGAAGCCCGGTTATTATGCTTTTATCCAGCCGACCATCGCTCCCCTCTTCAAGACCAGGCAGTTCGAGGAAAGCCTGATGAAGTGGAGCGGCAACAACAACACTTACGAAGCATTCTTCAAACAATACTGGACCGGGAAGTTGGGCGGTACCGAAGCCTACGAAAAAGCCCTGCAGGACGGCGTGGTAGAGCCTGCCACGGCTCCCGCCATAGCAGGCGCCAGCTTTAACGCCGGCAGTCTCAGCGCCGCTGCTGCGGCCCTGGCTTCTGCGAAAAAAGGCGGAGCGCTGGAAGTTGTGCTCTATCAAAAGATATCGCTGGGTGTCGGCGCCCAGGGCAACAATCCCTGGCTGCTGGAACTGCCCGATCCCCTGAGCCGGGCCACCTGGGACAACTACGCGATCGTCTCCCCTGAGTTCGCCAAAAAGACCTGGAAGCTCGATCTCTCCGACCGTCGTCAGTCGGATGGCTATGAAGTATACCCCGAGAAACAGGTGATCAAGGTGAAGGTCAACGGGAAAGAGATATCCCTGCCTGCAGTGATCGTCCCCGGCACACATAACGAAGTAATTGGTATCGCGGTCGGTTATGGCCGTCAGAGCGCCAAGGCGGAAAATACGGCTGCTAACATCGGCCGCGCCGCCGCAGGAGTTGGTAAGAATGCCTTCCCGCTGCTCAGCTTCAACGGCACTACCGTGGACTGGTTCGGTACGGACGCCAGCTTTGAGGATACCAAAGAGAAATATAAGGTCGCGATGACCCAGACCCACTTCGGCTATGAAGGCCGCGATGAGGTGGTCCGCGAGCTGACCCTCGACGAGTTCAAAAAGAATCCCGATGCGGTAAGAGAGGACCGCGAAGTGGAGCTGAAGCCTTATGGCGGCATCGAGCACTTCGAAGAAGAAGGTACGCTCTATCCCATCTATGACAAGCCCGGCATCAAATGGGGCATGTCGATCGATATGAACACCTGTTTTGGTTGCGGCGCCTGTGTGGTAGCCTGCCATGCAGAGAACAACGTTCCGATGGTCGGAAAGAGCGAAGTGCTGCGCTTCCACGACATGCACTGGCTGCGTATCGACCGCTACTACTCTACGCCCGGCGGGAAATTAGACAACCCGGATGACGTCCAGGTGGTATTCCAGCCCATGCTCTGCCAGCACTGCGACAACGCTCCGTGTGAGAACGTTTGTCCGGTGAACGCCACCAACCACAGCTCGGAAGGCATCAACCAGATGGCCTACAACCGCTGTATCGGTACCCGCTATTGCGCCAACAACTGTCCCTATAAGGTACGCCGGTTCAACTGGGCCGACTACACCGGCGCCGACAGCTTCCCCAACAACCAGGACCAGTCGACGGTCGGTAAGCTGGATCCGGTGATCTTCCAGATGACCGACGATCTGACCCGGATGGTGCTGAACCCCGACGTCGTGGTGCGTAGCCGTGGTGTGATGGAGAAGTGTTCCTTCTGCGTTCAGCGTTGTCAGGAAGGCAAGCTGAAAGCGAAGAGAGAAGACCGTGTGCTGCAGGATATGGTTGACGTTCAGACGGCCTGTCAGCAGGCTTGTCCCACCAACGCCATCGTCTTCGGCAATGTCAACGACAGCAAGAGCCTGATCAGCAAGACCCGTGTCGAGAATTCGAAAAGAGTATACGGCGTCATCGAGCAGCTGCATACCCTTCCCAATGTCAACTATCTCGCAAAGGTCCGTCACGCAGAAGAGGCCTATGGCGCAGAGAAGGAAGGGGAGAAGGCTGGAACCGCTGAAAAGCAATCTTAAAAAAATTAGTGATCATAGCAAAAGCTTGAAATAATATGGCATCATTAAGGTACGAATCACAGGTAAGAGCCCCGCTGGTAGATGGAACCAAGGATTATCACCAGGTCACGGAAGACATCATACGCCCTATCGAGGCTGCTCCGACGCGTAGCTGGTGGATAGGCTTTATCGTCGCTCTGGGTTGTCTTACATTTGGTATTATATCGGTAGCCACTCAGGTTATCTATGGTGTCGGTCAGTGGAACCTGAACAGGACCATCGGCTGGGGCTGGGATATCACCAACTTCGTCTGGTGGGTCGGTATCGGTCACGCCGGAACGCTGATCTCGGCGATTCTTCTGCTGTTCCGCCAGGGCTGGCGTACCGGTGTCAACCGTGCCGCGGAAGCCATGACGATCTTCGCGGTAATGTGTGCAGGACAGTTCCCCATCTGGCACATGGGCCGTGTATGGCTGGCCTTTTTTATCATGCCTTACCCCAACTCCCGCGGACCGCTGTGGCCCAACTTCAACTCTCCGCTGCTCTGGGACGTATTCGCTATCTCGACCTATTTTACCGTATCGCTGCTCTTCTGGTATACGGGTCTGCTGCCGGATATCGCAACGGTGCGTGACCGCGCCAAGCTGAAATGGAGAAAGGCTTTTTATGGCGTCGCCTCCTTCGGCTGGTCGGGTTCTGCAAAACACTGGCAGCGTCACGAGGCCCTCGCCCTGGTATTGGCCGGTCTCAGTACTCCCCTGGTTCTTTCTGTACACACGATAGTATCCTTCGACTTCGCCACCTCGGTCATCCCCGGCTGGCATACGACCATCTTCCCTCCCTACTTCGTTGCGGGCGCCATTTTCTCCGGTTTTGCCATGGTGCAGACCCTGCTGCTGGTGACCAGGAAGGTGCTCAATCTGAAAGACTATATCACCATCGAGCACATCGACGTGATGAACAAGGTCATCGTACTTACAGGTTCGATCGTAGGGATCGCCTATCTCACCGAGCTGTTCATCTCCTGGTACGGCCAGAACAAGTATGAAGGATGGGCTTTCGCTCAGAACAGGGTGAATATCTTCAGCCCCTACGGATGGAGCTATTACCTCATGATGGGCTGTAACGTTCTTTCTCCCCAGATCTTCTGGTTCCGTAAAATGCGCCGCAATATTACCGTGACGATGTTCATGTCGATCCTGGTGAATATCGGGATGTGGTTCGAGCGTTTTGTGATCATCGTTACCTCCATCTACCGCGACTATCTGCCGTCCAGCTGGTCTACCTACTATGCTCCGTCCATCTGGGAGATCGGTTTCTACGTCGGTACTTTCGGTCTGTTCTTCACCTGCTACTTCCTGTTCTCGAAATTCTTCCCGGTTATCGCAGTTGCCGAGATCAAGCATATCCTGAAGAAGTCGGGTGAAAGCTATAAAGACAAGATGGGTCCCCAGGAAGCGATGCCCGTCGAAGAGTTCGCGCACGAGTATACGCATGCCCACTAGGGTCTGGCGGAATGCCGCTGGTCGGGAACCGGCGGCAGAATTTAAATAACAAGAGCTAAAAGCTAAATAGTATGGCAGTTAAAAAATTTGTTGTTGGCATTTTTACAGACGAGGAAGTGCTGTTCCCCGCCATCAAGAAGGTTCGTTCTGCGGGATACAAGATCCATGACGTATATACGCCGATGCCGATACACGGCCTCGACCACGCAATGGGCCTGCGCGATACCTCGCTGCATACGGCGGGATTCATCTACGGCATCACGGGGACCACTACCGCGCTCAGCGGTATCGGCTGGGTCTTCAACAGCGACTGGCCCGTCAATATCGGCGGTAAATCCCACTTCGACCTGCCGGCGTGGATACCTATTACATTCGAGCTGACCGTTTTGTTCTCGGCGGTCGGAATGGTGCTGACATTTTGCTATCTCTGCCAGATGGCGCCTTTTGTACGCAAGCATCATTTCAATCTCCGGAGCACGGACGACCAGTTCACGATGGTGATCGAGTGCACGGACAAGAACAGCGAGACCGAGATAACGGCATTCCTGCAGAGCGTGGGCGCCGTAGGGATCAATACGCAGATGGCCGAGACGGGCTGGTGGCTGGGAAGCTATGCCAAAGACAAAACCCCATTTCAGAAAGAAGGAAATGTATTAGCGTAAGCTTAAGCATATAAAGCATGAAAAAGTTACTCATAGCATCGTCCATTGTACTTGTAGTCGTATTCGCCGTCAGCTGCGGTGGCGTTCAGCGTGATCCGGGCAGGGTCTATATGCCGGATATGGGTTACAGCCGGGCCGTCGAGACTTATTCTGTCACCGAAGAGCAAAAGGCCGAGTGGCTGAAACAGGGTATTCACTTCAGCAATACGCCTGTGCCGGGAACGATCAAGAGGGGCGAGCTCTTCCCCTTTCCCCTGACCAAGGACAAGGACGGCGACACCACTAACTATTTTGCGTCGCGTCAGGTAAAGAATCCTCTGACCTCGATGGATACTGTTGAGGCTGAGCGGCTCTACCTGGTCAACTGCGGCATCTGCCACGGTCCCAAGCTGGATGGCAACGGTCCTCTGTACAAGGGCGGCGACGGTCCCTTCCCTGCCAAGCCGGCTACGCTGGTTGGCGAC
>JAFDYE010000054.1 GCA_018267585.1 Bacteroidota bacterium
CTATAATACCTGGATCATGTTGGAGCTGGCCCGCCGCCCAAAACACTGGGTGTTCTGGCAACTCATCCCCGTCGTGGGCTGGTTCATTTCCCTGGGCATCTTTGTAGAATTTGTTAAAACTTTTGGAAAATACAGACTTTGGGAGCACGCGATGGCGTCCTTATTGCCCCTGATCTACTTCCCGATGATCGGTTTTGACCCCAAGGTTAAATTCCTTGGCGCCGACCAGGTGCGAAAGCACAAGAAGGGTACGGCGCGGGAATGGATAGACGCCGGCGTATTTGCCGTCGTGGCCGCGACGCTGATCAGGACCTTTGTGTTCGAGGCCTATACGATTCCCACCGGCTCAATGGAAAAGACGCTGCTGATCAACGACTTCCTGTTCGTCAGCAAATTCAGCTATGGTCCGCGTATTCCCAACACCCCGCTGTCCATTCCCTTTGTCCACAATACGATGCCGATAACCAATTCCAATTCCTACGTGGAATGGATCAGGATCCCCTATACGCGCTGGTTCCCGAGCCCGGTGAAGAGGGGCGACGTCGTCGTCTTCAATTTCCCGGCGGGCGATACTGTCATCAACCTCCCGGAATATCAGTCGCAGACGACCTATTATGACCAGGCCCGCCACCTTGGTAATGGCAATATCGACTCCGGCCGTCAGCTGGTGCTGGCCGACCCGGATGCCTATCCGCTGGTGATCCGGCCGGTGGACAAGAAGGAGAATTATATCAAACGCTGCGTGGGCATTGCCGGTGACACGCTGCAGATAAAAGACCAGATCATCTATATCGATGGAAAGGCGCAGCCCCTGCCCCCCGAGTCGCAGACCTATTATATGGTGGAGCTGAAGAGCAGCCTGCCGCTGGACGAGCAGGTCATGCGCGATGAATATAACCTGGACATCAACAATACTGAAGAGGTACGTCCGACGGGGACGCCCAATCAGTTCTACATGCTGCTGACCTGGGCGGCGCACGAGAAGATGCTGCACAATGGCCTTGCCAAAAGCATTACCCCGGATATCGACGCCGACCAGACGGTATACCCCTATGCCAAGTCCTACACGTGGACAAGGGACAACTATGGGCCCTTCTGGATACCCGAAAAAGGAAAGACCCTGAAGCTGACCCCGGAGAACTATCCCATGTATGAAAGGGCGATTCGCGTCTACGAGGGCAACAGCTTTGAGATGAAGGATGGAAAGTTCATCCTTAACGGAGCGCCCGCTACGCAGTATACCTTTAAGATGAATTATTATTGGATGATGGGGGACAACCGGCATGGCTCTCAGGACTCCCGCTACTGGGGCTTTGTACCGGAGGACCACGTGGTGGGCGAAGCCTGGCTGATCTGGATGAGCTGGAACAAGGGCATCCGCTGGGGCCGGCTGTTCAAGAAGATCAGGTAAGCCAGGTTTGACATACCTTTGAATTGATGAGCAAAAAAGAATACCGGTTCGCTTACGAAGAATTTGATTCCGCCGACGAGCTGAACGCCGCGGACGCGGCATTGCTAAAACGCGCGCAGGAGGCGACGGCAGACGCCTACGCTCCTTATTCGCATTTCAGGGTGGGGGCTGCGGCACGGCTGTCCAACGGGGCGATCGTGACGGGTACCAACCAGGAGAATGCTTCCTTTCCTGCCGGCATCTGTGCCGAGCGGACCCTGCTGTCGGCTGCCGCGAGCCTTTTCCCCGGAGTAGGGGTGGATGAGCTGGCGGTGAGCTATTTCAATGAACATGGTCCCAGCGACAGGCCGATCTCCCCCTGTGGCATTTGTCGTCAGTCCTTACAGGAGATTGAACAGCGGACGGGCAGACCGGTCCGGCTCGTCCTGGGCGGACAAAAAGGCAAAGTGTATATCATACCAGCGGCCGGACAGTTGTTGCCGCTGGCATTCACCAGCGATGAGCTGAAATAATTGCCCGTTTACCGACCATAAAAAAATGGGTCGCTCACAAAAAAATCAGTTCGATCACTTTTATTTATTTCCAACAATTACCAGCCCGGCCCGCGGTCCGGAAGGACAGGGCTTTTTTAATTGAATATTAATGCTTTCTTTAAGCAAATGTTAATTCAAAAACAAATACTTCCCGGCGAACAAGAATGGACAAAAAGGCGATCTTGCAGGACTTACCATTCATACAAATCTCCGACAGTGTCAATTTGATAGACATTAAATCTCTTTATATTTGTTCGCTTTCGAACCAATTTTTTAAAAACTAACCTTAAATGGCTCGCCGAAGTACGCTAACCTGTGTGACGGGTTTTACCTGTTCACTTCTTACTGTATCCCTATGCCTTCTTTCCTTCGCTTCCTGTAAAGAAAATGCGGATGCCGCAGCCAAAGGCAAGTCCAGGTCCGGCCAGTCGGGCAACGGTCCTACCATCGTAGACGTCATCGTCGCGACTCCCCATTCCATCGAGAACAAGATCGAGGCAAATGGCAGCGTCGTAGCCAACGAGTACGTCGAGCTGCATCCCGAGATCAGCGGCCGTATCGTCTACCTGAATGTGCCGGAGGGCGCCCATGTAGCCAAAGGGACGGTCATCGCGCGCATCAACGACGCCGATCTGCAGGCTACGCTGGAGAAGTCGAAGGCGCAGCTCGAGCTGTACAAAAAGACGGAGGAGCGCGCACGCAAGCTATTGGATATAAATGGCATTAACGAGGCTGACTATGATATCGCCGTGAATAATGTAAAAAGCACCCAGGCCGATATCGACTATACCGAGGCACAGCTGGACAAGACGGTCATCCGGGCGCCCTTTGACGGCGTAGTAGGTCTGCGGCAGGTCAGCCCCGGCGCGTATGTGACGCCCGCCAATATCATCGCTACTGTTCAGCAGCTGGACAAGATAAAAGTGGATTTCACCATTCCTGAACAGTATACTTCCGTCATCAGGAAGGGAGGGCTGGTGGATATCCAGCTGGACGCGAGCAATGGTCGTCGTAAAGGACTGATCATAGCCACCGAACCCCAGATCAATCTTTCCAGCCGCAACCTGAAGGTGAGAGCTCTGATGGAAAATGGCAACGGACATCCGGGCGCTTTTGTAAAGGTATATGTGGATGCGGGTCTCGACAAAAGGTCCATCATGGTGCCGACCAACTGTATCATACCGGAAGACAAGAACAACCAGGTGATCATCGTCAGGGAGGGAAAGGCCAGGCTGGTCAATGTCACCACCGGCGTGCGCGAGGCGAACAATATCGAGATCACGAAGGGGCTGGAGCCCGGGGACACCGTCGTGGTAACCGGTGTGCTTTTCGCAAGACCTAATTCCCCGGTCACGATCAGAAACGTGAAAAGCCTGGACAGCGCTACCATCATTCAAAATCAATAATTCAACTCCCGTTAGTATCCTGTCATGAATATCTCTGAACTATCCCTCAAACGACCGGTGCTCGCGACAGTAATGAACCTGTTGCTGATCCTCTTTGGCGTTGTAGGGTATAATTTTCTGGCGGTACGGGATTATCCTGCGATCGACCCGCCGATCATAACGGTCCAGACCTCTTATACGGGGGCCAACCCCGACCTTATCGAGAGCCAGATCACCGAGCCGCTGGAGAAGAACATCAACGGTATTCCCGGGATCCGGACCATCTCTTCCACGAGCTCTCTGGGGAGCAGCTATATCACGGTAGAGTTCAATTTGGGTGTGGATCTCGAAGCCGCCGCCAGCGACGTGCGCGACAAAGTGGGGCAGGCTCAGCGTAGCCTTCCGCTGGACATCGACGCTCCTCCGGTCGTCGTCAAGTCGGATGCGAACAGCGACTTTATCCTCATTCTGGCCGTACAGAGCCGGACGAAAAGCCTGATGGAGTTAAGCGATTATGCGGACAACGTCCTCCAGCAGCAGCTGCAGACGATCGACCAGGTGAGCTCTGTCAACGTGTTCGGGGATAAGAGCTACGCCATGCGTATCTGGCTGGATCAGGACAGGATGAATGCATATGGGATCGCCTTCAACGATGTCTCGCAGGCCATGGCAAACGAGAATGTAGAGCTGCCGCCGGGTAAGATATACGGTAATAATACCGAGATGACCATCAAGACCCTGGGCCGCTTGACGACCGAAAAGGATTTCCGGGACGTGATCCTTCGCGAGGACAGCAGCGGCATAGTCCGGCTCAGCGACGTGGCGAGGGTCGAGCTGGGTCCGCAGAATGAAGAGCAGAGCTGGAAGTACAACGGGGTGAATGCAGTCGGTCTTGCCATCATCCCGCAGCCTGGCGCCAACAATATCGCTATTGCCGACGAATTCAACCGCCGGCTGGACGAGATAAAGAAAGCCAATAAATCCGACCTGGAGTTCAGCGTCCTTATAGACAATACGAAGATCATCCGGCAGTCGCTGGCCGAGGTAAAGGAAACCTTGCTGATCGCGTTCGGGCTGGTGGTGCTGGTGATATTTTTCTTCTTCCGTAACTGGCTGATCGCCCTTCGCCCGCTGATCGATATCCCGATATCCCTCATAGCTACCTTCTTTATCATGTACGTCGCGGGCTTTACCATCAATATCCTCACCCTGCTGGGCATCGTGCTGGCAACCGGGCTGGTGGTGGACGACGGCATTGTCATAACAGAAAATATTTTCAGAAAGCTCGAGCAGGGATTCCCTATTCACAAGGCTGCGCTGGAGGGCAGCAAGGAAATATTCTTTGCGGTCATTTCGACCTCGCTGACCCTTGCGGTGGTATTTATGCCGGTGATCTTTCTTCAGGGTTTCGTCGGACGGCTGTTCCGTGAATTCGGGGTGGTGCTGGCCGCCGCGGTATTGATATCGTCCTTTGTGTCCCTGACCATCACGCCTGTGCTCAACGTGTATCTGACCACCAGCAAATCGGGACATGGTTGGTTCTATAAGAAGACAGAACCGTTCTTCACCGGTATGGAGAACGGCTATCTGAAGCTCCTTCGCGGATTTATGAAGATCCGCTGGGCGGCCTGGGTAGTCATCGGCATCTGTATGGTCATGGTCTGGGCGATCCTCCGCAATATGCAGAGCGAGATCGCTCCGCTGGAAGACCGCAACAGCGTGCGCTTTACCGTGACGCTGCCCGAAGGGGCCAGCTACAGCTACACTTCCGCAGTGACCGACCAGATCGCCAGCTATCTTTATGATTCGGTGCCTGAAAGGGATTTCGTTTTCGCGCGCACCCCGGCGGGCAGCAGCGTCAACACCTCCCAGCCGCGTATCGGTCTGGTGCCGGCCGACCAGCGGCAGCGGAGTCAGAACCAGATAGCCGCCGACCTGCAACGAAAGCTGAGCAAGTTCAACGACGCGCGCATCTTCGCCATCCAGGAACAGACCATCGCCGTGGGTTCCGGCTCCAAGAGCAGCCTGCCGGTACAGTTCGTGCTGGAGAACCAGGACCTGGACAAGATGAAAAAGATACTGCCGGCTTTTCTCGATGCGGCGAGGAAGGACCATACCTTCTCTAACGTGGACGTCAACCTGAAGTTCAACAAGCCGGAGGTACAGATCAGCGTCGACCGGATGAAGATCCGGGACCTGGGGCTGTCGACCAACGACGTCATCGGGGCGATGCAGTCGGCGTTCAGCGGCGGACGGCTGGCCTATTTTATCATGAACGGCTATCAGTACTATGTGATCGCGCAGGTCGAGCGTAAGGACCGTAACGATCCTACCGATATCAGCAAGGTCTATGTCCGTAACAACAAGGGCGAGCCCATCCCCCTGGCCGCCGTCGTGCATGTCGAGCAGAACAGCGGTCCTTCGACGCTCTATCACTTCAACCGGTATAAGGCGGCGACCATTTCCGCGTCGCTGGCTGAAGGCAAGACCATCGGGGACGGGATAAGAGCCATGCAGAATATCGCCCGCAAGCTGCTCGACCAGGACCCCAGTTTCCAGACGGCGTTGTCCGGCAGTTCGCGTGACTATGCGGAGAGCTCTTCGAATATCCTCTTTGCCCTGGTTCTCGCGGTGCTGCTGATCTACCTGGTGCTGGCGGCCCAATTCGAGAGCTTTATCGATCCCTTTACCATCATCATGACGGTGCCGCTGGCATTTGCGGGCGCGCTGCTCAGCCTGTGGCTCTTCCACCAGACCCTGAATATCTTCTCGGAGATCGGGATGATCATGCTGATCGGGCTGGTGACCAAGAACGGTATCCTGATCGTCGAGTTCACCAATCAGAAGCGCGAGCTGGGGATGAACAAGACAGAGGCGGTGGTGGAAGCGGCGTCGCAACGGCTCAGGCCCATCCTGATGACGAGCCTGGCGACTTCGCTGGGGGCGCTGCCGATCGCACTGAGTCTGGGGGCGGCGGCTACCAGCCGTATCCCGCTGGGTATCGTGGTCGTGGGCGGGATCCTGTTCTCGCTGATCCTGACCTTGTTCGTCATTCCGGCGGTCTATACATTTATTTCCAGCAAACATAAAGTGCACGTCACCGAGGTGACCGAATAGTATAGTATGAAGAAGATTGTAACTCTACTCCTAACACTGCCGGTAATGGCAGCGCAGGCGCAGAACCTGACCAGTGAAGATGCCGTGCGGATCGCGCTGAAGAACAGCATGGGTATCCAGCTGGCGAAGAACAACGTGGAAATTGCCAACATCAACAACAGCTATGGTATCGCCGGTGGCCTGCCGGTTGTCTCGGGCAATGCCAGCGACCAGGAGCAGTCTACCAGCCTCAAGCAGGAATACGCCAATCCTGCCAATAACAAGAGCAGCAACAACGCTTTTTCGAACAACCTTTCCGCCCAGGTCAATGGCTATATGCTGCTCTATAACGGACAGCGGGTGGTCACGGCGAAAAAGCGGCTGGGGATGATCGAGGCGCAAAGCAAGCAGCAGCTGAGCTCGCGGGCGCTGGTGCTGGCGTATAATGTGCTGCTGAAATACTATGACGTCGTACGGCAGCAGAGCTACGTCAGGACCCTGCAGGCTTCCATCGACGCGCAAAAGCAGCAGCTGGCTATCGTACAGGCGCAGCAGAGCGTCGGGCTGGCCAACAACGCCGACCTTTTCCAGTCGCAGGTCGACCTCAACACGGAAGTCCAGAACCTGCAAGCCCAGCAGTTGATCATCGACCAGGGAAAGACCGATCTGCTCACACTGCTGACCCTCAATCCCGACTCGGCGATCGTCGTGGAGGATACCATCCTGGTTGACCGCAATATACAGCTGGCGAACATCATGACAGCGGTGCGGTCGGCGAACCCGGATATCATAGCCGCCAACGAACAGATCGCCATCAACCAGTATATCGAGAAGGAGACGGGTGCGCTCCGCTATCCTTCTCTTGGCGTCAACGCGGGGTACAACTACAGCCGCACCAAGAACAGTGTCGGCTTTTCCCTGCTCAACCTGAACTATGGGCCCTATGCGGCGCTCACGCTGAACATACCGATCTTCAATGGCAATATCTATAAAAAGCAGCAGCAGGCGGCCGGCATCAATATCCGCAACGCCCAGCTGGTAAGGGATACGCTGGTGCTGAACTATACGGCCAGTGCGGTGAAGAGCTGGCAGGCCTATACCAACAACCTGCAGCAGGTGGAGACGGCAAAGTCCAACTACGACCTGTCAAAAAGGCTGCTCGACCTGGTGATGCAGAAGTTCCAGCTAAAGCAGGCTACGATCGTTGACGTTAAGAATGCGCAGCAGAGTTTTGAGAATGCGGGTTTTTTGCTGGTTAACGTGACGTATGCGGCGAAGGCAGCGGAGATCACCCTGCGGAGGTATGCCAATCAGCTGACGTATTGATGGAATGGGGATCAGAAGAGCGTTTGTACCCCGTATTGGATCTTTGTCTCGTGATCCAGCAGCCATTTCTTTCGCCATAGACCTCCTGCATAGCCGACCAGGTCTCTTTTGGAGCCGATAACCCGGTGGCAGGGGACAACGATGGCGATATTGTTCTTTCCGTTGGCAGCAGCCGCGGCCCGGATCGCCTTGGTATCGCCCAGGCGGCGGGAAAGGTCGAGATAGCTGATGGTCTTGCCAAAGGGGATAGCCGTCAGCTCGTTCCATACCCGCTGCTGAAATTCGGTGCCCTCCTGATTGACGGGGAAGTCGAAGAAGCGGCGCTGCCCCTGAAAATA
>JAFDYE010000550.1 GCA_018267585.1 Bacteroidota bacterium
CGCCGTCGTCAAAAGATTCTTTATCATAAGCGTAGATTGACCTATTCGGTTCGAAGGCTCTTTACCGGGTTGGACAGCCCCGCGCGCAACGCCTGATAGCTCACCGTGAGCAGCGTGATCAGCAGCGCCCCGGCCCCGGCCGCCACAAAAACCCACCACGGTATCCCCGTATGGTATTCATAATTCTGCAGCCACTGATGCATAAAATAATAGGCTATCGGCATCGCCACCACCAGCGAAAGGGCCACCAGCGCGACGAACTCCTTCGACAACAGCCTCCAGACGCTGATCAGCGAGGCCCCCAGGACCTTTCGGATACCGATCTCCTTCGTCCGCTGTTCCGCCACGAACGACGCCAGTCCAAAAAGCCCGAGACAGGAAATAAAGATCGCCAGCACGGCAAAAAAGGTCGCCAGCCTCCCGATCCGCTGCTCGTCGCCAAACTTCTTCTCGTATTCCTTATCCACGAACTGATAGGTGAACGGGCTGCCCGGGTTGTATTTCCTGAATACCACGGCAGCCCGCCTCAGCGCCTCGGCAGTCCCAAGCTGCCCGTTCAGCCGCAGCTCGATCGTACTGCCTCCATTCGCAGTCAGCGTATAGGCGGAAGGCGCTATCTTCTCAAAAGGATTCGACCGGATCATATCCCCCGATACGCCGATGACGATATATTGGGTCCCATGCAGCGTGATCGTCTCGCCGACCGGGTTCTTCAGCCCCATCAGCCGCACCGCCGCCTCATTCAGGATTATCGCAGAGCTGTCCGTCGCCATATCCCGCTGGAAATCGCGCCCCTGCACCATCCGCCATCCTACCGCCCGTCCGAAATCTACCGTCACCCGGTTGGCGTTGATCAGCGGATGCGCCTCGGGATCCTTCGTCTTCCACCTGAAATCGGTAGTCCCGCCCCAGTTGGCGGTAATGGGACAGGAAGTCTGCGCATAGACCGTGGCCGCGCCGGTATTCAGCAATTCGTTGCGTATGGCTTCGGCGTGCTTGTAGAGTTCCCGCGTATTCATATCCATCTCGATCAGCCCGCTGCGGCTATACCCTACCGGTAAATCCTTTGCATACTGTATCTGCCGGTATACCACGATCGTCCCCACGATCAGCACCACGCTCACCGTGAACTGCAGGGTAACCAACACCCGGCGGGGTATCGAAGCAAACCGGCCCGCCTTAAAGGTCCCCTTCAAGACCTTCACCGGCCGGAAAGAAGAAAGATATAGCGCCGGATAGCTGCCCGCCACCAGCCCCGTCAGCAGGCTAAAGCCCACCCCCAGCCCCCAGAACACCGGGCTCTTCCACAGGACCACCATCGTCTTATCCGAAAGGCTGTTAAAAAAGGGCAGGCTCAGCTGCACCAGCAGCAGCGAAAACGCAAATGCCAGCAGCGCAACCAGCAACGACTCGCTCAGGAACTGCAGCACCAGCTGACGACGTACCGACCCGATCGCCTTCCGGATGCCCACTTCCTTCGCCCTCCGCTCACTGCGCGCAGTCGAAAGATTCATGAAGTTGATACACGCCAGCAGCAATACGAACAGGCCGATGATCCCGAAAAGCCACACGAAATTGATCATCCGGCCCGTTTCCACACCGTTCTTGTACATGTAAAGACGCAGGTGGCTAAGGGGCTGCAAAAAGAACTGCGGCCGGTACTTCGGATAGTTGCCCTGCCGCTCGCGGGCCATCCGGATCTTGGCGGAAGCCGCGCCAAAACTCACCCCCGGCCTCAACTGCGCAAATATCTGCCAGGAATTGCTGTCCCACGCAGTAAGGCTCTCTTTCGTATCCTCGTTGTAAGCCACCCACTGGTCCCACGCCCCCATATACTGATAGTCGTTAAAGCTGCTGTTCTTCCGGAAATCTTCGTATACTCCCGCCACCGTCAGATTGTAGACATTGTCGAACTTGATGACCTTGCCCACAGGATCGGCGTCGCCGAACAGCGCCTTGGCGACAGACTGCGACAGCAGCACCGTGTGCATATCCCTCAGCGCGTCCCGGCTACCCGAGACCATCCTCAGCGTCATCATCTTCGGGAAATCCGCGTCGACGTACGCTCCCGTCATGGTGAGCAGCTTGTCGCCGACCGCCAGCACCTGGCTCCTGGATTGCGACGACCGGCACACATACTGAAAATCCGGGTAATGGTCGTGCATATCCTTGGCAAGCGGTATGGGAACGATACCATAAGTGTCCGTCCCGCTGCCGAAGTTCACGTGCTGCATCACCTGCCCGATGCGCTCATAGTTGTCGGTATTGTGCCGGTCAAAGGAAAGTTCGTCGTAGATCCAAAGTCCGATCAGCATCGCCACCGCCATACCGGTAGCGAGCCCGGCAATATTGATAGTAGAATAGAGTTTACTCTTCAACAGGTTGCGCCAGGCGACCTTGAAATAGTTCCGGAACATAGCGTTGGTTTGTAACCCCGCGGCCAAGAACATGCCAGACAGCTAACACCCTACCGTTCACCAGCTTACAAGCCCCCCACCCCTCCGCACTGTCCGTTTTCGCGACACCGGCTGTCCGCTACTCCGCGACCCCTCATCCCTGCGACCTCTCACCCTCCCGACCTCCCCATTCCCCACGACCTCTCACCCCACCAACCTCTCACCCTCGCAACCTTCCCATTCCCTACGACTTCCAACCCCGGCGACATCCCCACCCCGTCAACCTCCCACGACCA
>JAFDYE010000551.1 GCA_018267585.1 Bacteroidota bacterium
CGACAAAAAGATAGAGGCCGTCTACGAAACGCCATACGAATCACACGCCTGCATGGAACCCCTCAACTGCGTCGCCTATGTGAAAGACGACAGCATCGAAGTATGGGGACCGATCCAGGGCCCCGATTGGGTACAGTCAGACCTGGCCCGGCGCATGGACCTGCCACTCGAAAAAGTGACCGTCAATATGACCTTCCTCGGCGGAGGCTTCGGTCGCAAAGCCTTCCTCGACTACCCGCACGAGGCTGTGCTGATCTCAAAGGAGATCAAAGCCCCCGTGCAGGTGGTCTGGACAAGGGAGGACGATATGACACAGGGACCCTTCCGGCCAGGCGCAGTCTATGGCTGTAAAGCCGGACTCAGCAAGGACGGCGAGATCGACGCCTTCCAGACAAAGATCGCCACCCAGAACATGGACCACGAGAACGCCGGCGCGGACAAAGGCGCTTACAATAACAGCGCGCTCGAAGGCCTGCCCAAACCCTGGCTCGAATCCATACCTCACTACAGCTTCTCCGATATCCCGACAGAATCCCCCATACCCGTCATGTGGTGGCGTTCGGTATATTCGTCGACCAACGGCTTCGCCTACGAAAGCTTTATCGACGAGCTCGCCATCGCCGCAGGAAAGGACCCCCTGGCATTCCGGAAACAATACCTCCGCGACGAACGCTACCAGACCCTGATCGACCAGCTGATAGACCTCACTGGCTGGCGTCAGCGCGGGAAGAACGAAGGCTGGGGAGCCGCCGTCACGGAATGCTTCAGCAGCATCGTCGGAGAAGTGGTAAAAGTTTCCAAAAAACCGGACGGCAAGCTCAGGATCGACAAGGTCACCGCCCTTATCGACTGCGGATGGTATGTGAACCCCGATACGATCAGGGCCCAGGTAGAAGGCAGCATCGTCATGGCCCTCGGCGCCGCCATCAAACACGATACGCATTTCAAGGATGGCAGAGCCGTAGAAAAAAATTTCGACACCTACCGCATGCCTCGCATTAATGAGATCCCGGATATAGAAGTGCATATCGTTGAGAACAATGAGAAAGCAGGTGGCGTAGGAGAACCAGGCCTGCCCCCCCTCGCACCCGCCCTCTGCAACGCCATCTTCGACCTCACCGGAAAAAGGATACGGCGCCTCCCCTTCAACCTCGACGAAGTCTAACGGTAAAGGACATTCAAACTTTTATTGCTGAAAAATAAGTTAAAACACCTACCCTACCCAAAAAACTGCCCCATCAAAGAATACATAGCTTCCACTAGCGTTATCTTGCCGATCCCGATCGACAAAGGACCTGTTGTACTATTTTGTTAAGCTCTGAAACTCCAAACCCATGCTACTCCTATTAGTAGCCATACTCCTTATCACGCTCTGCCTTTGCCTGGTATACATCCGCCGTTTACACCACCGCCGAAACAGCCTCCTCTCCTACCTGAGCCACGAGATACGGACACCCATGAACGGCATCGTCGGCATGTCCACCCTGCTCGACCAGACCTCCCTCACCAAAGAACAACGCCACTATCTCACCACTATACGCACCTGCTGCGAACAGCTCCTGCAGGTCGCTAATTCCGCCCTCGACCAGCCTCCTCCCAATCCCCCAGCGCCTTCCGCCATCCCGACGCTCGCCATCCAATATCCCCTCCACATACTCCTGGCAGAGGACAACCCGATCAATCAACAACTGGCGATGATCCTCCTGAAAAAAATGGGCTACTGCCCCGATATCGCCGCCAACGGAAAAGAAGTGCTCGACCGCCTTCACGATACCCAATACGACATCATCTTCATGGACGTTCAGATGCCGGAAATGGACGGTCTCGCAGCCACACGAGCCATCCGCAATCGCCCCACCATCTCAGCCGCGGCCGCGCCTCCCACCCCCATTATCATCGCCATGACCGCCAACACCACCCCCCGGGACCGCGAACAATGCCTCGCCGCCGGCATGAACGACTACCTCGCCAAACCCATCGACCTTCCCGAACTCACCTCAATGCTCAAAAAATGGGCGCTGCAAAAAAAACACCCCTAACGGGGCGTCTTCAATAATTCTTTCACGGCCTCCCCGATCTGCTGATCATGCCCCGCCGACAACCGGTCAGGCTCATCCCTCACCAGGATATCCGGCTCGAGCTGATGCCCCTCCTCAAACAAACCATCCGGCGCACGCCATCCCCCCATCGGATAACGCATCCACAGTGGATCGTCCTGCTCAAAGACCAGACAAGTCAACAACAGGCGGCCAGGGTTATGGTTAATGACTTCATAAGATCGAAAATACTGAACCCCTCCTACCAACACCAGCCGTTCGTCAATCGGTTAAACAGGTTTTACTTCATATTCCCTTAACAAAAAAGGGTTGGTTATCATTCAAAATACGATTATAATATCATAATTATCAACAATATACACACCAACCCCTCCCGGTTGGCGTAATAAAAAACGAACAAACTGTGTTTGCACACCCTCCTGTTCCGCTCTAAATTTGTGTAACAATTCAGATGACAAGCGTCCTGCTCCTGAATAAGACCAACCAAACTGCCTGCCTGTTGCTTCTGCCATATTCTTCTTACGATTGCCGCCGATAGCTCACACGATTGCCGCCAGAAAGATCTTTAGTCAACAACATCGTAAATAACAAAAAGAAAAATAGTATGAACACTAAACAAGTAATCGCAGCAGCTTTCACCGCCGTAGTAGTCCTTTTCAGCAACGCAGCAAGTGCCAACGAAGGCGGTATCAACAGCAAAAAGACTTCTTCTGTAACCGAAGAACAGGTCAACGTTAAATATCAGGGTACCACAGAGAACAACATCATCTTCAGGGTGGAATTCGAAAACCCCACTTCCGAAAAGTTCTCCCTGATCATCAAGAACGACAACGGTGACGTAGTATACCATCAGCAGTTCACGGATGCACACTTCTCCAAGTCTGTATTCTTCCAGAACACTGACGCCCAGATCCACCCGACTTTCATCATCCGCACCGGCAACAACAACGAGATCGTTCGCCAGTTCGCAGTCAACAGGACGCTGACCGAAAGCACTGTAGTAACTCGTCTCTAATCTGTCAACACAAAGAGCAATAGGAAAAACCCCGGTTATGCCGGGGTTTTTTAGATTTTACACCATTGAGGACCTTCCATAGTAATACAGTCAATTCAGTGTCCTCAAATATCCAAGCATATCTCCATGCACGTCCGCTCCCACCGCACGGAGACGCTGTATGCAATAGCGCCGCAGATCTTCCCAACGGTAATACGTCCCGCCCACGCTCCGCAAGGGTAGGCTAACTTCGCGTTCGTTCAACAGTATCTTTACCAGATATGCCTTCCCGTTGCTATATACTATCCATTGCACATTGGAGCTCAGTGGAATGATCCTGGCTGCCTGCCAGTGTCGCTCATAGTCATAAATACCCGCAGCCGGCACGCTCGCCTCAGGAATACCCAGCAGGGTAGCGAAGGGCGATATGGCCTCCGCATGGGTAAAACGTAGGACCGCGTCACGCCCGCCCGAACAGGCCTCGTCCGTCGTCTGCACAAAATCTGCCAGCAAGGGCGCAGCCACCTTCGCCTGTATCCCGAGCGGATCCCTTCCCGGCCCCTTCTCAAGGAAGTCCTGTGCTCCGGACACGAAATCCTCCCAGGCCAGTTCGTCCTTCCCGAACACGATCCCCAGGTCGACACTCTGCGGTATCTCCCTGGCCACCGAATACTGCAGCGAATAGAGGTCGTATATATCCCCAAAAAACCTAACCTTCTCCCCTGCTTTCATTTTCGCACAAAACGCCGGACTAAATACCCGCTCACAAACAGCCTCCGCGGCTTCCCCCGTCCGGTGATCCCTGTCCAGCGAGTCAAAGACAGCCCGGAGGAGCTCGCTCTTCTTATACTTCGCATAGCCAGGCGACAGGTCGTAGAATCGCAGGACCGCATCCAGCGAATCCGGCTTCCTGGTCATCCGGCGCTGCCCTTTATAAGCCCCAAACGCCCGCAAAAAAGCGTCGGCGCTCTGCTGCGTCCTGACCTTATAAGTAACTGCCACATCCAATCCCCTTCCGGAAAAAACACCCGGATAATGCGTGAGCATCCGCCGCCCGATACCCTCCTGCTCCTCCGCCCCAAGCCGGGTGATGTTCTCATATTGCCCCTTCTCCACTTCATACAGGACGCGTACCATTGACAAAACATGCGATCCGACACCCGTGAGCCCATGCTTCTTGTCCGCGGCTTCCAATAACCGCAGCGTCTCGACATCAGGTCCGGCCTTGGTCAAATACCTCGCACCATGCCGGCCTACATAGTTGACAAACACAGGCCGATAGCCCTGCGGTGCCGCCGCATATTCGCCGGCCGGCGCCCTGTACGGCGTCTTTGTGCCAAGATACTGCGGACCTTGCGCCTGGACCACCTCCCATACCAGTAACCCGATCAGCAATCTGAATTTTCTCATGCATACATCTATTTAGAAGTAAGACTGGAAGTAAAATGTTTATTACCCGAGCCATCCGTAGGGAATGCACCCATGTCACTATTGGGGTCCTGAGTCGCCGCTCCATAATCCCCACCCTGCGGAACTGCCCTCATCGCCTTGAAGGAAGTAGTTCCCTTCTGATAACCCGGGCCGCCGGTCAGGAAGCCAAAGTCATAACCCGCGTCCGTAACGATAGCCTGCGGCATAGCGGACTGAGCCAGCGGCGGCTTCACCGTGGAATAGTCGAACTGGTCGACATTGTAGAGTTTGAACAGCGGATTGTTCGCCTTGGGAGCCCCCACGATATCGGCGCTCTGCTGCTTGCCCACCCCATCCGCTGAATAGAACTGGCTCGTCAGTGATATATCGTTGGCATAGAATTGCTGATTGTTATAAGAGATGTTCGCTATATCCGCGTCCCCCGTTAATCGCATCCCGAACCGGCAGTTGACTATAACGTTGTTGTATATCTTCCCGGAAGCGCCCTTCTCATAGTCGATCGAGCCGCCCCGTCCGGACTTCAGCTGCCGAAATCCGCTGTTCAGCATCGTATTGTTGTACAGATAGGTCTTGTTCTCTACCGGGCCGCCGCCGCTGTTGGATATCTTGAAAGCATTGGTAGCCGCTCCGATAACCAGGTTGTAGGCCACATCACCCAAAACACCGTTCTTCATATTCAGCGCTTCCCCCCCGGTCGTACCACAGTCCTCGAAAGTGTTCCGCATGATGCTGACATGCCCGTGGAGGATACGCATCCCGTCATCCTGCGTGCCAAAGACCCAGCAGTCTTCGATGATGACATTACCGTTGATATTGGTATAGGAAAGACTGTTGCGGGGATCTCCCGGAGAGAAGACATTCAGGTCAGCCGCCGCGCCGGCCTGGCCGCCCCCAAATTCCAGATGCGTCCACTTGAGGATGAGATCGCCGCTGCTCTCTCCGCACTGGATACCGCCCCAGTAGCCCTTCCCGGCATTGGCAAAGCTGCGCAGCGCGTCCGGTACCGTTATATAGTTGTTGGCATCTGCCGTTCCGAGGCTGATAAAAGTCCCATTGCACGTGATCTGCGGACTGGTCGCAGTGGTCTTACCGTCACCCATCGAGATGAGTTTGGACCCGGCCTGCATCAGCAGCGTGTCCTTGGCATTGATCGTGATGTCCGAAGAGAAATAATAGGTCCTTCCCGCCAGCAGGGTCCCGGAGACCGACCCGCTGAGCGTGTCGGAAGTGATAGGATGGCTGGCCACGACCAGCGCCTTGCTGACGTTGACATTTTCCGACTTATGGCAGGCAGACAGCACGACAGTCAGCGCCATGAGAATCCAATTATATTTCGTATACATTACTGGTTACTTTATGATGTTTAGAGTTTGAACTTTACGCCGAGCAGATAATTTACGCCGTAGGTATCTTTACGCATCAGCAGATTTTTACCGGCCGTCTGGAAGGGCGGATAATAGTTGGGTACCCCCGTCGGCGGCTGATAGGGCTGATGGACCTCCAGCTCGAAGGGAGTATTGAGCATGTTGTTGATCTTGCCGTAGATATACCAGCGATGCGCGATCCGTTTGTCGAGCGAAAAGTCCAGCTGCGTGAATGCCTTTTGCCAGATATCGTAGTTGTAAAAAGAAGACACGGTGTTGATGCGTTCGCTTGTATAGCCGAAGGCGAGCTGCGCATTCAGGCCCAGCTTGTTATCGTCCTTGAACAACAGCGAGAAATTGCCCACGTGCCTGGACTGACCCTGTAGCGGACGCGTCTGGTTGACCGTCTGCGTGCCGTGCTGCTTGGTGGTCGTTATAGACGATTCGGTGAAGGTATAGTTGAGCCTTACACCCAGCCATCTCCAGTATTTCGTAAGGTCGAGCTCCGCGCCGTAGTTGCTGGCGTTCCCAAAATTCTGCGGCACGAAGAAGGTATTGTTGCTTGGAGGATCACCCGAAAAAGGATCCGGCTGATTGGTGACCGTATATTCGATAGGATTCTTAAGTCTTTTGTAGAATGCGCCCACGACCAGCTGGTCGAGTCCCTTCGGATAGTATTCATAGCGGAGGTCAAAGTTGTCGGCCGTAGTCCGTTTCAGGTGCGGGTTTCCTGCCTCGATATAGCCGGTCTCAGGATTCAGTAGCTGATAAGGGATCACTTCAAAGAAGTTGGGGCGGCTGATCGCAGAGTAATAAGAAAGACGCAGCGCCGACTTCCTGCCGAACGAATACTTGACGTTGCCGCTGGGCAGCACGTCATAGTACCTGATGTCTCCCGTCTTACCTGGCTTGCTCGGCGGTACGGCGCTCGACCAGTCCAGCGAAGTGTGCTCGTATCGCGCGCCGCCGGTCAGCAGCCAGGGGCCCGCCTCGATCTTGACCATGCCATATCCGGCGGCAACCTTTTCATTGGCAGTATAGTTCAGCGGGTCTTCCGAAGTCCCCTCCGGATCGTCGACCGAGAACACATGTCCGTCCATCGTGCCATGGTAGATGACATCGGGTTGCGGGATCAGATTGTACTTGTCGTACTGGCTGACACGGTGTTTGTCGCGGTACATGCCGCCGACGGTCCAGTCCGCCTTTACCGTCGCGATCTTGCTCCGGTAGCACAGGGAGAGGTAGCCGCTCTTGTCCTCATCCGAGCTATGCGTGAACTCCCTGCTCGCCCCCTGGATATTGGTAGGCTCAGGCGTCGGAGCGGTGGTCAGAAAGCTGCCATTCACCGAAAAACTAGCTTCGTCGGGACGGTTGAGCGTAGCCTTTGAGTAAGCCGCCGTCCAGTTCATGTAGAAATTGGGCGCCGGCGAGTGTTCGCCCCTCAGCGTAAAATTGGCGATCTGCTGCGTCTCATGCAGCGTCCGGTAGCTGCTCGTGATACGGCCATACCCGGGCGTGGTACGGGCCAGCTCCAGGCTCGTGTCGGAGACGCTGCGATATTCTTCGCGCATCAGGTTCATATAGCCGCCGTAGAAGCTGAGCTTGTTCTTGTTATCTATACAGTAGTCCAATTTCACGTGCGCGCCGGTACGCTGCTGCTGCACCGAAAGATGACGCTTGTCGACGCTCGCCAGCTGATAACCGCCGTCGACCAGCTGGTCAGGCAGCTGGAAAAGGGTTGAGCTGACATCGCGATAGTTGTTGAGAAAGCTGCCCGCAACGAGGACGCCCAGCCTATTCTTCAGCGCACGGCCGCCCAGCGAAAGCCCGAATACTTCGTCGACGGGATTGTGTTTCAGACTGTGACTGAACGCGCTGTTGGGAAAATCGGCAGGAGTTGCCAGATAGCTCTCGGAATGCAGCACCCGCGGGCTCTGCCCGAGGCTGGCACTGTTGTCAAATCTGGCAAAGTCCTCATGGGCAAATTTGCTTCCGTAGCCCGCAGCCGCATTCGCGCTGACGGAGAATTTGGCCGGAGCATCCTTCATCACCATGTTGACAGCTCCGCCAATAGCATCACCTTCCATATTCGGGGTCAGCGTCTTGGTGATCTCCAGCCTCTCCAGCAGATCGGCCGGGAAGATATCCAGCGGGACATACCTGTTCTTGTTGTCCGGACTTGGGATCTTGATCCCATTGACCAGCGTATAGATATATCGCTTTTCCATTCCGCGGACGATGACATATTGCCCCTCACCATTGGAGCTGCGCTCCATCGTGACGCCTGAGATACGCTGCGCCGTATTGGCCACCGACAGGTCGGGAGATACTTCGATCGATCGCGCCGACAGCGAGTTCTGCAGGATATCGGCGCGACGATCCGTCAGCTGCGAGCTGCGCTCTGTACCCCTCGCTCCGGCCGAGACGCTCACAGCCGTCAGCTCGCGCCTCGCAGGCTCCAACAGTACCATCACCGTTCTACCCTTCCCGTCCGCCAGGTCGGCCTCTTCCGAATACCGGTCAAAACCCACGTATTTGACGGACACCTCATAGTGTCCCGCCGCCGGAATATGTCTCACAACAAAGCTGCCATCCAGACCGGCCAGCAAATGAATTTTGGCTTTCAAAGACCCTCCCCTCAGGCTGAGTTCGATGCTTGCTCCGGGCAAAGGCTCTCCAGTCATTTTGTCGGTCACCCTCCCACTCAGGGCAGGAGCCTGCGCAAAGGCGGTTATCCAGACCCCGCACCATAAAAAGATCAATGATAAAATTCGCTTCATATTAGCTGGTTTTTGATTTTTGTTCACGGCGCAAATCTGCAAACTCATACGGTCGAAGCGAAATAACCGGGGTGAACAAAACGACAACAACCCCATCCCGGGCGTAGACAGGGTAGCAGCAGCGTTAACAAAGACAATGCATCGGGTTGGTAGTCAACATTAACTGGTGAAACAAAACCTCCATTACCAAATTGTTACCTACACAGACTGGATAAAAGCAGTGAGGCTCTCTTCTGCCCCTAAATTCAATTTTTTCTTCAGACGATAACGGGATACGCGAAGACTATCCTGCGAAATACCCAGCAGAGTGGCGATATCGCCGGAGGTAAGATTCAGCTTGATCAGGGATAACAGGCGCAGATCATTGCCCGTTAGCTCATCGGAGTGCC
>JAFDYE010000552.1 GCA_018267585.1 Bacteroidota bacterium
AAATTGACCATAAAAAATTCAGACGCATGAACAGACGAAATTTTTTGTCACTGGGGAGCCTCGGCGCCGCAGGCTCGCTTTTAGGCGGCAGGCTGCAGGCAACCACGCTAAATGAAGCCCGGAAGAATCCTAAAATAAAACCCATTGCGGGCACCTGGTTCGATTTCCAGCACCTCAATATAGAAGAGGGTCTTTACTGGGACCCGGCCCTGAAGAATTTTACCGCCGAACAATGGAAGGAGAAGGTCAGGGAGATAAAGAGCGTGGGCATGGAATACATCGTGCTCATGGGCGTTGCGGCCTTCGGAAAGGCCTTCTACCCCACGACGCTGGCGCCGCATTTCGAAATGACTTGCGAAGACCCGCTGGAGGCGGTGCTTTCAGCCGCCGACGAGGAAGGGATCAAGTTCTTTGTCAGCAACGATTTCTGGGGGGACGGCCGCGACCCCGTGAAGATGATGAAAGACCCGGAGATCAGGAAGGTCCGCGAGCAGGCAATGGTAGAAATAGCTGGCCGGTATGGTCACCACAAAAGCTTTTACGGCTGGTATTTCCCCAACGAAGCGTGGCTGCATCCTTACCTGGACGAATTCTTTGTCGACTATGTGAACGACTGCGCACGGATCGCCAGATCGATCACTCCGTCTTGTGTCAACCTGATCGCGCCTTACAATATCAAGGCGGAAAGGGCGGACGACGGATATGTCCGCCAGCTCGAGCGGATGAATGTAGAGATAGTTGCGTACCAGGACGGCGTCGGCGTCAATTCCACGAGGCTGGGCGAGCCCGCCAGATATTTCGAGCACCTCTGCGAAGCCCACCAGAAGGCGGCCCGGTCGAGGATATGGGCGGATATGGAGCTGTTCTATTTCGAAGACAAGACCAAGGGCAACCTGATGCCTGCCGATTTCGACACGCGTATCCTGAAGCAAATGGAAGACCTGTCGCCCTTTGTCGATAAGATCCTTTGTTATCAGTACATCGGCATTATGAATCCTCCGGACTCGAAGGCCTTTGCCGGACACAAGGACTCAGTGCGACTTTATAACCAGTATCGACGCTGGCTTGATAAACAAAACGGCAGGCGATGAAGGTCTTATTGAGCTGCTTCCTTTACTGGCTGCTCCTGGCGGCGGCGCCCGCTGCGGCGCAAAATGACCTGCGACTGCCCGCCATCCTGGGAGACCACGCCGTATTCCAACAAGCCTCCGATGTCAGGATATGGGGATGGTGCCCTTCCGTGTGGACCGTGAAGATCGTATGCAGCTGGGCGAAAGAAGATACCGTCGTTGCCTCACCAGGCAGGAACAACGCCTGGACCGCCGTTATAAAGACGCCCGGAAAAGGGGGACCCTATACGATCCGCATCATCGGGGACAGGGAGACGAGGGTGATCCGGGACGTGCTGATCGGGGAGGTCTGGCTTTGTTCGGGCCAATCGAATATGGAATATGCCGTCAAATGGGGCGTTTCCGATGCAGGCGACGCACTAAAGGAGCCTGCCGATTCACAGATACGCTGGTTCCAGCCCGCTCATGCGTCTTCAGACTATCCAATGGACGACGTGCCCGGCGAATGGAAAGTCTGCAACGCGGACGTATTGAAAGATTTCAGCGCCGTATCCTTTTTTTTCGGTCGCTATATAAGGACGCAGCTACATACGCCGGTGGGGCTGATCGGTTCCTATTGGGGAGGCACGGCTATACAGCCATGGACCCCGCAAGAAGTGTATCAGAAAGATACCACGCTTGCCCGCCTCGCATGCCGTATCCGGCCGAGCTGGGCGCCGGTAGCCGGCAGCGTCATCTATAACGCAATGATATATCCGCTGAGGAAATATAGATTGGCTGGTGTGATCTGGTACCAGGGCGAATCCAATAACGAAGAACCGGAAGACTATGGCCGCTTGTTCACCGCGATGATCAAGGGATGGCGCGAAGCGTCCCAGCAGGAGCTTCCATTTTACTACGTACAGATCGCGCCATGGAGCGGCTACCAGGGGCTCAACGGCGCCTTACTCCGCGAGCAGCAGGCGACAGCCCTTGCTTTGCCGAACACAGGCATGGCGGTCACCGCCGACCTGGTCAGCGACGTAAAGGAGCTGCACCCTTCAGCCAAGCGGCAGGTGGGCGAACGCCTGGCCGGCCTGGCATTGAGAGAACGATACGGCCTTACAGGCATTCAACCCTATTGCCCAAAACCCGTTGATTTCGCGATCCACGGCCATGAGATGATCATCAGGATCGCTTCCATAGGCAAATTGAAGAACAGACAAAAGGAAATTTCCGGATTTCAAATAGCCGGCGCAGATAAAGTATTTTATCCGGCCCATGTCCGCATGGAGAAAAATGGCAGTCTGGCTGTCAGCTGCCCCAACGTAGACAGGCCGGTTGCCGTCCGGTATTGCTTTACCAACGAAGGCCGGCCGGGACTCTACGACCTCAATGGCCTGCCTTTGCCTCCTTTCCGGACAGATAAATGGTAGCCACCCGACAATATAAAAACAGGATAATGGTAAAGAGAATAATGACCGCGGTTTTCTTACTCGCGCTGCTTGGCGCGCAGGCCCGTGCACTGGCAGCCCCCCCGCAGTTGAAGTTCAGCGGGCAGCGGTTCAAAATATTACAATTGACGGATCTTCATTGGATCCAGGGAAATGCCTTCCGCAGCGGAAATGACAGCGCCCTCAACCTGATGCGTTATCTGCTGAAGAAGGAGAAGCCTGACCTGGTGGTATTTACCGGGGATATCGTGGTATCGCGCGACGCCGCCGCCGGGTGGAAGAACGTGATCCGCCCGCTCGAGGACATGCATGTTCCGTTTGCCGTGGCCTTCGGCAATCATGACACGGAGACCGATCTTACAAAGAGCCAGACGCTGGACGTCATCCGCTCCAGCCCATACAATGTGACCTATAACGCCGACCCCGCCATTTCGGGCGTCGGCAACTGTGCGCTGACCATCAGGGACGAGACGGGAAGCCTTAACAAATGGGTGATCTATCTGTTCGACTCGCACGCCTATGCCCCCGACTCGCTGGTAAAAGGGTATGACTGGATCCACAACGACCAGATCCAGTGGTATCGCAGACAAAGCGCGTCATATGCGTCAGCCAACGGAGGCCCCCTCCCCTCTCTCGCCTTTTTTCATATCCCGCTGCCGGAATTCGCTACCGTCAGCAGGATGCCTTCGATCGTCGGCATCCGCGGAGAGGACGTCTGCGCCCCTCCCGTCAACAGCGGGCTATTTACTTCATTCGTCGAAATGAGAGACGTCTGCGGCGTATTCGCAGGACACGACCACAACAACGATTTTGCAGGCGTCCTCGACAACATCTGCCTCGCCTACGGGCGAAAGACCGGCTATAACGCCCCCTATCCCGAGACCCTTGAAAAGGGCGCCCGCGTCATAGAGTTGTATGAGAACGACCGGCGGATCGACACCTATATCCGCACCCTCAGCGGGTCCTTCAATGAATTCAGTTATAAAAGAGCGCCGGCAGCCTGGCCCGTCGCCAACGGCACTTTCATACAAAATGATCTCATTGCGCATTGGGACGACAATCGATGGCAGCACGAACTCCGGGCATTAAAGGAAGTGGGCATGCATTATATCGTGCTTGCGCCGACCCTTCACACAGGGAAGAATGGGGTTTCGACTTCCAATTATCCTTCCCGGCTACCGGGGGTAAGACAGGAATACCCCGGAGACCTGGTGGAGAACTGCCTGCGCAACGCGAAAAAGGCCGGGTTTAAGGTTTTCCTCGGGCTCAACTTCCACGAGCGCTGGTGGGAAGCCGATTTCTCCAAAGAGTGGTTGAACCGGCAGATGGAGCTGGGCAACAAGGTAGCGGACGAACTCGTTCAACGGTATAAGCAGCGATATGGCAGTACCCTCTACGGATGGTACTGGGTCTGGGAAGTGGACAATATGCACTGCAAGACCCCGGAACTCCAGGATGTGCTGGCGGAAACCCTGAACACCAACCTCGATCATCTGAACCAGCTGACCCCTGAGATGCCGTTCATGCTTTGCCCTTTTATGAACTACCGGGTAGGCGAACCCGATGAATACCGGCAGATGTGGACGCACGTATTTGAGCGCACCCATTTCAGGGCCGGAGATATCTTCGCACCACAGGACGGCATCGGCGCAGGAGGTCTGGACCTCGACAGGCTACAGCGCTGGTACGAGGGACTCCGCGCAGCGGTTGACACAAGGCCGGAGCTGTTATTCTGGAGCGATGCCGAAACTTTCGATCAACGCTGGTGGACAATTGCGCCCCTGGACCGTTTTGTCCGGCAGATGCAGATTGTCAGACCCTATGTCAGCGACGTCATCAGTTTTGCATATAGCCACTATTACAGCCCATACAAAGTAGATACTGCCTATCACGATGCATACCGGTACTATACGCTCCATGGTATGCTGCCTTCCATGCCCGCACCACTGCCCGTGAGGGGACTACGCGTCGCCGATGACGGAAAGACTGCCGTCCTTTCCTGGCAGGCTCCGGACATGGAGAAAGGGATTGCCGGCTATTATGTTTTCCGGGATGGCAAGCCGGTTGGCAACAACCAGTATGACAAGGCCGGTAGATGCAGTTTGAACTATTTTGAAAAGGAAACGCTTGCGAAGGGCCCGCATCGCTATGAGGTCTGCGCCTATACCTGCACAGGTGTTCTTTCAGAAAAACGGGCAGTAATTTGGGCGCAGGACGGGTTTCTGCACAATGGGGTGATCGCCCACCGGGGCGCCTGGAAGGGCTATGACGCGAGCGAGAATTCGATCAGCTCACTGAAGAATGCGATCGGCCTCGCATGCGAAGGGTCGGAGTTCGATGTGTGGATGTCGATAGACAGCGCAGTCGTCATCTCGCACGACCCTTCGATAGGCGGTTTGAAGATTGAGGCAACCACTGCCGCCGAACTGGAAAAACTGCCGCTGAAGAACGGCGACCACGTCCCCACCCTGCAACAATACCTGGATATTATCAAAAGCCAGCACCGCACGCGGCTGTTCCTGGAGATCAAATCGTCCCAGCTCAGCCAGCAACGTACGCTGGCGCTTACAGACCGCGTGGTGCGCATGGTCCATGATAACCATGCGGAGCCATGGGTCAGCTATATCAGTTTCAACTACGGCGTTCTGCAGCGGGTGCGGGAATTGGATCCGGAGGCAGAGACCGCCTATCTCGGAGGGGATAAGAAAGTGGAGGAGCTCAGGGCTGGAGGACTTTCGGGGCTGGATTATCCGTATTTTTCCTTTCACTCCGATACGGCGATGACCGGCATTGCCCGCCGCGCAGGCATGAACGTCAATGTATGGACCGTAGACAATGGCGATGAAATGCGGTTTCTCCTGAGCCAGGGTGTGGACCGGATCACTACCAATGAACCGGCACTGCTGCTCGATATTCTTGAAAAGAGGCGATAAGAAGACGGAAAAAATGCACATATGAATAAGATGATTGAACAGGACACGAGAAAAAAGATACTGGTCATTGGAAGCAGCAATACCGATATGGTGGTAACGGCCGACAAGCTTCCTTCCGCCGGACAGACTTTGTTGGGCAACGGCTTTTTTATGAACGCAGGCGGCAAAGGCGCGAACCAGGCCGTCGCCGCTGCCAGGCTCGGGGCGGCTGTTTCCATGGTCTTCAGGATCGGGAATGACGTATTCGGGCAAAAGGCCGTTGAGACGCTCGCAAAGGAGGGCATCGATACCCGTCATGTGTTTACAGACGACCAGCTTCCATCGGGCGTCGCACTCATCACCGTGGACGCGAGGGGAGAAAATCAGATCGTAGTGGCGCCGGGCGCCAATGGTAATCTTCTGCCTGCAGATCTGCAGCAAATCGAACAGACGATTTTGTCCGCCGATGTCATTCTGATGCAACTGGAGATACCGATGCAGACGGTCGTCGCTGCTGCAGATATGGCTTATCGGATGGGCAAGCAGATCATTTTGAACCCCGCACCAGCGCTGCCGATACCCGCAGACCTTCTCAGGCGAATTTCTGTCCTTACGCCCAACGAGAGCGAAGCGAGCCTGATCAGCGGTGTGTCCATCACCGACGGCGAGTCTGCCCGTGCGGCCGCAAAAAAGATCGCCGCATCGGGGGTACCACACGTAATCGTCACCAGGGGCAGCCAGGGAGCGCTTATTTTGAGCAATAACCGCTTTGAAGAAGTGGCCGCACCGTCCGTCGACGTGGTAGACACGACTGCCGCCGGAGACGTATTCAATGGCGCGCTTGCCGTCGCGCTGGCAGAAGGCAGCGATCTCCTTGCGAGCGCCCGCTGGGGCGTTGCAGCGGCCGCCCTGTCGGTGACCCGCAAAGGCGCACAGAGCTCGGCCCCTTACCGGCAGGAAATTGTCGGGAGGATGAAGAAATTCCTGATTCTCTAAAAAGATGCTATGTTTATTATTCACGATTATCCGGTGGCGGTCGTTTTTTGTGTCATAACAATGCTGTGCTGGGGTTCCTGGGGCAACACACAGAAGCTGGCGGCCCGCGACTGGCGTTACGAATATTTTTACTGGGACTATGTCATCGGTCTTTTGATTTTTTCATTGGTACTGGCTTTTACCATGGGCAGTTTTGGCGGGGAGGGCAGAAGCTTTATTCCCGATCTTGAGCAGGCTTCCCTGGCTTCTATCGGCAGCGCCGTGCTGGGCGGGGTCGTCTTTAACGCGGCGAATATCCTGCTATCGGCTGCCATATCGGTCTGCGGACTTTCCGTAGCATTCCCGCTGGGTATCGGCCTTGCCCTCGTACTGGGCGTTCTCGTCAATTTCCTTGGCGAGGCCAGGGGCAACCCGCTGTACATCTTCGCCGGGGTCCTGTTGATCGTAGCGGCAATCATATGCAACAGCCTGGCCTATAGAAAGAAAAACCCCGGCAAAGCAGGCGCGGGAACCAGGGGAATCCTTTTGTCCCTGACGGCGGGCTTTATCATGTCATTCTTTTATAGATTCGTCGCGGCTGCGATGGATCACCCCGGGGAGATCTCCGGCTCTTCTACCGGCAAGCTGACGCCCTACTCCGCCCTTGTGGTTTTTGCGTGCGGTGTCCTCATCAGCAACTTTATCTTTAATACCATCGCCATGCGCTATCCGGTCAGTGGCGACCGCGTCCGGATAGCAGGCTATTTTAAGGGGAGCACGAAGACACATCTCGTTGGGATGCTGGGAGGCGCGATATGGTGTCTCGGCCAGTCATTCAGCCTGATCGCTTCCGGCAAGGCCGGGCCGGCTATCTCCTATGGGCTGGGACAGGGCGCCACACTGGTATCTGCCGTGTGGGGCATTTATGTGTGGAAGGAGTTCAGGGATGCTCCCAGGGCAGCTCACCAACTGAACGCCTGGATGTTCATTTTGTTCCTGGCCGGTCTTTTTTTCCTGGTCTATGCGGGATCACACTAATCATCGAAACAATTAAATTAAAGTAGTAATGACAAGTTCACTCGGTCAGAACATGGGATATGTGGTCTTTCTTTCAGTGGTCGCGGCACTTGGGGGTTTCCTGTTCGGATATGATACAGCCGTTATTTCCGGCACCATCGACCAGGTGGCCGCACAGTATCATCTTGATCCAATGCAGCAGGGCTGGTTTGTCGGATGCGCACTGGTCGGCTCGATCCTCGGCGTGCTGGTGGCTGGCGTGCTGGGTGACCGGTTCGGAAGGAAGAGGACGATGATCGTCTCGGCAGTCCTTTTTACGGTATCCGGAGTGGGTTGCGCAGTATCAGGAAATTTCGGGATGCTGATCGTCAATCGTATCATTGGAGGTGTCGGCATCGGCGTCGTGTCCATCATTTCGCCGCTGTATATCTCGGAAGTGGCCATCACAAAGTACCGCGGACGCCTCGTGTCCCTGTATCAGCTGGCGATCACGGTCGGGTTCCTGGGCGCCTACCTCGTCAACTATGAATTGCTGAAAGTGGCTGCCGCAGGCAACCTCTCCGGAGGCGCACTCCTGAAGAAGATATTTGTCGCGGAGTCCTGGCGGGGAATGTTGGGTATGGAGTCCCTCCCCGCCTTCCTTTTCTTTCTTATCATATTTTTTATCCCCGAAAGCCCCCGCTGGTTGCTGATGCGGCGGCAGGAGTCAAGGGCGCTGGCCATCATGTGCCGCATTTACCGGGACCCGCGCGACGCGGACCAGGAAGCAAACGAAGTCCGGTGGCAGCTTCAACACGGAGAGCGGTCAGACTGGCGGCTGTTGTTGAAGCCCGCCTACTTCAGGGCCTTGATGATCGGCGTGGCCATCGCGATCCTGGGCCAGTTCATGGGAGTCAACGCCGTATTGTACTACGGACCCACGATTTTCAGGAACAGCGGTTTGTCCGACGGCGACTCCCTCCTGTACCAGGTTCTCGTCGGAGTGGTCAATGCCCTGACAACGGTGCTCGCCCTGCTGATCATCGACAAAGTAGGACGCAAAAAGCTGGTGTATTATGGAGTATCGGGAATGATCTCGACCCTGCTGCTAATCGCATTGTATTTCTTAAAGGGACAGGACTGGCATATTCCGGCCGGCATGTTGTTGACCTTCTTTTTATCCTACATCTTCTTCTGCGCCGTATCGATTTGCGCAGTCATCTGGGTGCTGCTTTCCGAGATGTACCCGACTGCAGTGAGGGGAATCGCCATGTCTATCGCAGGCTTTTCCTTGTGGATAGGAACCTATCTGATAGGACAGCTCACTCCCTGGATGCTGTCGGCCTTGTCGCCTGCAGGAACTTTCGCTCTGTTTGCCCTCATGTGCCTGCCTTATGTCTGGATCGTGTGGCGGCTGGTGCCTGAGACGGCCGGCAAGTCCCTGGAGGAGATCGAACGGATGTGGGAGCGCTAAATAAAAATATCATTATGAATAAGATCAGCCGCACAGCTCTGTTAATCTTTTTATTGGTTGCGAAGGCCCATGCGCAGCAGCCGGAATGGCAGGGCGACCTGAAAGAGCTGTTTAAAGGGCCGGCCGGCGCCCTGCAAGCCGACCAATGGTGGCAGTCGATGCTGAACTGGAGAAAAGCGCAGAAAGATTCGCTCCGCTATTCGGATTCCGTATACCACTGGCCCCAGCTGGGATGGACGAATAAGACGTTTATCTATGCCCAGGTGATGGCCGAAGACCGGTGCCTTTACGACCCCTCGGCCAGGACGTATACAGTCGACCGTTACCTCGACGATCTCAGAAGCCGCTATGGGGGCCTCGATGCCGTCCTCATCTGGCCTACCTATCCCAATATCGGCATCGACGATCGCAACCAGCTTGACCTGGTCGCAGATATGCCGGGCGGGCTGGAGGGCGTACGGCAAATGGTGACGGACTTCAGGAAAAGAGGGGTCAGGGTGTTCTTCCCGATCATGATCTGGGACAAGGGTACCCGCGACCCGGGAATGCCCATAGCCGTCGCCCTTGTAAAAGAAATGAAGGTCATCGGCGCCGACGGACTCAACGGCGACACGATGTTCGGAGTGACCGAAGATTTCCTGCAAGCCTGTGACAGCCTGCAGTACCCGCTGGTTCTGCAGCCGGAGGTCGCGATCAACCAGCTGAAAATGACGGAATGGAACCAGATGAGCTGGGGATATTTCTGGAAATATGAATACATTCCGGGCGTAAGTGTTCCCAAATGGCTCGAACCGAAACACCAGGTACAGGTGACCAACCGTTGGATCGTCGACAAGACCGACGACCTGCAGTACGCATTCTTTAATGGGGTGGGCTACAATGCCTGGGAGAACATATGGGGCATCTGGAACCAGGTACCCGCACGCTATGCAGAGGAGATCAGGCGGATCGCGGCTATCTACCGCCAGTTCCCCGGCATATGGAACAGCGCTGGATGGCGGCCGCACACCCCCACCCTGCAGCAGGGGGTTTTTGCATCCCTGTTCCCGGGTACTGACATGCAGGTGTACACGCTGGTCAACAGGGACAGCACGGACCACCGGGGAAGACAGTTGCAGGCGCCCTATCAGACGGATATGCGCTATTTCGATCTTTGGAATGGCCGCGAGCTGACGGCCAGGAGAGAAGGAGACAAGGTCAGCCTGGAGTTCCCGCTGGAAGGGCGGGGATTTGGCGCAGTCCTTGCCGCCCGGCCTTACGCGATTGACAGCGGTTTTTACCGTTTTCTGGCGGCTATGCGTGTCCGTTCGAAAAGACCGTTGAAGGATTATTCCGTCGCCTGGGCCCCGCTGCCCCAGCGCATGGTCAACGTTGAGCGCGCGTTCCGGGCGGCTGAACAGGCGGGCAGAGGGAAGGCGCCGGAGGGAATGGTCTTCATCCCGGGCACCGACGGCTACCTGTTCGAATCCAGGGGAGTCATGATCGAAGGCGACGACCTTCCCACCGCGGTGGGCGTACAGCACCCCTGGGAAAACCATCCCTCCCGCAGTCAGCAGCATTCGATGAAAGTCTCTCCATTTTACATCGACAAGTATCCCGTGACCAACCGGCAGTTCAAAACCTTTCTCGACGCGTCGCACTACCGTCCGGCAGACGGCCATAATTTCCTGAAAGATTGGATTAACGGCGAATATCCGGGGGGTTGGGACGACAAACCGGTCACCTGGGTGTCCATAGAGGACGCCAGGGCCTATGCGCGGTGGGCGGGCAAACGGCTACCGCACGAATGGGAATGGCAGTACGCCGCACAGGGCGGTACCCGCCGGACCTATCCCTGGGGCAACGCCATGGATAGCTCACGCATACCCATCGCCGATACCAGCCGCGAACGCCGTCCTCCTTCGGACGTCCATGCATACCCGGCCGGCGGCAGCGTCTTTGGGGTCATGGACATGATAGGAAATGTCTGGCAATGGACGGATGAATACATGGATGATCATACGCGATCGGCAATATTGAAAGGAGGCAGCTATTATCGTCCCCGGACCTCGATGTGGTATTTTCCACAGGCGCTCGAGCTCAATAAATATGGTAAATACCTGCTGATGGCTCCATCGATCGACAGGTCCGGGACCATTGGCTTCCGTTGTGCGGCGGATGGCGCATCCAATTCAAAAATTACAATAAATCATAATTGATTCAATGGAAAAAATACCGGTGGAAATATTTGTCGACTGGAAAAAAGGATCGTCTTACGCGGCCTCGGAGATTGCGGCCCTGATACGCAGAAAGGAGCGGCTCGGCCAGCGATGTGTGCTGGGGCTGGCCACAGGTTCTACGCCGCTGGGAGTGTATGACGAGCTGGTGCGGCTTCATAAAAATGAGGGGCTTAGCTTCCGCGGCGTCGTAAGTTTTAACCTCGATGAATACTACCCTATTGAAAGGAATTCGCCGGCGAGCTACCGCCGGTTCATGAACCGCCACCTATTCGACCACGTCGATATAGACCCCTCAAATATCCATATTCCGGATGGAGAGCTGCCAAGACAACAGATGAAGGCCGCCTGCCTGGACTATGAGGAGAAGATCATTTCAGCAGGCGGTATCGACTTGCAGATACTCGGGATCGGCAACAACGGGCACATCGGGTTCAATGAACCCGGATCGTCGATCTTTTCCACCACGCGTCTGATCAACCTGGACGACATTACGCGCCGCGCCAACGCACGGGAGTTCCGTAATGTGGGCGCGGTGCCTCGCCTGGCTATAACGATGGGCATCGGCACCATTCTGCGCGCCCGCCGGATCATCCTTATGGCCTGGGGGCAAAAGGCCGCTATTGTGGCCAGGTCAGTGGAAGGGCCGATGACCGAACACGTGCCCGCGAGCTTTTTGCAGCAGCACGCCGACTGCCAGATCGTGCTGGATGCCGCCGCTGCCGCCGAACTCAGCCGGATACGCGCGCCTTGGCTGACGGGTGAGGTGGAATGGACTCCCGCCATTATACGAAAGGCGGTCGTCGACATGGCCCTCGGACTGGGCAAGCCGGTACTCAGCCTTACCGATAATGACTATAATGACAACGGCCTGAGCAGTCTGCTGGTGGACAAGGGGGACGCCTATGAGGTTAATTTGCAGGTGTTCTACCAGCTTCGGGACAGCATCACGGGGTGGCCTGCCGGACGTCCCGGCGCCCGGGGGACCGCTCACCCCGAACGGAGTGTTCCGAACCCGAAGCGCTGCCTGATCTTTTCTCCCCATCCGGACGACGATATCATCTCGATGGGTGGCACTTTTATGCGGCTGCATGAGCAGGGCAACGAAGTACATGTCGCCTACCAGACTTCCGGGAATATTGCCGTGACGGATGAGTTCGTCACCAGGTTCCTGGATTTTGCCGTGGGATTCGAAGAACTGGCCGGCATTGACAGTGAACGATCTTCCCGTATCTTGCAGCGAGCCGGAGAGTTCTTAAAATATAAGAAGGCCGGTCAGGCGGATACAGAGGAGATCCGGCAGATCAAAGGCCTGATCCGTCGCTGTGAGGCCCGGGCCACCTGCCGGTATGTGGGTCTCCCGGATGAACGTATCCATTTCATGAACCTTCCATTCTATGAGACGGGTACCGTTGAAAAGAAGCCGATGGGCGAGGCAGACATTCTGCTGACCATGGAATTGCTGCGGGAAATCCGTCCCCACCAGGTGTATTGCGCCGGAGACCTTGCCGATCCGCATGGGACGCATAAGGTCTGCCTCGACATAATTTTTGAATCCTTTCGCAGGTTGAAGGCGGCAGGAGACGAATGGCTGAACGACTGCTGGGTATGGCTATACAAGGGCGCCTGGCAGGAGTGGAACATCAGCGAAATTGAAATGGCCGTTCCCATGAGCCCCGACCAGGTGAGAAAGAAGCGCTTTGGCATCTTCATCCACCAGTCACAAAAGGATATGGTTCCGTTCCAGGGCAGCGACAGCCGGGAGTTCTGGCAGCGGGCAGAGGACAGGAATGCAAATACTGCCGCTTTGTACACCCGCCTCGGCCTGACCCGGTTTGCCGCCATGGAGGCATTCGTCAGGTGGCGTTTCTGATAAAAAAATTTGATAGAATGACTGACATAAAGCAATCGTTGCGGGTACTGGTGGTAGGATGCGGTAATATGGGAGCATCTCATGCCAGAGCCTACCACGAACTCGATGGTTTCGAGATCGCCGGGCTGGTCTCGACCGGAGAAAGTAAGTTGACCCTGAATGCACAGCTCGGGGGCGCTTATCCATTATTCGACGAATTTGAAACGGCGCTCGAAGTCACTCGTCCCGATGCAGTCTGCATTTCCACATACCCCGACACACACGAAACCTATGCGATCAGGGCGCTGGAGAAGGGCTGTCACGTATTTGTCGAAAAACCGCTCGCTGAGACCGTCGAGGGAGCCCTCCGGGTTGCGCAGGCTGCGGAAAGCGCGGGCAAACAACTGATGGTCGGGTATATCCTGCGCCACCATCCCTCCTGGCAACGATTTGTAGACCTGGCAAAGGGACTGGGCAAGCCGCTGGTGATGCGCATGAACCTTAACCAGCAAAGCCACGGGAGGATGTGGTCGGTGCATCGCAACCTCATGAAAAGTCTGAGCCCGATCGTGGATTGCGGCGTACACTATATCGACGTCATGTGCCAGATGACAGGAGCCAGACCTTTACAGGTCTCCGCCATTGGGGCCCGCCTGACCGAAGATATTCCCGCCGCTGCTTATAATTATGGGCAGCTGCAGATACGTTTCGAGGATGGATCGGTAGGATGGTATGAGGCAGGATGGGGACCAATGATAAGCGAAACGGCGTTTTTTGTAAAAGACGTCATAGGACCGCAAGGCTCGGTATCAATAGTCGCGAAAGAGGCTGGCGGCGGCGGGCAGTCCGATTCGGTGGCAGCCCACACCAGGACGGAGTCACTGCGATGCCATTCGGCAGCGCTGGACGGACAGGGACAATTCCTTTCGGAGGACCGCTGGATATATCTGGATGACGAACCGGACCATCAGGAGCTCTGCAACCGCGAGCAGGAATATTTTTTGAGAAGCATCCGGGAAGGCCTGGACCTGACGGGCGCTATACAGGATGCGGTGTCCAGCCTGCGGATCGCGCTGGCCTGCGACGAGTCCGTACGTACCGGAAGGATGATCGCCGTACAACCTTGACCATAGAATCATGCAATATGCAAAATAGAACGATCGATCGACGTAATTTCATCGGAGCCGCCGCACGGGCAGGCGTCGGAGTGGCCCTGTCGGCCGGGACGCTGCCCGCCATGGCGAATATTATCGCCGGCGGCGCCATACGGGTCGGCATCATCGGCCTCGACACAGAGCACAGCGTAGCCTTCGCCAGGATCTTCCACGCGGCAGACGCGCCGCCGGATGTGGCAGGATTCCGGGTGGTGGCGGCATGCCCGCATGGCAGCTCGGATATTCCTTCCAGCCTGGCCATGATACCGGGATATACAGAGGAGATGAAGAAGATGGGGGTGGAGATCATTGATTCCATCGACGTGCTGATCTCAAAGGTCGACGTGGTCCTGCTGGAGACCAATGACGGCCGGCTGCACCTCGGGCAGGCACTGCCCGTACTTCGGGCCCGCAAACCTGTATTTATCGACAAACCTGTGGCCGCGTCGCTGGCCGATGCCGTCGCTATATTTAAAGCGGCCCGGGAATATGGTGTTCCGGTATTCTCTTCTTCCTCACTTCGGTATATGGACAGCGTACGACAGATCCAGAATGGCAAGATCGGGCGTGTGACCGGCGCCGACGTCTATGGACCGGCAATTATCGAAAAGACACATCCGGACCTGTTCTGGTACGGCATTCATGCGATCGAAGCGTTGTATGCAGTCATGGGCACCGGCTGTCAGAGCGTCACCCGTACGTACACGGAGGGAACAGACGTCGTGGTCGGCCTGTGGAATGACGGGCGCATCGGGACCTTCAGGGGCATCCGAACAGGGACCCAGGATTTTGGCGGCTACGCGATCGGCGAAAAAGGGATCGCGACCATCGGACCCTGGGAGGGATACCGTCCCCTGGTGGTGGAGATCGCGACGTTCTTTCGTACAGGACAGCCGCCCGTCAGCCCCGAAGAGACGGCGGAGCTGTTCGCCTTCATGGAGGCCGCCGACCGCAGCAAACACAACGGCGGCGCGCCCGCCAGTCTTCAGCAGGTCAAAGAATTAATTTGAGAGATCGTATGCCTACAGACTCATTACACGTCAATACAAGAGCAGAAGCCCGCAACACCTATGACGCCATCGTCATCGGATCAGGCATCAGCGGCGGCTGGGCGGCGAAAGAGCTATGCGGACACGGCCTGCAGACACTGGTGCTGGAAAGGGGCCGGGATGTCAGGCACCTCCGGGACTATCCCACGGCGTTGATGAACCCCTGGGATTTCCGGCATCGCGGACGACTGCCCCTATCGGAGCAAAAAGAAAACCCCGTTGTCGGAAAATGTTACGCTTTTGGAGAGGCGACCAGTCATTTTTTTGTAAAGGACAACGAGCATCCCTATATACAGGAAAAGCCATACGACTGGATCAGGGGATACCAGGTCGGTGGAAAATCCCTCCTGTGGGCGCGACAGACCCAGCGCTGGAGCCGGTATGAGTTCGAGGCGCCCGCCAGAGATGGCTTTGCGGTCGACTGGCCGATCCGCTATGAGGACCTCGCGCCCTGGTACAGCCATGTAGAAATATTCGCCGGTATCAGCGGCAACAAGGATGGCATCGTCAACCTGCCTGACGGCGAATTCCTGCCGCCATGGGAACTCAACTGTGTTGAAAAACACATACAACAAAAAATAGCGCAGCAGTACAAGGACAGGCAGGTGATCATCGGCCGCTGCGCACACCTGACCCAACCAAGGGAGATCCATTTGCAGCAAGGCCGCGGTCAGTGCCAGGCCAGAAGCCTGTGCGAAAGAGGCTGCCCGTTCGGAGGATATTTCAGTTCGAATTCTTCTACCCTCCCCTGGGCCGCCCGGACAGGGAACCTCACCGTCAAGCCCGATTCGGTAGTGCATTCGATCTTGTTTGACGAAAAGAAAGGCCGCGCTACCGGAGTGCTGGTGGTAGACGCACACACCGGGCAGTCGACCACTTATTATGCCCGTATTATTTTTCTGAACGCCGCCTGTCTGAACAGCAACCTGATCCTTCTGAACAGCACATCCCGCCGGTTTCCCAACGGACTGGGAAATGACAACGGCTTACTGGGAAGATACATTGCGTTTCATAACTACCGCGGCTCCGTCAGCGCCAGCTTTGACGGCTATCCCGACAGCTATTACTACGGGCGCCGGCCCACCGCCGCCTTTATGCCGTCTTTCAGGAATGTGTTCAGACAACAGACGGATTTTCTCCGCGGCTATATGGTGGATTTCACCGCATCCCGGGCAGGCTGGCGGCAGGGAAATGACGACGAGGGCATCGGGGCGACGTTCAAGAGCGCGATATCTGAGCCCGGCGAATGGGGCGTTTTTATGGGCATGCAAGGCGAGACGATACCGAAATACGAAAATCATGTTCGCCTTAGCAAGGACCAGAAAGATCGCTGGGGGATCCCACAACTGATCGTCTCTGTAGGATATGACGACAACGACGAAAGACTCGTAAAGGATTTCCTGCAGCAGGGTGCCGAAATGCTGGAGAAGGCCGGATGCAGCAATATCAGGACTTTTGACAATCACCAGGCTCCCGGGCTGGATATTCATGAGATGGGGGGAATACGAATGGGGAAAGACCCCGGAACCTCTTTGCTGAACAAATGGAACCAACTGCACGCCTGTCGCAATGTCTTCGTAACGGATGGCTCCTGTATGACCTCGGTGGGCAATCAAAACCCGTCTCTCACATTCATGGCCCTTACTGCGCGCGCGGCCAATTACGCCGTGGAAGAATTGAAAAAGGCAAACTTGTGACCATTTTATTGAAAAAGAACCTCATTGCTCCACCAATTCCCTGGCTGGCGATCTCACGCCCGCAGGAATAAGACAAAATAACAAAAGACCAACGGAGCTGAACCAAATAATGTGTCAAAACGATCCAGCATCCCACCATGACCCGGTAAAATAGTGCCGGAGTCCTTCAGGTTCAGGCTTCTTTTCAAAAGCGATTTTATGAGGTCGCCAAAAGTGCCCGCGACAACTATTATCATCGCCGTACCCATCCAGCCACCCGCATCCTGGACAGCAAGATATCGTGAAACAACATAAGCGACGAATAACGCACAGGCAGTACCGCCCAGGCTCCCTTCCCACGTCTTTTTAGGTGAAATGCGTTTAAATAATGGGCGGACTCCAAATGCCTTGCCTGTAAAATACGCGCCGGTATCACTTGCCCAGAGAATGAAAAAGTACCCAAGAGGTATCTGCGCTCGATATATTCCGGATTGCAAAGGAAAATAAGCTATGGCTATAAAAAAGCAAACGGGAACAGTGACAAATAGAATACCCAGGAACGTAAAGGCTAAATTGTGAAAAGGATGCGGCTCTTTTCGGTACAGTTCGCAAATAAAGATCCCGAACGTGACAGGAATATTGATCAATAAAATATTCGGCCCGGTTATCCTGCTTGCGGCCAGCGCACTGGTAACGACCAGGCCGGTGGACAATATGATGCCGCCCCATTTATTGGGAGAAAGGCTGGCCTGAAATAGCCGGTAAAACTCAACCAAACTAAGGATGTCAATCGCCAGTGTTAAAAAAACAAAGCTATAAGCGCTCCAACTTGTCAAAACAGTAATGACAAGTACCAAGATCACCCCGGTGATCGTCCGTTGAGTCAAATTATTCATAAGTTGCTGGAAGGGTTTCCTGGTCAACGTTTATCCCATTGCCATGGCAAAAAAGGCAGGCTCTAAAGCCTGCCTCCATCGACATTGGCAACAAAGATAGAATCTTCTCCAGGCGGATATGAATGACGAGTGAATCAGTAAGCCAATTCCTCTACTTCCATTTCAAGTTTATTCTCTACACTTATGACCCCTGGTGCTGACCAGGCTGCCCTCTCAGCATCTTCCTTTTCGGCAAATGACCGGACCTTCCCCCTCAGGATCACCCTACTACCGACCAATTCCGCGGAAACCTTCATTGCGTCGATCGTAGCACTCCGGTGAAAAGCCGCCATGATCTTTTGCTGCACATCGCCAGGGCTTAACATCGGCTTAAGAGTAATAAAATTATTGACCCTCTTTATTCCTATCAGGTTCTCGACCGCTTGTTTCGCGGCAGTACGCTGAAAATCCCACTCTGTTTCACCTTCCAGCGTCACCACCCCGTCTTCCACCTTGACTTTGATCTTGTCCTCTTTCACCGCGCTATGCCATTTAAGAGCGTTTAACGCCGCTTCCGCAAGCTCGGCATCCGTTCGTCTAAAAATTGGCGAAACGCCAACCTGCAGATCCTCTGCAACGGCTCTTACGCCTGCTACCTTTCTAGCCGCCCTTTCTGCCGCCATTTTTTTGGTGTAGGTATCCACCTGACCGCTGAGTGTAACAATTCCGTTCTTCACGGAAACACCTATTTCAGCAGCATTCAAAATCGGCTCCCATTTGAGCTGACTAATTACATCTTGTTGAATCTGAACATCGTCTCTCATAGTTTTACAATTTTAAGGATGTTTCCACCCTCATCTACTCTGGCATTCCATATCAACACTGCAGGAAATTTCCAGAGCGGAGTGGCGTCAAATTACGTTGTGCAAGATAGCTTCTAAAAGAAATCACAACAATGATCTATATCACTCCCGGTTTTGAGATCGCTCACTATAAATAGGAAATACTGGCTATAATTTGAGCAAAAAGGGACTTTAAAGTCAATGCACTACTAAAATATGACGACCAATGACAAGAGAACAGATCGATAAATTGATAGACGAAGGAAAATTCTCCGGCAGATACGAATTGCCGGAATTGATCGAGACACATATTTCATGGGTGATCCTGTGCGGCGACTTCGCCTACAAGATCAAGAAACCAATTCAATACTCCTTTCTGGATTTTTCCACGCTGGACAAGCGAAAATATTATTGCGAAAGGGAAATCCAATTGAACAGAAGACTCACTGAAAATATCTACCTGGACGTTGTTCCGGTTCAGGAAAAGGCAGGACTTTATTCAATCGCTTTTCCCGGGACGACATCGCATGTAACGATAGCTGACTATGCGGTCAGAATGAAAAAGCTGGATCGCAACTTGCAGATGGACGTGCTGTTACGACACAACAAGGTAACCGGTACACATATTACAAACCTCGCTAAAAAAATAGCGGAGTTCCATAAACGAACGGATATTATTTACAAGAAGGATTGCTGGGATCTCCATGCCAAATTCAACGACCTGGCTGTAGAGATCCCTTATATTCAGGAATATTCGGGCGAGGCAGGGGGAAGCAGGACGGCTATGATCCGCCGGGCCATAGATTGTTCGAATGCCTTTATGGAAGACAATCACAAATTACTGGCGGAGCGACTCAAATCGGGATTTTTTAGGGACTGTCATGGCGATCTCCATTCCAGGAATATTTTCTTACTGCCTTCGCCGGAACCCTTTGATTGCATAGAATTCAATGACGATTACCGGCAGATCGATGTATTGAATGAGGTTGCCTTCCTATGCATGGACCTGGAGGAATTCGGAAGACCTGACCTGTCCCGGATGTTCATCAGCGATTACAATCGTTTTTTTCCCGCTATGCGATCCCATAAAGAACAATACCTCTTTCTCTATTACAAAGCGTACCGGGCCAATATCAGGGCAAAGGTCAACGTGCTCAGGGCCCGCAGCGCAGACGATGATCTGGGGAGAAATGCCTCACTCACCGAGGCAGGTAAATACCTCCTCTTGATGGATAGCTATATTGACGATCTTAATCAAAGTATCTGAGATCCGTCTACCTACCGTCCTATGCTGATCACGCCCTTTCGGATCATATCCTCCACGATTCCTTTTTATGGAATGTACCCTGCTCTCGGAATTATAGTCGCACGGGCTGTTTTGACCATGCGCTCTTATAGATTGCTTCGACAAGACGAATGTCGTGCCGGCCTTCCTCGCCCGGCGCCAGCATGGGGCGCTTTTCTATAATGGAAAGGGCATCGTCGTCCATTTGTTTAGCCTGCTGGAAGGGAACCTGGTAGGGGTGATGGATAATACCCAGGGGGCTGGCGCCATTCTGACCATTGTATTCGGAATAGGGCTGCATTTTTATGTCTCCCTTTTCACAACCGATCGTAATAAAATTCATATAATCCCCGAAGCTCGTTTTGATGTCAGCAGTCACACCACCCGTCTCTTTCTTTTGCTTCCAGTGATCGGTGCGATTTTCGCGGTAGCCGGCCGCGCAGTTGACCTCGCCAAGGTTTTGTCCTTTTACCAATGCACGCCATTCCTGGGTATTGTAGACCACATCGATATCCGGGTTATTCGCGATGCTGTCGAAGTTCTGATAATTGTAAATGTTCGATGAATTCAATCAGACGTTTAAAGAATATTCTGCTGCCGGACTTATGTCCGACCTTATTAAAGGAGCACAAAAAATAATAGAAATTATTGCTGCAAGGTAATTTCCCCTACATCTGTAGCCTTCTTTGCATTGACAACTACTCCTTCCTTTTCAAAATTCTTATAAGGAGTGATGGCTTCTATCACTAGTTTGTAAGTGCCGGGTTTTACTTCACTAATTTCAAAAGCACCGTTTCGAATATTTGTTCTCATCGTGTCCATCCCCGAAACGACGTAAGCCGAAGTTGCGGCAGCCGACGGGCTCACGGTCCCCTTGATGGAGCCATTCTTAAAAGTAGTAAAAGCAAATAGCGCAAACACCATTGCTATGCTTGCAGCAACGACTGTTATTTTATTCGTTTTCATAAAACAATTTTTTAAACGTGACTGAATTAAGTTGGCTACTTCGAACGTTTAGTACGCCGCTTATTTCTCCAAAATTCAATAACTATGCCAGCCCCATGCACGCCATCATGGAGCTCGATCCAGCCCCTTTTTAAAGGCCTAAGCCGATTGCTAATCCCAAAAATTTACAGTATTTTTCGCCAGTATGCCCCGACGCCCCTTATCTCCCTTATTGCTGTCTCTATTGCTGTTAAGTACGACGAGCGCACTCTTTGCCCAGATGCGGCCACAGCGGGAGTACCGATCCGGGACTATCAAGATCTCGATGCCGGCGGATGCCGGGTTGGGGAGCCCCGGGGCATCGATTGGCCGGTATCCGGCGATGCTGGTGCAGGTTCAGGCCCCGCTTGAACCGTACCCGGGGATGAGCAACGCCCCTGCCAATGCGAAACACCATTTTACCCTGACCGGCACCATCGCTCTGACCATCGACGAGGCGGACTCTTATTGTGGCAGTACCAACGGTAGTCTGTTGGTGCATGCCGGCGGCGGAAATCCGCCTTACACCTATTCTTTTGATGGCGGCCTCTATCAGAGCAGTGCGCTGCATTTGGTGAATGGTCCGGCAAATCACACGGTCAGCGTCAAGGATGCGTCGGGTCAGATCGTCAGTCAAACGGTGGCGGTCGGCAATATTGGGTCCCAGCCGACCGTGTATGTGGCGTCCTATACACAGCCAACAGGTTGCGCCGGCACGGATGGGACTCTGACCTTAAGCGCCTCGGGCGGTACTCCGCCTTACCAGTATAGCATGGACATGGCCAACTGGCAGACTTCGCCTTTGTTTACCGGATTCAGCCAGGGTTGGTATTATTTCTATGTCAAAGACGCCAATGGCTGCCGGAGCAATGCGTTATGGTGGCCCTGGGGCGGCTGTGTGACAGGAGGCGGGGGCTTTGGGGGATATGCCTGCGGAAATTCGGGCTATATGTATTTCACCGCTCAGGATAATGGCATTCTGACCGGGCCTTTCCAATACAGCATCGATGGCGTCAACTGGCAGAATACCGGCGACTTCAGCAACCTCTCACCGGGATTGATCGACTTCCAGGTCAAGGACCATACGGGCAAGATCGGCTACCTGCGGTATAATCTTTTCCCCGGTTGTTTTCTGTCGTTGAAGGTTACCGTTACGGACGCGGACTGCGGGCAGAACAATGGCCAGATCCAGGGGACGACGACCTACGGGACGGGGCCGTTCGAGTTTTCGATCGACGGATTGAACTGGCAGGCGAGTCCAAATTTTACCGGACTACCGCCCGGCAACTATACGGTATGGTTGCGCGATCAAACCGGGGCGCTTGTATCGGTCACGCCCGAGGTGAAAGATAACTGTCCCATCGTAACGGCTGTGGCATCGGACGCTTTCTGCGGAAACAACGACGGCAGTATCACGGCTACGGGCATCGGCGGCAAGACGCCTTACACGTTCTCCCGGGATGGGGTGAATTTCCAGAGCAGTCCGACCTTCTCG
>JAFDYE010000553.1 GCA_018267585.1 Bacteroidota bacterium
TCCCCGCACTCACGGTCGGCGGTGCAGGCGCGCTCACCGTAATAGTCACCTGGGAAGTATTGGTCTGGCCAGCGTCATCGGTCACTGTCAGCGTAAAAATATAGACGCCTGCAGTAGTCAGACCGGTAATATCCGTGGCGAGACTGTTTGGCGTACTGATGCCGTAAGTAGCAGGCCCGCTCGTCCAGCTCCATACCGTCGATGCAATGGTATGCCCGGTTGCCGCCGTGGCGACACCGGTCAGGGTGATCGAGCTCGAAGGCAGTTGTACGCTCTGGTTGGAACCAGCGCTGACAGTAGGCGCCGTAGAAGGAGGAGCGACAGGTCCGCCGGTAACCAGCGTCGTATCGCCCTGCCGAAGCATCCACTGGAATATATTGGATCCGGTAGTGGCAGAATAGAAATAAGATCCCATCGTGCTCGCCGGGTTGGTCGACGGAACAATATTCGGATTGCCGGGCGTCCCCACACAAGTCCAGTTGGTCACAGAAGGATCATACATGGAATTCCAGCAGCAGTGGGCTCCACCTCCGATATTCTCGTAGGAAAAATAAGCCGAGTTGGCCGCCCCGGCATTGATAGCCTGTGACAGCTGCCACACATTCCTCGAGTCATTCGTGCCCTCGAGCCCAAAGAACTTGCCCCCGTATTTTTTTGCCCAGGTAGTATAAGCCTGCGGGAAAGGAGGGTCAAATCCCAGGAAATTGTCGCCGGGACCAACGCCCTCGAGATCAACCCAGCTCTTTATCTCGCTCATCGCAGTCTCGTCGCCCGCAGACGCCGCGAAACCTATCAGCTCACCCCATTCGTAAGAACCCTGGCTGAGCCCGGCCACGTGAACGGAATTGCGTTTGATCGGTAACGTGTTCAGAAGGGTTTCGAGAACAGCCTTCAAATGCCAGGGGCGCATATTGTTGGCAGGCTGCTCGATCGTGATGATTATCGGATAATGTATACCGTTACCAAGCCTGACGCCGCCGTCCCAGCCGTTGTTCAGCCAGTAATGCGGACCGTATGCAACGAGGTTCGCCAGACTCGTACCGACCTCTCCGGCGCCCGGCATCGAAATGATGGCAGGACGCTGACTGTTGTCCGTCTTCTGCCTCGTGATCCTCACCTGCCAGGTAAAAGGCCCCTCCCCCATTGCCTTCTCGGTAATGGTGGTGTCATAGGTGATTGGATCATTTGGCTCACTCTGGGCTATAGCCTGGCCACAGATGATCA
>JAFDYE010000554.1 GCA_018267585.1 Bacteroidota bacterium
ACAAGGATGCGCAGCTTATCGGATACATTCTTATATAGCATTTTTAGTTGCATGTTCGACTGTTTTAGAGTGTGATGTTTATACCGCCCGTATATACACGTAATGGTCCCGTGGCGCCGGCGGCAAGGTTTTCAGGGTCGAGATTTCTGTATTTTGAAATGGTCAGCAGGTTTTGGCCTTTAATGTATACCGTCAGTCCGGCGATCTTCGACCTTTTCAGGAAAGAAGATTGAAAACTATAGGAAATATAGACGTTCTGGAGCCTTGCATAGGTCGCGTTCTCATAGGCCCCCGTGCTCTGCGTGAAATTGCTTTGCTGCAGCAGCGCGTAAACCCCATTCTGTGTGACCTTCGGCAGCAGCGCGTGGTCCCCCGGTTTCCGCCAGCGGTCGAGCCACAGTGTCCCCGGCACGAAGTCGATGGGACCCGGGATCAGCAGCTGCTGACCAAGCTGGCTTGGTCCCTTGCGCCTCGTAAAGCTGAAGAAGAAATCAAGGGTAAAGCCCCTGTAAGTGATCGTATTTTCGATGCCGCCGAAATAGCTGGGTTGCAGGTCGACGTTTTCTGTCCTGTCATCCTGCGTCAGGCCGGTGGAGATCAGGGGAGTGAACGGGCCCGTCACGCCTTTGGCATTGGTAAAAAAGTACAGACCGGTCGCGGGGTCGACGCCTGCGTACTTGAACAGCTTGTTGTTCTGCAGCGACTTGCCAAGGACATAATTGGGATTGTTCCTGATCGCGGACCCCGGCGTAGCCCCCGGATACGCCAGCAGCTTGTTACGGTTGACGCTGATGTTGAAGCCCGTCTTCCAGGAAAATAACTTACCCTGCAGATTGATCGTCGTCAGCTGTCCTTCGAATCCCTTGTTCTGGATCAACGCCGGCGAATTCTGGGTGATGCTTCCGAATCCGGTGACGATCGAAAGAGGAAGACCTATCAGCTGGTTGGAGGTACGGTTCTCGTAGTAGTCTGTTTCCACCCAGATACGGTCCCGCAGGAAATGCAGCTCCAGTCCCAGGTCCTTCTTCTTGTTCGTTTCCCACTGGAGGTATGGGTTCGCCAGACCATTGGGCACGACGCTCACGCCGCCCTGGTAACCGTTAGTCGACACGTTGTAGGTGGTCAGATAGGAATAGTTGCCGATACCGTCCCCGCCTGTTGTACCATAACTGCCGCGGATCTTGCCAAAGCTCAAAAAGCCGAGATGCTGCCGTACCCATTTTTCCTGGGTGAATATCCACAACGCCCCGATCGCACCAAAAGCACCGAACTGTTTTCCCGGTCCGAACTTCGTAGACCCGTCATAACGTCCGGTCAGGTTGATGCCGTATTTTTCGTCCCAGAGGTAATTGACGCGACCGAAATATCCCAGCTGACGGTTGGGGATCGTATTATACGCGGAGGTGACGTTCAGTCCAAGGGCAGGATTCCGGATAGTGGCGTCAGTTACGAAATTCTGACCGCCGATGCTCGTCGTATAGTACTGGCTGCTTTGCATGTCCATGCCGGCAGTCACGTCCAGCCTGCCCTTGCCGCCAATCCGTACATTGTAGTTGGCATAGGGATCGAAATTTACGGTGGAATTGCTGGATGTCGCCAGTCTGCTCTGTGCCTGCTGGTTTGGAGTAGTATATATCAACGGGTTGACATATGTGCTGGGGTAGGCGTTAAGCTCCCTTGTGGTCAGCAGATTGTATCCGATCGTGGCATTGATGGAGAGCCCTCGCAACGGATTATATTTCAACAGCGTGGTTCCTGTCAGATTGTTCGTTACGCCGTGATATATCGCATTCCGCTTTGCCACGGGGCTGGTGGCCCCTGTTATGTCCGACCAGTCGATCTGCCCGTTCGGGAGATAGAGCGCCGGGTGATTGGGAGAGAGCAGAGACCCGACACCGAAAAAGTCGACGGGAAGCATATCGTTTACGGTTGTGGAGAAGTTGCCGGTAAAAGAGGCAGAGAACTTTTGATTCAGACTTCCCGTATTGATGTTGAAGTTGAGTCCGCCGCTGTTCTGAGCTCCGCCGCCGCGATTGATGCTGTTCAGCCGCGTAAAATTCCCCCCGACCAGGTAGCTGGTCGTGCCCGCGCCTCCTGAATAGTTGGCCGCTATGGCAGAAGTCGCTCCATGGCCGATAAAATAATGATCCCAGTCGGTATAGCGCGTCGTATCCCATTTGCCGTTGAGATCGTAATCGCCGGCCCCGGGAGTGGCGCCGTCGTTCTTGAACGCCTCCCTGCGCATCTGCAGATATTGTTGGGTATTCATCAGTTGTGGGGTTACGCCTTTTTCCGAAATGCCGCTATAGGCGTTGACGTTCAGCCGCGGCGAACCGGGTTTCCCCTTTTTTGTGGTGATCAGGACCACCCCATAGGCGCCGCGTGATCCATATATCGAAGTAGCGTCGGCGTCCTTCAATATCTCTACGCTCTCGATCAGCGACGGATCGAAATAGTTCAGCGCATTGCCGCCGTTGAGTGACGAAAACTTAGTGGCGTCATAGGTATTCAAAGCTGGGTTGATCAGCGGGAGCGCCTGACCGGCGGGATAGACCACCCCATCGATCACGAACAGCGGAGAATTGACGCCAAAACTACTCTGGCCTCTTATCTGGACCGTAAAGTTGCTGCCAGGATTGCCGCTTGCCTGCGTGATGAGCATGCCCGGCACCCTCCCCTGCAGCGCTTCCAGTACGTTGTTGACAGGATTTTTGGCGATATCCTCCGCCTTTATCGTCGTTACCGACCCGGTGTTAAAGCGTTTGCTGATCTTCCCATAGGCGATCACCTGCATCTCGTCCAGACCGTTATGCGAAGGCTGCATCACCGCCAGGAACCTGATCCCTGCCGGCAGTACCTTGTCAAGAGAAGCAGGCCTTTCCAGCGTCGTCAGCGTGAATTCCATCGAGGTATAGCCCGGATAGGAGATCTCCAGCACGGCGCCGGTATAGGCCTGCAGCGAGAAAATACCGTCTTTATTCGTGTACACGGCCTTTCTTCCGCCCTTTATCATGACTGCGGCATCTTCGAGCGGCCTGCCCTGGTCGTTGACGACCTTGCCCCGGATCATTCCTGAAGGAGGAAAAGCGCCGAAAAGTCTAAAAAAGTTTTCCAGCAACCCGGGGGAAGCCCGGGGTTCCATTCGCAGGACAATATTGCTGTCGACAACGCTGTACTCAAAAGGTTGGTCGCGAAAACAGGCGGCGAGCGCAGTGACCAGGTCCACATCGGAGACCGTCACGTCGACCTTTGCCGACTTGTCCAGTTCGTTTTTGGTATAGAGAAAATGGTACCCGGACTGGCGCTCGAGTTCCGCCATCACCTTTTCGAGGGATGCCTTTTTGAGATTCAGGGTGATGCCCTGCGAAAGTCCGTTTGCGCTCACTTGTAAGAACGCCGCCAATAATAAAATTGCCGTCAGTCGCATACCGAGCCAGATTGAGGATCGGGCGCTCCCGGTGCGCCTAGCCAACGGGCCTGCCGCCTGCCCCGGAATTTCGCCATAAACAGTTAATTGCATAAATTGCAATAGTTTTGAGTTAAACAATAATGAGTCTTGGTGGACTTATGGTTGGCTCAAGATCTGCCCGGAGAGTGAACCACCACTTTCCGGTTTTTTTTGAGACCATAATTATCGTATAGCACGCCGGTCGCGGCGCGTGTTTTGTTCAGGTTCGATTTCCTACTTCATAACGGTTATTTTATTTCCTTCGATCGTAAAATGCACATGACCGGTGGCCTCGAGCATCTTCAACAGCCCGCTGACCGGAATACCCCGGGGCAGTGTGCCAAAGTATTGGGTTGTGTCTTTGTCCATGCCGTCCCGATAGACGATCTCCGCACCGTACCATCGTTCTGCCTGCTGCATGATCGATCGTACCGGCGTCGCGTCGAGTATGAACCGCTCGTCCTTCCACGCGACCGCGCTGGCCAGATTTACTTTATCCTTCATCTTTATTTGCCCGCCAGACGAATACTGTGCCTCTTCTCCGGGGGTTAGCCTGACCAGGGAAGCTTTCGTCTGCACCTGAACGGACCCTTCCACAACGGTAGTGCGCACTACCTTCTCATCACCATAGGCATGAATATTAAACCGGGTGCCGATGTCCCTGACCAGCGTGCCATCGGGCAGCACTACGCTGAATGGATGTCTTTCATCATGACGCACCTCGAAATAGGCCTCGCCAGTCAGCGTGACCAACCGGTTGCCGGTTCCATAGCCGGCCTCGCAATGCAGACTGGACAGGGAGTTGAGCCACACCTTCGTACCGTCTGCCAGCGTTAGGGAATAGAATTCACCCTTGCCGGTGGATACCTTGAAGCCGCTGTTCGTTCCGGGCAAATTGTCCCTGACAGGGACAAGGCTGCCGTCCGGCAAAGTCAGCGTCGCCCCGCGCGCGCCCGGGCGAAGGTCGTTGTGGAAACGCTTAGCCTGCGATAATAAGGTCGGTTCACGGTTTTGGTGAAAGACGTAAACGCCTGCGACAAGCGCCGCGACCGCTGCGGCATAGGGAAGCCAACGGCGACGGATGAAATGGGGACCGACACGCGGTACGCTGTCCGCCATGGTATTTCCCCCAGCCGCTGAACCGTCCGCTTCGCCCGGGGATCCCGCCGGGGACGCGGTATGAACCGGGTCGTCTGCCACGCCGTTGAGCCGGCTTTCCAAAAAATTCTGTATCCGTCCATACACTGCCGCAGGCGCCTCTTCAAGGTCGAGCGCTCCCGTTCGCAACTGATCCAGCAGGACGCGTTCGAATTCCGCCTGAAACACGGGTTGCTTCAGCATCGCGGCCAGTTCGACTCCCTGACGGTCCGTGATCCTGTCCAGAAGATAAAGGTTTACAAGCTCGGTAAATCGGCTTTTATTCATAGCTGCTTAGGAAATGGTTTCAATATTATCTTTATATTAAAGACACACAATGGCTGTAAAATAGAGTAGGGGATAAAAAAAATTTCGCGCGGCCCGTCGGGGATCATTTCCCCCGCCGGCATTCCGTGATCAGAAAAAGCACCAGAAGAGTGTCCCCAAAGTGCTCCTGCAGGTACGCCCGAAGAAATAGCAGGGACTTGACGAGATACTGGTAGACCGTGTCTTTGTGGATGCCGAGGCGGACCGCTATCTGCTCGTTGGTCAGGCCTTCCAGCCGGCTGAGCTTGAAAACGACCCGCCTCTTTTCAGGTAACAGCTCGATGCCCTTTAGAAGCAGCTGGTATGACTCCTTGTATTCGGTCTGCAGGTCGGGCAGGGCGGAGGTCTCGGCCCGGTCGTCAATCTCCCCGTAGACGAGACCGATCTTCTTGCGGGTTTCGTTGAAGATATGGTTTCGGGCAATGATAAATATATAATTGTCCAGGCTTCGGACCTCAGGCAGCTTTAGTCTCGTGGTCCACAATTTTAAAAAAACGTCCTGGGTGATCTCCTCGGCCCTTGGCGCAGATTTGAGGTAAGCCAGCGCGTGAGAATAGATCGTATTCCAATACCGGCGAACGATCTCCGCAAAAGCAGCCTGGTCGCCGGCGGCGATCCTGGAAAGCCAATCATGATCCGGCTCGCCCACCGTATTTTCTGGATTGTCCGTCAAGTCGATAGTTTGTGAGACCAGGCATACCGATCCGGCAGGCAAGATAAAAAAAACCTCATTTCCGGACTATTTTTTAAATTTCGTCAAATTTCAACCCATGCGTAAAAGATGGTGGCTTCTTCTCCCTATCATCCTGATCATTCTTTATTTTCTTGGCCCCTCCCCGTCGACCCCCGTTTATAATAAGACTATGCCGGTCTTACCTTCCGATCCTGCTGCACTGGAAAAATACATCAGCGACCAGGAGTCCCACCACCATATCAAGCCGGACAACGAGGCGCGGATCGTCTGGGCCGACTCTACGCGCCGGAAGACGCCATATGCCATTGTCTACCTGCATGGCTTTTCCGCCTCGCAGGGGGAAGGGATCCCCCTGCACCGTGAGATCGCCTCAAAATTCGGCTGCAATCTTTACCTGCCCCGCCTGGCCGAACACGGGCTCGATACTGTCGACGCGATGGTCGGCCTTACTGCCGACAATTACTGGGAATCTGCACGCGACGCGCTTGCCGTCGGCAGCCGTCTCGGCGACAAGGTGATCCTCATGGGGACTTCGACCGGAGGCACATTCGCGCTGCAGCTGGCCGCAGCCTATCCCGATTCGGTCGCAGCGCTGGTCCTGCTCTCGCCCAATATCGCCATCAACGACCCCAATGCCTGGCTGCTCAACAACCACTGGGGGCTGCAGGTCGCCCACCTGGTCACCGGCTCCGATTATATCATCAGCAAAGAGGACTATGGCCCGCAGTGGCGCCAGTACTGGTATCCGAAATACCGTTCGGAAGCCGTGGTCGCGCTCGAAGAGCTGCTGGAGACGACGATGAACAAAACGACTTTTTCCGCCATCACCCAGCCCGTGGGACTTTTCTACTACTATAAGGATAGCGTCCACCAGGACAGTACAGTAAAAGTCGCGGCGGCGCTCGCCATGTTCGACGAGCTCGGTACGCCCGCAGCGATGAAATACAAGCAAGCCGTGCCGGAGGCGGGAACACACGTGATCAGCTCTTCGATCAGATCGCACGACGTGGAGAGCGTGAAAAAAGGAGTCGTTCACTTTCTTTCATCCATTGTACATTTGCCGCAGGTCGACAGCTCAAAGCCGGCGACTAAATCCAGCTATGCGTCAAACGGGCAATAGAAAGTTCATATTCCTCATCAATCCAATATCGGGCACCCGCGGCAAATCATCCCTGCAGCAGCTGATCGCCCAAAAAATGTCGGAAAAGGGTTTTGAATACAGGATACACCCGACGAATCCGGAGGGCAACTATGAATTCCTCCGGGCCGTCATCGAACAGGAAAGCATAACCGATATCGTCGTCTGCGGCGGTGATGGTACCGTCAGCGCCGTCATGGCTGCGCTGCAGGGCAGCCCCGTCCGGGTCGGGATCATCCCAATGGGATCGGGCAATGGTCTGGCCTTTGCGGCGCATATCCCCAAGAACCCGGCGAAGGCGCTTGAAGTAATTTTTTCCGGCAAGGCGGCGCTGATCGATGGGTTCCTGATCAATGGGCATTTCTCGTGTATGCTCTGCGGCATCGGTTTTGACGGGAAGGTAGCGCACGAATTTGCGCGGCAGCCGGTGCGGGGTTTGCGGACCTATGTGAAAGTGACGATGAAGAATTTCTTCACGGCGCGGCCGTATCCTTTCAGACTCACCGTCCCTGCAAGAGAGAATGGAGGTGCGCTTAGCCTCCCTGTGGATGCTTACTTTATCAACGTCGCAAACGGCGACCAGTTCGGCAATCATTTTACGATAGCTCCGAAGGCGAGCCTGGAAGACGGGCTGCTCGATATAGTCGTGGTCAGGAAGACGGGGCGGTTGTCTTTTTTGTTGTCCGTGATCCGCCAGGTGCTTGGGGGGTATGCCGTGCAGGCGGCCCCGACGGCAAAGGGCCGGCGAAGGGTTCTTTATTTCAGGACGCCATCGCTGGAGATCGCAAATCCGGAATGTGCACCGCTGCATATCGATGGGGATCCTGCAGCGGCGGCGCCGGAGTATAGTATAAAGGTGGTGCCGAAAACGATATGGCTGATCCGGCCACAGGCCGGATGACCGTGCCCGGGCAGGGCCTCAATCATTTCCCCGCCAATTCTTTAAAGGTCTGAAAGGCCCGCCGGTTCTGCTCATTGTCCAGCGATCCGATAATATTCAGCTTTTCCTGCCGGGTTAGATGAAAGTTGAGCGCGGCCCCGGCATCCTCTGTCTTGGGAACATATTGAAAGATCAGCTTGCGGAAAGGAAAGCCCATTGCGTTCTGCGAAAGACTCAGCAGATCGTCCTGGTTGTATTCCTGCATCTTGTACCAGTTGTCCTGCAGGAGAAGGATGGGTTTTGTAACGATCTCGGTGACGTCTTCCTGTTCGTAGGGATTCTCCCATCCGCCCGCCTTGCGGTCCCTGATCTGAAGCAGCACGACGCCGCTGGTGTTTTCCTGGATCCACTCCCGGAAAGCGTTGAGGAAACGAATGGCATTCATCTCCCCGAAATTATCCCGGAAGCCTGCGTCCATTACGTCGATTACCGGCCGCGTCGGCAGCCACACATTGGGCAATACGTAAGGGAAAGTAGCATTCATCCGCAGAGCGGTCAGCAAACGAAGGTTCATCGGCTCCTGCTTCCTGAACAATGCCCCGAAGTCGACGGCGTCGGGATCCATTGCGGGGATCCTGGCGCTGTCAAACCGTGGCCGCATCAGAAAGCTCACCGGCTGCGTGCTGATGACGAGCGCCCGGCTGTCGCGGGTGATCACAGGGTTGAACAGCAATATGGGCATTTTGGCCGCCGATTCATCGGCCGCAATATCCTTGAGCTGGCGGTTCAGGACGCCATGCGTATTCTCGTTGAGCTTTTGTTCAAAGGCAAAGCCGCGGTCTTTCACGTATTCATGCCCGTCGACCGTGAATTTCTGAGCGGGCGACGCAAGGTCCCGCGCGACGAAGGAAGAGAAAAGGGTATTCAGCAGGTCGCGCGAAATATCGCCGATATAGCGCCTGCTCTGGAGATGGATAGCCGTGTCTCCGCCGTCCCGCAGCCTCGCCAGCTCGCGGAAATAGGCGGCGCCCAGCATCCCGCCCGACGCGCCGGTGATCAGGACCGTCTTCCGCATCAGCAGCCCGTTGCTAAGGCTGTCCAGCCGCTGTAGAATGCTCATGGTGAAAGTGGCGCTGCGGCTGCCTCCGCCACTGGTATTCACCAGGAAAAGAACGGGCTTTGCCTCCGGCTGCCGGGCCTTCCAACGGTCTAAAATGCGGACCATATTGGCCTTGTCCTTCCGGAGATTATCTTCCGAACACAGCTGCAGCAGGGTCTCCCGGTCATAAAGCGGCCGGTCCTGCTTCCCGTTGTAGAAAAGCCCATAGGCCTTGTTCGTCGGGTCGATGACGTTATATCGGTAGAGCAGGTTCAGGATCAGGAACACCACGACAAAAAAAGGAATGCTCCAGGACTGAAGAAAATAGGAGAAGGCGCCTGACAGCGAGATCAGAATGGCAAAGAAGATGAGAATGCTCGCCGCCGCAGGCAGCTGGAAGTACCGCGAGTCCATGAAGAAGCCAACCACGATCAGAAAGATAAAGGCGACAAATATGGAAAGGACCGCGGAAATATGATGTCTGTTGAAAATGCTTTCTATAAAATCCTTGC
>JAFDYE010000555.1 GCA_018267585.1 Bacteroidota bacterium
GCCCATCCAGCTCAACTACCCTGGCAGCACGCGGGACAAAACCCAGCCACAAACGAACCTCGCCCCCACCAGCCTTCCCTCCATCAACTTTCCCCTCACCAAACTTCCCCCCATCAACTTTCCCTCCATCAGCCTTCCCTCCACCAACTTTCCCCTCACCAGCTTTCCTGCCACGGGCCTCCCCCCGACCCACCTCCGCATTGAATAGCCTCACGACCAACGCACCACTATCCCGCCGGACCGAGCTGACCTCCACACCCGCATCGGGACGCAACAGCCATCGAGCCCCCCCTTCTCCAACAGGCGCCACGATCAACGGCTCCTTCCACCTCGTCGCCGCAGTCCAGAGCCGCGCCGAATCCCACGGACCGGCATGCGGCAGCAAAGCATAGTTCAACTCCGTCGGCCCATCGACAGTATAGTTCCTGTAAAAGATACCATTGCCCGAATACTGCACGGTAAGCCCCAGCGGAATACTGTCCCCATGCGCATAGCTGGTAGTATGGTCCGTGAAAAGAGCCATACCCACAGTCCCGCCACCAGCCCGCCCCTCCAGGTCCACCCAGTCCAGGATCACATTGTTCTTTATACTGTCCCAACGATTGTAGAACGTATTGTCCAACCTGCTCTCCACCACGTCAAAAGGCGCGTTCTTAACAACTTTCGGAGCAACGACATCCACCGGGAACAGCGCCAGCAGCTTGTACCGGTCATCATAATACGCCTTCCTCACCTCCTGATCTTTAGGAACCTCAAAATATTCGCCGATAGCCGGATTACCCTTCCAGTCGATACGCAGATGCACGTCGACCCGCGGCTCACCCTGTCTTACCGTAATATCCTCCCTTAACGGATGACCCGCGATCTGCCCCCTGACAACGACAACCCCACTATCCACCCCGACCTCCGCCGGCATCTCGACACTGCTCCGAAAACCACCATCATTGTAAAAATTGCCCCGCAACTCCCCAAACCCCTTCCCCCGCTGCACCAGCTCACGCCCACCAAATATCCAGCTGGTGATCACCCCACCCCTCGCAGGGTCCAGCACGATCGTATGCAGATCAGACCTTATCGTAACACGGCCATCCGCCCCACGCGTCACCCGAACCCCCGCCAAGCCCCCATCAACCCCAACTCCCTTCGAAACCGCCTTCAACGAATCGACCCGATAGCTCACATACCCCATCGGCGGCACATCCGCCACAAACCGCAAATCCCCATACTTCACCCACTCCCTCCTCCCGACACCAGTCGTATTATAAATCCGGACCCAGCCCGAACCCCGCCCCTCCGCCACCCCGATCACACTATCAGCCCTCGCATCCGTCCCCCCCGTCCAGCGCCGCACCTTGTCGGCCCAGGTATCCCCCGGCTTGCCATTATACGGCACGATCCAGCAGTCGTGATGCTGCGACAACAGCAACCCCCGCCAGGCCTCGTCCAGCGTCCCGGCCGGCCAGGACATCCCCCTCCACTCACCGGCCATAGCCGCCATCTTCTCCGCCTGTACCAGCAGATTCTCCGAATGCCTGACACTACGCGCAATCCGCTGCAACACCTGCGAACCCCACATCAGACCCACCAGCACATCCTCCTGCGAAAAACGCCAGTCCGTGGCAACATCACCGGCCGCAACAGCAAAATATCCCCTCCACGTGGCATACTTCGTGGGCTGGTAACCATGCCCCCTCAACCAGGGCCCGAAATTCCATCCCGCATCCTGCAGACACATCCCGACAGGATGCCGGATCCCAGCCGCAAACGCCGCCTTCACATAATCATCACTATTAGAAGAAGCAATCGTCTCCCATATCGACCCCGGCTTCAACGCTTCCACCCCATACCTCGGCACGGTCAATATCGAACTTCCATCCGGACCGATCCAGTTGACAAGCCCCCCTCCATACGCCCGCGTATAACCGCCCCAACAGGTATTCGGGTTCTTCAACGAAGCATACCGGAAACCATAGGACCGCAGTATCTGCGGAAGCGCACTGGTAAAACACGGCTCCTCCGAGGAATAAGTGCTGAACACGATCCCCGGAAAATGTTCCCGCAGCTTCCGCATTCCATACCCCAACTGCCGGATAACACTCTCCCCCGAAATATTATAGAGATAGCTCTGGCCATAAGCCGGGTTGACATACTCGATACGCCCGCCGGCACCCTGGTCCGCCATCAACCGCCGGAAGGCCGCGTAATGGACGGCATCCGCCGCGGCAATACTGTCCCACGACTCAGGCTCCAGCTCGAGATTGATCTTCCAGTCGGGATGCGCCGCCAGCTGCTCCACCATGAACTTCGTCTGCCAGGCCGGAAGATGACCATATATACCACCATGATAGCCGTCGATAAACCATGCCGTATCCCCCGCAGATTCCCCCGTCTGAGCCAAACCCCGCAGCGCGGTCCCCAGCAGCACGAACATAACCAGTCGTTTCATTTATTTCGTTTTTACAGGCGGCTCCGCCCAGTCATCCGTCCTGAACAACGGCACCGGCCAACCCGCCGCATTCCGCAAATTCGTCACCGCCGCATTTACAAAAGCATACCGGACTGCCACCGGCTTCTTCACCGCATCCGACCACACTACCACCCTGTCGCCATCGATCCTCGCCAAAGCCGGATACCAGCGCCGGTCGACACCCGCAACCATAAAATGGCTCGGCGCCAACCCGTCATCTGTACGCAACCCATCCGCCGTCCCCGGCTCGAAATAGACCGTCACCTTTCTCCCCCTCACCTCCAAATGCTGACAGCGCGGCCCGCCACACACCGTATCAAGCCGCCCATAGGTCCGGTTCAACGCCGTCTGCGCCAGCCGGATGCCGACAGGCTTCTTATTATGCGGATGAAGATTCCGGCTCTCGCCGACATCCACCGTAGTCACCATCGCCGTATTGCCCAGCGCAGCCACCTTCCGCTGCGCCTCGCGGAAAAAAGCATAGTCGGCCAGCGTAGAGTCCTCGTTGTCCCAGAAAAAAGGCGCGACCTCCACATAATAAAAAGGCAGCTCCCCCTGCGCAAAAAGACCCCGCCAGCTGCAGATCATCGCCTGAGTCAGCCTTGTATACGATTCCCTTTCCATTCGATTTGCCTCCCCCTGGTACCAGCAAATACCCCTCATCGACATACGCCTCAACGGATAGATCATCGCATTATACAATAAATAAGGCCGCGTAACCTTTTCAAAAGAAAACGCACCATTGATCACCTCCTTCGACCGGGGACTGTTCAAAAACGGTTCCAGGTACACCCTGTCGAGCATAGTATCCGCCGCCAGCACATCCCGCGGCACATAGGCCTGCGCGGCAGACGCCCCGATACCCGAAAAGACGATCCCCACCGGCACATCCAGCGCCTGCTGCAGCCGCCGGCCAAAAAAATATCCCACCGCACTGAACCGCGCCGCGACGGAAGGGGAACATTCCACCCACTTCCCCCTAAAAGAATCAATAGGCGCAGCACTGAAATTCAGCCCGACATCCAACAGCCTCAAAAAAGGATGCCGGGCCGCAGCCACCTCCGCCGTAGAGTCCAGCACCTCCCGCAGCGCAAACTGCATATTCGACTGGCCGCTGCACAACCAAACCTCCCCGATCAAAATATTGCTAAGACTCACCTGCACCCCCCCACTGCTCACCGTCAGCACATGCGACCGGTAGTCCCCCGCACGCACCGAAGGCACCGCCACTATACCCGAAAAATATCCCGATCCATCGGCAACAACCGACACCACACCACCACTCCAATCCGGCCGGATCGCAACGACCGACCCCGGATCACTCCAACCCCAGACCGTCATCGGCCTGTTCTGCTGCACCACCATCCCATCCTGCAACCCGCTGCCAAGCTGCAGGCCACCCGCAAAGACCGATTGCGCAAACAACAAAAGCATCAACATTATTCGCATAGTCATTTATTATAGGGTTCTACGATCAGCCGGTAATCTCCCCCCTTTAATAAGGACGGATCGAACTCGATCTCGATCGTCTTATGCTCGCCTTTGAATAAGGTAAAATAGTTGTCGTTCATCAGCGCCGGCAACAGCCGCTCCCCATCAGAAGCCCGCACAGCCTGCACCCGGACGGCAAACGCCACCGGACTCGACCCATTCTTCACCGTCGCAACGATAACATCCCGACCCCCGCGGCTCAGCAACTTCGACGACACCCCCACCCTCGCCTTACCCATTTTGTTCAAAGCCGTATAATCCCCCGCCTTACTGCTCCTCCAATAAAAATTATCCGATACCAGCCGGCCAACCGCATCCCTCAACAAAAGTCGGATAAAATGCATTTCGCCCTTGTCAAAACCAAGATCAAAACACGCCACCGCGGTATCCGACGGAACATCCACAACAATCCTCTTACCCAGACCAGGCACAGGCCTCCCGTCAAGCCCATATACAATCGCCTCGGCCCGCAACCCCACCCTGTCCACAGTCGTCGTATTCACCACCTTCACCGAATTGTCGGCATAGCTCCACTGGATATGCAACGGCTCACAAGCCTTCTTCACACCCCAGTAAGCCCCCGTCAGATCGTAGTAATAGTCATAGGTCTGCCAGACCATACTGGGATACGCCGGCTGACTCATCCACGTCATCACACCAGAAGCGTCAGCCCAGATATGATGCTGCCAGCCCTCATATAGCGCCTTATTGGTCTCGATATTCACCAGCTGCGCCTTCTTACAATAGTCCCGGATACCAGTCGCAACCCCATACCCCTTGTTAATAGCGTCGTCATACCGGTCCGGACCCGCATTGGCCGCCGAAGACCCAAAGAAATGCTTATTCCATAGCTCGTTCCTCGGCCACGCCAGACTATCCGGCACAAACTTTCTGAAGCTCTCATAGGTCGTAAACACCGCCGTACCGATCTCCGTCCGGAAACCCCAGCCGGGACTGCCGCCAAAACCGCCAGGGTATTTTGTAAAATACCAGTTGGGATGAAAATTCGCCCACGGCCCGCTCCCCGTAAGACCGTCGGCATGCGAATTGGCCTGATACAGCCGTTCGCCGCCATCATAGGTCCTGACATCCTCCCGCAGCCACCCGTTCAAAGGCGGCAGCGGATACCCCTCATTGTCACCACACCAGACCGCTATACACGCGTGATTGCGCAGCCGCTTGATCTTCTCCACCGCATTGCGGTTAAAGGCAAATACATCGTCCGGCAGATTGGGATGCGAATTGAGCCAGAAATCATCCCATACCATAATTCCATATTTGTCACAGGCGTCATAGAACTCCTCATCCGTCGTAGAGCCGATCCAGTTGCGGATCATATTCAGATTCATCTCGCGATGCAACCGCACCTTCCAGTCGTACTCCGCCCCCCGGCACCGCAACAGGTACTCGCTCATCCCCCAGTTGCCACCCCTGACAAAGACCCGGCGCCCATTGACCGAGATATGCAACACCCCACCCACCGTATCATAACTGAATTTCCGGATCCCAAAATTCAAAACCCTGCTATCAGATCCGGCATACTCCACCTTACAGGAATAAAGATCCGGCTTCCCATACCCGTTCGGCCACCACAACCTGGCCCCTCGAATCACCGCCCGCAAACCAACATCCACACGCTCCCCCGCCCCCAACCGCACCTTACGCGTCATCACAATATTACCCGGCTCGATCGTGCAGCGGACAACACCCGAGTCGGCAACCGCTCCCCGGTTGTCCAACCCAAGACTAACATCCACCGAAGTATCGGCGCCCAACGAAGTCCTTACCCACGGATCGACGATCCGCACAGGCCCCGTCACCTCCAGATACATATCCCCCGTGATCCCCTGCAACAACCCCGGCACAGAAGGCATCCAGTCCCAGCCGTCACTCGATATATAGGTCGGACTCGCATGATTCGCAACCGGCCTCCCCGGCCAGCCAACAACCACCCTCAGCACATTCCGGCCAGACGACACTAACAAACCCGTCAGGTCAAAACAACCCCGGTCCATAAATCCATCCAGCTGCCCCAGACGCCGCCCATTCAAAAACAATTCCCCCCGGCGATTGATCCCGTCACACCTCAACCAAACCTTCCGCTCCGCTCCGCGCGCCGGTCCACCACCTTCCCCCAGCTGCCGCGGCGTCTCAAACTCCACCCTATACTCGAAATCCCGATCATACTTACGCCGGTCTACGGTATAGATATTGTCTCCAAAATTCGGGTCCTTCTCGATCCCCGCCTGAACATATGACGTAAAAACACAACCCGGCACCACCGCCGGTATCCACCCCCCAACTGCACTATCCACCGGCCTCAGCCGCCAACCCCTAAGACTGATCCTTTCCTGAGCCGCAACCTGGAGCGTAGCCGCCAACAGCAGCACACCCATCCATTTAAAAATTGCCATTATTTCTTTGTTAAAGAGTACGGTTTATCAGCATCCAGAATCCCCCTGTCGAACGCAGGCTTATCACTCATCTCAAATCGCAGCACACCACCGCCCACAATATCGGAATGCCGTATAAAATTATGCGTATACCCAACCCCGTTCAGCGATGCCCGCCGTATATACACCTTCCCGGGGCCATTCCCCACCGCCTCGATCACAAATCGCCGGCCATCCTCCATCGTTATCGTCGCCCTGGGAAAAACAGGACTGCCGATCACCCACTGATCCGTCCCCGGACACACGGCATACAACCCCAACGCGCTGAGCACATACCACGACGACATCCCACCCTGGTCCTCGTCCCCCGGGAAGCCCTTCTCCGTCGCATTATACAGCCGGTCCATCACCTCCCGCACATGCTGCTGTGCCTTCCACGGCTGACGCGCATAGTCGTAGAGATAGATCATATGCTGAATAGGCTGGTTGCCCTGCGCATACTGACCCATATTCGCCACTTGCATCTCCCTCATCTCGTGAATGACCGCGCCATAGGTCCCGGTCTTCACCACACCAGGAAGAGTAAACACACTATCCATCTTCGCAACGAACTTCTTCTCCCCACCCATCAGGTCGATCAACCCCTGCACGTCGTGGAAGACCGACCAGGTATAATGCCAGGCATTCCCCTCTGTATAAGGACCACCCCAGTCGAGAGCGCTAAAATCCGGCGTCCACCTCCCATCCGCCCCACGCCCGCGCATAAATCCGGTAGTCGGATCATAAACATTGCGGTAATTATACATCTGCTTTCCAAACACACCGGCATAAAAAGGCCTCCCCGTCACCGTCGCCAGCTGATAGCCGCAAAAGTCGTCATACGCATATTCCAGCGTCTGCGCCGTCGAACCCTGTGACCCCGGATACGACACATACCCCAGCTCATAATAGTCCTTCCAACCCTGCCGGCCATTGGCCCCGCCCCACGGCCCCTTATTCGTTGCCTCATGCAAATAAGCCTTCAGCGCCGAATCCGGACTGAACGTCCTGATCCCCTTCACCCAGGCATCCGTCAACAACGAAATAGCATGATTGCCCAGCATCCCCCCCGTCTCACCGGGAAAAGACCAGGCCGGCAGCCAGCCACACTGCTGCTGCGCCGCCAGCAAAGCCTGCATATATCGACCCTCCATCGTAGGATGCAGTATCGTATTCAGCGGGAATTGCGACCTGAACGTATCCCAAAAACCATTGTCCGTATACATATACCCGCTATGGACCTTCCCATCGTATGGACTATAGTAATACGGCTTACCATCCCGGCCGTATTCGAAGAATTGATGCGAAAAAAGATTCGCGCGGAACAGACAGGAATAAAAGGTGGCCCGCTGTTCCTCCGTCCCCCCTTCCACCAGCACCCGGTTGAACAGCTCGTTCCAGACACGATGCGCCTCCGCCCGCGTTTGATCAAAACCCGCAGACCAGCCCAGCTCCCGGTCCAGCGTCAGCTCCGCCTGCTCAGGACCGATATAGGACGATGCGATCTTCACCTGCACCACCGATCCGGGCGCAAAACGTAACCACGCCCCCGCGCCCCGCCCCTCCCGGAACACACTATCCGCCTGTATCGTATTGCCCGCATTCTCCCAGGTACCGACAGCCGCAAAAGGCCGGTCGAACTCCATCACAAAATAGTTGCGGAAACCCGCCGGA
>JAFDYE010000556.1 GCA_018267585.1 Bacteroidota bacterium
AGATCGACGCCTCCCGCAGCTTCCAGAAAGCACCCGAAGTAACATAGTTGGAAGTCACGTCCCTGTTGATCCCATCCGTCCAGAACCCATTGTTGCCATTGCCATTGGCAATCGCCACAGTCGTGTTCTTGATATAGCTGCCCGGCTTGTTCGGGTCCTCGTATACGGAATTCGGATAGACGAACGACTGACGGTTGTACACCGCAGTCCTGTATCCCGTACCGGACCAGTCCAGCTCCGTTCCCATCGAGTTGTACACCTTATACCCGCCGCGGTACTCGAACAACGCAGACAAATGGAAATGCCGGTAGCTGACAGACAGATCCAGGCTCAACCGGTTCTTGGCGACCGCATTCCCCAAAAAAGAGATCGTATCGGCCTTCGTCGGCAAACCCGTCATATGATCCACGATCACATGCCCCTGCGGATCCCTCAGATAGTCATAGCCCATGATCACCGGGAATGCCCTTCCCGCCACCGCATACGAACCCGCCGTAGAGCTGTAGGTCGACAGCGACAGGTTCGGCAGTGCCGAACTGATGAAATTTACCTTGTTATCCAGGTAGGTATAATTGCCCCCTACCGTCACGTTCCAGTCCCGCGTCTGGACAGCCGTCATATGCGCCGTGACCTCGATCCCACGGCTCTGGGTCTGACCGGTATTGGTTCGCAGACCAGTAAAACCGGTACTGTTGGAAATAGCCGTGTTCACCGTCTGATTGTCCGTCTTGGTATCATACCAGGTAAAATTGGAAACAAAACGGTTCTTGAAAAGATTCAGATCAAAACCAACCTCATAGCCCTTTGTGATCTCCGGCTTCAGACTCGGAGAGACCAGCGTGTTACCCACCGAATACCCCGCCAGATTCCCATAAGGAAATCCCTGGTTGGTGCTGGAATAGGTCGGCACCAGATAGTACGCACCATAGTCCGGAGCATCACCGGTAGAGTAGCCAAGGTTCACCTGGCCAACTTTCGACCAGCCGCCCCTCACCTTTAAATAGCTGATCGTATTGCTTTCCTTTATAGCATTGATGGCTTCGCTCGCCACAAAGGAAAGGTCAGCCGACGGATAAAAGAATGACCGGTTATCGGGGTTCAGAATGGAAACCCAGTCATTCCTGGCAGTGCCATGCAGATAGAGATAGTTCTTATAACCAAATCGCACATCCCCGTATGCACCGATCTGCCGGGTCTCGAAATCGGATTCGCCGACACCAGGCGTCCCAACCCCGTTACTCACATTGAAAAGGTTCGGAACCACCAGGCCATTCGCCGACATGGCAACATATTTTGCCTGGTCCTGTCGCCACTGCCCGCCCGCAATCAGATTAACACTAAAGTCCCCCGCCTTCTTAATATATTGCAGAAATCCATCCGTCAGCAGCTCCGTATTATAAGTACTCGCATCACCCACGGAAGCCGCAATATCCGACTTCGAACTCTGATCGGTATTCTTCGCAAACGTCGTGTATTTGAAAGCACCGATCGTATTCTTATAAGAGTTGTTCTTGGTAGCGATCCCCTGACGGGCCACCAGGTCCAAACCCGCAACAGGCGTATAGCGCAATTCGACATTCGCCGTCAGATAGTCATTCCGCTGCTTCGACCGGTAGTCGTCCGCCGTGAAATAAGGATTCTGATACCAGGGATTATAATACCCGTTCGGATTCGCAAACTTGTCCGTCCTCCAGTTCTTGTACTTGGTAATATCCACGTTGGACGGCATATTCAACATCTGCGAGTACATCGAAGCAGTCTGCGACGTAATGTCATACCTGTTCTGCGTATAGGTCGTGTTGTAAACGACATTTAATTTGTTGCCCAGCTTCCGCGTACCATTGATCCGGACCGTCGCCCTGTTGTAGTGATCCCCCGGTGTCGTACCGGTCGTCGTCGAATACTGTCCGGACAGGTAAAAAGTAGAATTGTCATCCCCGCTGCTCAGCGAGAGATCCGACTGGTTCGTGATCCCATGCTGCCAGAACTTAAAATGGCCGGGATTATATGAATAGAAAGCAGAGTCCTGGCTCCCATCCTCCAGCGCAGGCCCCAGCGGCCTCTTGATACCATCAAATGCCGGCCCGTAGGATTGATTCTCCAGGTAGTTGAACAGCGGATTACCATTCAGATCAAGCCCGTAAGCAGTGCCGCCCGATCCAAACTTCTTCTGTATCTTGGGATAAAAAGCCACCGACTCGATAGTCGTGGTATTGGCCACATGGATCTCCGCCGCACCTTTCCTACCCTTCTTCGTGGTCACAATAATAGCCCCGTTCGAAGCCTGGCTGCCATAAAGCGCCGCAGCGCCACTCCCATTCAGGACGACAACCTCGTCTACGTCCTCAGGATTTAGCTGGGCCAGTAAAGCATTGGGAACGATAACGTTATCCAACACGATCAGCGCCTGGTTGTTCCCCGTCAGCGACCGCTGCCCCCGCAACACAAGCCGGAAATTCGGATTCACCCCACTCGAAGTGCCGCTGATATTCAGCCCGGCCACCTTCCCCTGAAGACCACTCGCGATATTCACAGCCTTCCCCGCCGTCAAAGTCGTCGCCTTGATCACGGTATTGGCCGTACCCACCTCCCGCCGCTTCGATTTGATCCCACCCGCAGTGACGATCACCTCATCCATGATCTTATTGCCCGCAGATAGCTGAACGTCCAGGTCGGATTGCCCGCCTAATTTCATTTCCAATGGATTATAACCAACAGCAGAAATGACCAGCACGTCCCCCTTCTTCGCCGGCAACTTGAAATTGCCGAGGGCGTCTGAAGTAGTGCCCGAATGCGTTCCCTTAATGACGATTGATGCATTGACGATCGGAGTTCCGGTAAGATCATTGATTCTTCCGGTGACCATCTTCGTTTGCGCAAACACGGACACGCAAAAGCATGCCCACACCGCAAGCAGTGATAGAAATTTTCTCATGTGACTGTTTAGTTTTGTGTAGTAGAACCCGAATTTATATTAACTTTTTTTTAGCGCAAAAAAATTGTTAACGAACTTTAACAAAAAGATTAAAAGATTTTAATTTCGACAGCAGTAAATGTATTTTTTTAACTATTCATATTTTGTTATATATCAAATCATATTAAATATAGTTGACTAAATGAGGGGCATATCCGAAAATGAATGCATGACTTTTTAAATTATTCTTTTTTTTAATTTCAACAGAGTGTAATTTTTCCCTAATGTCATACTTCTAAAGTATTATTTGACCGTTTCCGGCTCTTCCTTTGCTAAAATTCAATATTAAAAAACTAAATTATTTGTCGTGGATTTTTATTGACATTTTCATTTACCCGAATCCTACCTTTGCGGGATGGAATTACTAGACGGACAGCTCGCCTCCCGGGCGATAAAGGATGCACTCGCGATACAAGTAGCCCAACTTAAGACAGAAGGAAAAAAAGTCCCCCACCTCGCAGCAGTACTGGTAGGGAACAACGGAGCCAGCGAAACCTATGTCGGCGCAAAAGTCAAAGCCTGCGCAGAAATAGGCTACAAATCAACCCTCCTCCGGCTCGAGTCGGACATCAGCGAGAACAGACTCCTCAACATCATCGAAGAGCTCAACGACGACCCCGACGTAGACGGCATACTGGTACAGCTGCCCCTGCCCAAACACATCTCCGACGAAAAAGTGATCAATGCCATCCACCCCTCCAAAGACGTGGACGGCTTTCACCCCGAGAACGTCGGCAGAATGGTCCAGGGCCTGCCCACCTTTGTCCCCGCCACCCCCTACGGGATCATGCTCCTCCTCGAACACTATAAAATAGACACCCGCGGCAAACACGCCATAGTGGTCGGCCGCAGCAACATCGTCGGCCGCCCCATGAGCATCCTCCTCAGCGGCAACACCAACCCCGGCAACTGCACCGTCACCATCTGCCACTCCCATACCCATAACCTTAAGGAACTATGCCTCCAGGGCGATATCATCGTCGCCGCCCTCGGCAAACCCGAGTTCGTCACCGCATCCATGGTGAAAAAAGGCGCCGTCATCATCGACGTAGGCATCACCCGCGTCCCCGACGCCAGCAAAAAAAGCGGCTTCGCCCTGAAAGGAGACGTCAACTTCAAAGAAGTAGCCCCCCTCGCCAGCTACATCACCCCCGTACCCGGCGGAGTCGGCCCCATGACCATCGCCGCACTCATGAAAAACACCTTCAGAGCCTGCAAAGAAAGAAATGACAGCTGAGACACCATATCACTCCCCGTCCTCCCCGGCACCTTCTTCGCCCGGATCCCCCGCGTCATCATATCCAGGGTCCCCCGGATCCCCCGCGTCATCACCATCCGGGTCCCCCCTCCCTGTCATGGAGTCGTTCTACACCCTCCAGGGAGAAGGCTATCACCAGGGAAAAGCCGCTTATTTCATCCGCCTCGGCGGCTGCGACGTCGGCTGCTTCTGGTGCGACGTAAAGGATAGCTGGGACGGCGGCAAACACCCCCTCCGGCCAATCGACCAATTGGTGTCCGAAGCCTCCGCCCACCCCGGCCGCATCGCCATCATCACCGGCGGCGAACCGCTGATGCACGACTGCCGCCACCTCACCGACCAACTGCACCAGGCCGGCTTCGCCACCCATATCGAAACCTCCGGTTCCTCCCCCCTCAGCGGCGACTGGGACTGGATCACCCTTTCCCCCAAAAAATTCAAAGCCCCCCTCCCCGGGATCCTCCCCCTGGCCAACGAACTCAAGATCATCATCTATAACAACAGCGACTTCGACTGGGCCGAACAATGGGCACGCCAGACATCCCCCACCTGCCGCCTCTACCTCCAGCCCGAATGGAGCAGATCCGCCACCGTCACTCCCCTCATCATAGAATACATAAAGGAGAACCCCCAATGGAGATTCTCCTTGCAATTACACAAATACATCCACGTGCCCTAAACCCTACCCGACTTCACACCCACCGACCCGAGTCACCATACCCCTCTCCACCTACTGCCCCACCATCACCTCGTCGATATGCCGCAGGTTCCCCGCTCCATTATAATATTTATAGTGCAGCGTGAAGGTCTTCGTCGCCGGATTATACGTACAGGTCCCGTCATTGGCAACCGACGCAAAAGAATTACCCGCATTGGCCTGACTCGGCAACACTGTCACCGAATTATCCGGATTTATCTGCAGCGACATCTGACTGGTAAGATCCGCCAGCTGACCATCGATCACATTCGGACTCACCGTCGAGAACATCGCACTCCCCGTAATGCCGGCCGTCGCCAATACACCCGACCCCACCGTCGCCCCATTATACAGGATCCTCGACCCGGACAGATTATAAGTATCCTCATAGATACTCTTCAGCTTGACCAGGATAACTTCCTGCTTGAGATTGTCCGGTATCCTGGCGCCCTTGCCATCGGTCAGCAGCAAAGGCAACGCATAGTCTTTCGTGAAATCGATCTTGTTCCCAAAAAAAGTGATAGAGTCCTTCACGATCTGCTGCCCCGGACTGATCGTAACAGCCCCATTGTTCGCGATCTGATAATTGTCCGCCGGCAGCAGCAGCCTCGTCGGATCCGAATTCTCAGCCTTATACTGATCAAGCGTCGCCTGATCCACCACCAGCGTCGCCGTCACCGGAGTCGACAGCGTCAGACCCGCGACAGATAACGCCACCTCGACACTTGCCGAGGCAGTACCGACAGGCAGCACCGACTGAGAGGTCACATATATCCCGCTATACTGCCCGTCCCCCTGAATGCTCACCAACGCCGGACTCTGCGAATAATCCTGCACCGGCCCGTTATTCTTCAGACAAGAGCTGCATAAAAGAACTCCCCCGATCAACCCCCACTTTATATTTATTAGTCTTTTCATTGTTTTTCGATTTATTGATTCCAGAAAATTTTAGCCGTGAACTGGGCATTGGCACCCAGCTGCGGCACATTAACACCATTCGTATTCAGCTCCGACTGAGGATACAGATACCTCACCGGGATCTGCGGCTCGATATGCGTGGGAGACTTCGATATCGGCAAAGCCGGAATACCCGTCCTCCGGAAATCCGTCCACGCTTCCACCTGGTTGATCCCGTTCAGCGCCGCCCATTTCTGCGTCAGAATAGCATGCAGCTTGTTCGGCGAAGCCATCCAGTCGACATCCGCAACACCCTGCGTATAGTAAGCCTTCGCATCATCATCGGGCGTCGCACCCGCAGGTATCTGGTTGGTCCCGTCCTTATACAGGTATTCAAAGGACTGCGTAATGGCCGACTCGAACAAGGTCTGCGCATTCCCCGTGATCCAGCCCCGCTGCACCGCTTCCGCCTGTAGGAAAAGACTCTCAAAATCCGAAAGTATCAGCTGGTCCTGACCAGGCCCCTTCAGCAAGCCAGGGCCAATGGCAGAAGTATTCGCATTCGACACAGCCGCCGGATCACCGTCAAAATTGCCGGCATAGCCGCCATTTACAGGCCCATAAAATGCTCCAAGCCTCGGATCATTGTTGCTGTTGTAAAAATTCACCGCATAGGTATTCGCCCGGTAATAAGCCACATTGGTAGTAGCCGCAGTGACCGTATAGAACGTAGCATAAAAAGGATTGATCTTGGCCGTCGAATTCTGATAACCCGGATTGACGATAGCACTCTGACCCGCCCCGATAAAGCCCCTGCCATTCGCCTCTATCTTGGCCAGCTCCGTAGTGATCAGCCCCTGCTGCGACCCCACCTGCGACTGATGCATCAGCAGCCTTAAAAGCAAGGTATTCGAGAACCGCACCCAGGCATCCATCCTGTCCGTAGCCGTGCCTACATCCGACCCTCCCGTCCCCCCGGGACTCCCGAACATAACATCATACTGCTCGTCCGTCTTCAACGTCACCGTGGGCGCCGTCGAATAGAACGACTTCGCCGAATCAAAAAGAACAATGGCACTGTCGATCTGCTTGACCAGGTCGTTGTAAACATCCTGCGCCTTGTCATATTTCGGCTGAACCGACGTCACAGGATCAAAGGCGCTCGTGTACGGAATGTCATTGTAAATATCCACCAGCATCGAGAAATGGAACGCCATCATCACCTTGGCCACACCCACATAAAAAGGGTCCTGCGCCGCCCGGCCCGCACCTTCTATATAGTGATACCTGTTCAACGTCGCATAAATATTACCCCACTCGAAATCCGTATAGTTGTTCGGCAAATTGTACGTCTCGGTCTGCACGTCCGGCACATAGTTGCCGCTCCGCGACCAGTACGCCATCCACCTGTTCAGGTTCTGATAGTCCCGGCCAAGATTATCGGCAGTTCCCACAAGAGCAGCAGACAGAACCACGTTTGGAGTGACTGTGGTCGGCTGATTCTGATTCTGATTTACATTGAGGTATTTCTTACACCCCCCGGCCATCACCCCCAGTAGTATAATTAGTAGAAAACTCGTTCTTTTCATATCCGATAGTTTAAATTGCTCATAGAGCAGATTAGCAGATTAGAAGGTAATGCTGATATTGGCGCCGTAAAGCCGCGTAGGCGGCGTCTGGAATTCCGACGTCGAACCAATCGCGTTGCCCGTACCCGTATTGTTCGTACCGACACCCGTGGTGCTGTTGTCATTGAATTCCGGGTCAGACCAGAAATTCGACTTCGGCCGCAACATCAGCAGATTCCTGCCCACGATCCCAACCGTGATCCGCTTGATAAAAGAAGCCCTCGACAAAGCCTTGGCCGGTATCTCATAATTAAGCGCAACCTCCCTCAGCTTCCAGAAAGCAGCATTGGTTATATAAGGAGTCCCGATCCCATTCGTATACAACGTCGGCCAGAAACCCGCTCCGCCGATATTACCGCCATTGGAAATGGCGACGCTCGTATTCGGTATATACTTCCCCGTCCCATCCGGGATCTCCGAGTTCGGAAAGATAAAACGCTGACGGCCGTTCTCGGCAGAGTGGAACGAAACACCCGTGAAATCCATGTTCTGCCCCAGCGAATTCATGATATAGTTGCCGCCACGGTAATCCACAACCGCGGAAAGCGTGAACCCTTTATAGGTAACAGAGGTATTGATCCCAAGGATATCCTTCGGGTTGGTATTCCCAAATACCTTTTCATTCGGGTCCAGCGTCGGCAACCCCGTCACCGGGTCGACGATAACCTTGCCGTTCGCCGAGTCCCTCACCCAGTCCGTCGTCTTGATCACAGGATAAGGCTGCCCCTTCACCGCATAGATCCCCCCCGCTACACCCGCCGAACCATTCGCAAAATTGCTCAGCTGCAGCTCATCCACACCCGGCAGCAGCTCATTGATCTTATTTATATAATGCGCATACGATATGCCCACATTCCAGGTCACATCCTTTGTCTTTACCGGCGTCACGTTCAGATCCAGCTCCATCCCCCGGTTCGTAACCAACCCCGCATTCACGACCTTTTGCGTAAAGCCCGTCGGCGCGGCAATACCCGCCGTCAACGTCTGCCCCTTGCTCTTGCTCTGATAATACGCACCCGACAGATTGATCCGGTTATTGTAGAACCCCAGCTCACCGCCGACCTCCCACTCATCCGTGATCTCAGGCTTGATAAGAGGATTCAGATAAGTGGTAGACTGCGAATAACCGCCAAGCGAACCGAACGGAAAACCCGAGTTGGCCAGCTGATAACCGGTGGCCGGCACAAAGGGATTCACCAGCGAATACGCACCATAAGGATTCGTTCCGCCTAAGTTGATATTGGCCACCTTCGTATAACCACCCCTGATCTTGCCATAGGTCAGCACCTTGCTGTTCTTCAACGCATCGATGGCCTGCGTAAAGATCAGGGAAGCGTCTACCCCGTAATAATTATATCGGTACTGACTCGGATCAAGCGTAGAGTTCCATTCCATCCGGTCGCTTCCATGCAGAAAAAGAAGATCCTTGAACCCAAGGGTAGCCTCACCATAGAACGCACCATCCCTTTGCTTGTACGTGGTCTGGCTATAGCCCGGCACACCCAGCACACTCGAAATATTATAAAAGTCCATGAACTGCAGGTTGTCCCCCTCCAGCCACTGATCCGTCTGGTACCGCTGCGCCAGGTTCCATCCCACCAGCCCCTTCAGCGAAAGATCACCCCACTCCTTGCTGAAAGACGCGATCAGGTCATTGTTTAGCCGCTGCTCAAAGAATGACTCGTCATACTCCGAAGGCGCCAGATAACCCTGGCTGCTGGGCACATTCCCCGCTCCCCACGGGTCGGCGATCGCCCAGGGCGCAAAATTGATCCCCGCACGCGTATACTTCCTGTTGCTCGTCGTCTGCGTGATCCCCAACCTGTCTGACAACATCAACCACTCAGTAACCTTAAAAGAAAGATTGAGGTTTCCCAAAAGATCGTACGCATTGGTCTTCCTCCTCGAATTATCGATCGTCCAGTAAGGATTCGTCGCATAGGCGTCAAAATATCCGTTGGGATCGGCAAACATATTGTTCCGCCAATCCTTGAAAGAGGTCAGCGGAACATGCGCCGGATTATTCAACACCTCGAAATATACCGGACGACCCGAAAAAACGCCGCCATTGGTCTGGTTATAGCTCAACCCGGCAATATCCACCGAAGACTGGTTGAAAGAAGCGGTATACTCCGCCCTGAAACGTCCATACGTCCTCGATCCGCCTATCCTGAAATTATCCCGTCTCGCCTTGTCATTGGGCACGATCCCGGTCTTGTTCACATCCTGAAAACCCATATAGAACGTTCCCCGGTCATCACCCGAGGAAAAAGAAATATTGGCCTGGTTCGTCAACCCCGTATTGAAGAAATCCCGGATATTGTTCTTGATCGGCGAATACCGCACGAAATTGGTGTCCAATTTATTCAGGTTTACCGTCCCGTCGGGATTACGCTCCGGCACACCATACCCCAGCGGTACCAGCGACCCGTCATAGGGCGGCCCGTAACTCTGGTTCTCATACGGCACATACCCCACGGTACCATCAGGGAAAGTAGCAAAACCCTCTCCGCCATAAGAACCAAACCGCGTCTGGACCTTCGGCATATAGGATATCCTCTCCCACGAGGTGGTATTGCTGACCGTTATCGTCGGCTTACCCCTCGTACCATGCTTGGTAGTGATGATCAACACCCCATTCGAGGCCTTGGACCCATAGATAGCCGCCGCAACCGCCCCTTTCAGCACAGTCACATTGTCCACATCCTCCGGGTCGATCTTGTTGATATAGGTCGGATCGTCCACAGGGACCCCATCCAGGACCAATAACGCCTGGTTATTACCCGTAATGCTTCGGTTGCCCCTAAGCACGATACGCGTCGTCGGATTGACGCTGTTATTCGTCAGGTTGATCTGCAGCCCCGAAACCTTACCGGCAAGACCAGTGGATATATCGGTCACCTTCGCCTGCGTCAGCTCCTTCGTGCTGATCTTGGTCGTCGCATATCCGAGCTCCTTCGACTGCCGCTGAATGCCAAGCGCAGTCACGACGACCTCCGTCAGCGCAGTCGAACTTCTGGTCACCTGGATAGCCAATACTGCATCTTCCGTGACGGTAACCTCCTTTTCGGTAATGCCCGTCCCGGAGACGACAAGCACATCACCCGTCTTGGCCCTGATTGTAAAACTACCATCGGCATCGGCGCTCGTCCCCGACTTGGTGCCTTTGATACGAATGCTTGAGAATGGAACCGGCTGCCCCAGGGCATCAGTAACCCTGCCGGTAATAGGTCTGACTTGGGCGAATAGCAACTGACATGACAGGACAAACACTGCCAACAGTGGTGGAAGTTTTCTCATGTGGGGGTGTTTTGGTTTGTATTTAATTAAAAATCAATACGAATACATAAGTTTTTTTTCAAAACTTTAATAGGCTCCAACCCCGTTCTTTTCAGATAATAAATAAAAGACATGCATGTCCCCATCCCCGCTGCCGCCAAAATGTGAAAGAAATGTTAACGAAATCCGCGCCCTCTTTTTTGCCCCCCAAAACAAACTTCCCATAACCCCGTTTTAGTTAAATTGCGCACACGACCACCAAATGATTAAAAATGAAAAGCTTCGGTCTACCGTATCCATACTTCTTCCTGTTGTTCTTCCTCCTTCCCTCGCTGGCAGGCCAGGCGCAGTATAACCCCGACAAGGTGAGCAAAAAGGCGACCCAGCTGTATACAAAAGCGCTCGACCAGGCCCAGAACGACGACCTGAAAGGCGGCATCGAAACCCTCAAGAAAGCCATCGCCATCGACAAGGGCTACGAAGAAGCCTATCTCTCCATGGCCGGCATGTACTCCGAGCTCAAAGACCACCGCTCCGCCGTCCAATACTACGAACAGGCAAAAGCCATCGACAGCGAATTCTTCAAAGACTATAACCTCCCCTACTCCATCGACCTCGCAGGCCTCGGGAATTTCGAAAAGGCCCTCCAGGCGATCGACGTCTTCCTCACCGTCCCCAACCTCAATGAGACCAGCCGAAAGGCAGGCGCATACCGCGAACGCTGCTATCAATTCGCCGTAGACTACGCAGCCGCCCACCAGGCCTCGGCCAATTACAAATTTGAACCCCACAACTTAGGCGACAGCATCAACACCGAAGTCTCCGAATACTACCCCTCGATCAGCCTCGACGGCAATACGCTCATCTTTACCCGACGGGTCAACCACAACAACGAAGACTTCTACCAATCCACCCGCGCCGGCAGCGCCTGGGCAAAAGCGCACAGCCTCGAAGGCGACATCAATACCAACTACAACGAAGCCGCACAGACAGTATCCCTCGACGGACAGATGCTCATCTTCAACGGCTGCGATATCCCCGGCGGCATGGGCAGCTGCGACCTCTATATCTCCTACTGGACATCCGGCGGCTGGAGCGCCCCCGAAAATATGGGCGACAGCATCAACTCGGATTCCTGGGACGCAGCCCCCTCCCTCTCTCCGGATAAAAAAGACCTCTATTTCTCCAGCAGCAGACCCGGCGGCTACGGCGGCATGGACCTCTACGTCAGCCACCGGCTTCTCAACGGTCACTGGAGCGCGGCCGAAAACCTCGGCCCCGTCATCAATACCGCCGGTGACGAAGGAACCCCCTTTATCCACGCCGACAACCAGACACTCTATTTCAACTCTTCCGGTCACCCCGGCTATGGCAGCAACGACCTCTTCATAGCACACAAAGACTCCACCGGCCAGTGGGCCAAACCCGAGAACCTGGGCTACCCGATCAACGACATCGAAGACCAGGGCAGCATGGTCGTAGCCGCCGACGGAAAGACAGCCTACTACGCCAGCGACCGCTCGGACAGCCGCGGCGGACTGGACCTCTATACCTTCGAGCTGCGCGACGACATCCGCCCCGCCAGAACCCTCTGGGTAAAAGGAAGGGTATACGACCGCACCACCCGCAAAGGCCTCCCCTCCAGCGTCGTCCTCACAGACCTCGCCACCCAGCAGGTCATCAGCAATCTCCAGACAGACGAGACAGGCAACTACCTGATCACACTTCCAAAAGGAAAAGACTATGCCTTCAACGTAAAAAGAAAAGGCTATCTCTTCTTTTCAGATAACTACTCCCTGAGCCGCGAACAGGGCGATACCGCATTCAACGTCGACATCCCCCTGCAGCCCATCGAGGCCAACGCCGCCATCGTGCTGAAGAACATCTTCTTCGAAACCAATAAGTACGAGCTCAAACCCGAGTCCAGGTCCGAGCTGGACAACGTCGTCCAGATGCTGAAAGACAACCCCACCGTCCGTATCCAGATCAACGGCCACACCGACAACTCCGGCAGGGCCGCCGACAACCAGCTGCTCTCCGGCAACAGGGCAAAGGCCGTCACCACCTATCTCGTTTCCAAAGGCATAGCGCAGGCTCGCCTGTCATACAAAGGCTTCGGAGATACCGTCCCCGTCGCCGACAACTCTACACCCGAAGGCCGCGCCCAAAACCGCCGCACCGAGCTAAAAGTGATCAGCCCCTGAGTCCTGTTCCCGGACGACCCTCACACACAACACACCACGCTCACACAATAAATTACCTTGCCCAATGAAAGAAGAATCCCTCCACCTCCTCGCCCTCACCCGTACAAAAGGTATCGGTGTCGCTTACTCGAAAAATTTGATCGAGCGCTTCGGTGACGCAAAGGCCATTTTTCAGGCCAGCCCCGACGCCCTGCTCAAGTCCGGAATTCCACCCGAATCAGCCCACTCCATCAAATCCTTCAATGACTGGTCATCCGTGGAAGCCGAGCTGCTCTACCTCGAAAAGACCGGCGCCCGCCCGCTGTTCTTCACCGACAGCGACTACCCGCAACGCCTCCTGCCACTGGACGACGCCCCC